>NZ_JBOCUM010000001.1:0-181477 GCF_050606005.1 Rahnella sp. PAMC25617
GCCGATGAACACGAATTTCGCATTCACCACGTGGTGTTTGTGGCTGTGTTTGAGATCGGTAATTGTCACGCGCCAGCTTTTATCCGGATTGCGCTGGATATCGCGCACTTCCTGACCGTTTGCCAGCGTGAAATTGGATTTTTTCTGCAATGCTTCGACCAGCTGGCGGGTGACTTCGCCGAAGTTCACGTCGGTGCCTGCGGTGGTGCGGGTTGCGGCGACTTTTTGCGCCGGATCACGGCCTTCCATGACTGCCGGGATCCACTGTCTGATTTGTTCCGGGTCTTCTGAATATTCCATCCCGCGGAACAGGGTGCTTTCCTGCAACGCAGCAAAACGTTTGCGCAGGAAATCGATATTCTCATCGCCCCAGACAAAGCTCATGTGCGGCACGCTGTTGATGAAAGAGCGCGGGTTATTCAGCACGCCTTTCTGCACCTGATACGCCATAAACTGACGGGAAACCTGGAAGGCTTCGTTGATCGCCACCGCTTTGGTGATATCGACAGAACCGTCGGGCATCAGCGGGGTATAGTTCATTTCTGCCAGTGCGGAATGGCCGGTACCGGCGTTATTCCAGCCGTTGGAGCTTTCCTGCGCCACGCCGTCCATGCGTTCAATCATATGGACTGACCAGTCCGGCTCGAGTTCCTGGAGGTAGGTCCCCAGGGTTGCACTCATAATTCCGCCGCCGACCAGCAATACATCAACGGATTTTTCGTCTTCTGCGGCCGCAGGCTCGCTGGCACCCAGTGAGTCACGGTTGAGAAGCATACCAAGTATCTTTCTCATGACGTCTGTTTCTCTAAATGTTCAGTTCTGTTCTTGGCGATTCGGTTAAGAATATTGTTATGGCTGTCGAACAAGAAATTAGCAAAAAAACACGCGGGATCGTTACTGAAACTTCATTTTTTAAAATACTGGCTACGAATATAACATTATCACTACATAATTTAAAAAAGGATTTAACGTTTCAAAAAAACAGGCAAACGGGATACCGGACAGCGCTTCAGGCCGCGTCACCGCTGGATTTGAAGGATTCTGCAAAGGGGTTTTGGAGGGTCTGGGGGCGGTCAAAGAACGAGCTATTCGTGCTAAATCGGGTTTTGAGGCAAAAATGAGATGTTAAAAAGGCGCAGTTGCCCGCGCCTTTACGATCACTTTTTACGGAATCAGATTACAACGCGACGTCTGCAACCTGCTTCTGCTCTTCACCCTTTTTAGGGGCTGAAGAATTGTCCGCTGCCGGTGCCGGTTCCGCCGCTTTTGGCTGCGGGTTGTCGAGCATCAGAACGCGGCTGGTGTCGCCCAGTTCTTTCTCAGTCGCGGCCACGTTGCCGTTCAGTTCAGTGCCGTAAGAAGGGATGATGTCCTTCAGTTTGGCCTGCCATTCTGGCGTCGCGACTTTGTCTTTAAACACTTTTTCCATCAGGTGCAGCATGATCGGTGCCGCAGTGGATGCGCCCGGAGAAGCGCCCAGCAGCGCGGTAATGCTGCCATCTTTAGAGCTGACCACTTCGGTGCCGAGACGCAGAACGCCGCCTTCTTTCTCATCTTTTTTGATGATCTGCACACGCTGGCCCGCTTCCCACAGACGCCAGTCTTCTTTCTTCGCATCCGGGAAGTATTCACGTAACGCATCGAAACGATCGTCGTCGGACAACATCACCTGGCTGACCAGATATTTCACCAGATCGAAGTTGTCGATACCTACGTGGGTCATCGGCATGATATTGGAGAAATTCACGCTGCCGAACAGATCCCACAGGGAACCGTTTTTCAGGAATTTGCTGGAGAAGGTCGCGAACGGCCCGAACAGCAGAACCTGTTTGCCATCCAGAATACGGGTGTCGAGGTGCGGTACGGACATCGGCGGTGAGCCGACAGACGCTTTACCGTACACTTTTGCCAGATGGCGTTTCACCACGTCCGGGTTCTCGGTCACCAGGAATTCGCCGCCGACCGGGAAGCCGCCGTAGTTATCTGCTTCCGGAATGCCGGATTTTTGCAGCAACGTCAGTGACGCGCCGCCTGCGCCGATAAACACGAATTTCGCTTTGATGACGCTTTCTTTGTCGCCGTTTTTCAGGTCGGCAACGGTCACGTTCCAGGTGTTATCCGGGTTACGTTTGATGTCGCGCACTTCATGACCGAGGCTCAGCGAGAAGTTAGGTTTCTTCTGCAATGAGGCCACCAGCTGACGGGTGATTTCACCGAAGTTCACGTCGGTACCGATCGGAATACGGGTCGCGGCCACTTTCTGCGCCGGGTCGCGCCCTTCCATCACCAGCGGGATCCACTGTTTGATTTGCGCCGGGTCTTCTGAATATTCCATGCCGCGGAACAGCGTGCTTTGCTGCAGCGCCGCAAAACGTTTACGCAGGAAATTGATGTTGTCGTCACCCCACACAAAACTCATGTGCGGCGTGCTGTTGATGAAGGAACGCGGATTGTGCAGTACGCCGTTCTCAACCTGATAGGTCCAGAACTGACGGGAAATCTGGAAGGATTCGTTGATTTCGACCGCTTTGGAGATATCGATACTGCCGTCGGCTTTTTCCGGCGTGTAGTTCATTTCCGCCAGCGCAGAGTGGCCGGTACCGGCGTTGTTCCAGCCGTTGGAGCTTTCCAGCGCCACGCCGTCGAGACGCTCAACCATGTCGATTGACCAGTCTGGTTCTAATTCCTGAAGGTATGTCCCCAGCGTCGCGCTCATAATGCCGCCGCCGATCAGTAACACATCAACGGGTTTTTCATCTTCTGCCAACGCTGACTGGCTGAAAGCAACCACGTTAAGGCAGAGGATCATGGCGAGTATCTTTCTCATGACGTCTGTTTCTCTGAATGTTTAGTTTTAGTTTTGCAGGTGAAAGCTATCCAGATTTCCCCTGGATAAACGAAATCAACAACCCGGTGCGGTGGGAAATAAGCGATTATTTCCACAGAGTATGAAAGGACAATAATGGGGAGTAACGAAAACCGCGGCGAAGAACGACAAATCAACCACACAAATGTTACCGAATACTCATATTATCGAGATTTCGTAAACAATTTAACATTGTCGTTACGTGCATTAAAAATAGTTTAATACTTTAAATAATTACATAAGTTAGTGACGTGACGAAATTACTCAGGCCAGATTCGCCTGTAAAGCCGCAGCATACGCGGCCAGAGCCGGTGCCGGACTGTGGCCAATCAGCATGAAGTTGTAACCGGCGTTGCGCCAGTAAACCACGTTCATTCCGCGACGGATTTCACTCTGCTGCGCCGTAGTGTCACGGTGTTCGCTGCGTGTAATACACAGCGCCATCGGGCCGTAGCGCAGATCCAGATAGGTGATTTGCGCGATGTCATAGTCGTCATAATGCAACATGCGGGCATCTTTCAGATCTGCCCCCTGCACCGCCAGCGCCGCCGGGCTCAGTGCGATACCTAAGGTATTTTGCACCCGCGCCAGCTGGATTTTTTGTTGCCCCGCAGAATCATACACATCCGCCAGCGTCTGCGCGGTATACAGCGACATGTAATCCGCCACGCGCGCACGCCAGTTATCATCCGATTCAAAAAGCGTCGAATAACGCCCTGCCAGCAGCCCGACGGCCAGAAAGCTTACCGACGCGGCGAGCAGTGCGCGACGACTAAAGCGGCGCGAACCGGCAGCCGGAACATCGGGAATGGCATCCAGCGCGGCTTGTAATTTACCGACCGGCGCTTGCTGCAACATCGCACCGAACGCGTCGTGGAAGGGTAAATTGCTGCGTGACATCTGTGCCAGCCGCTGCGCCAGCACGTCATCCTGCGCCAGTTGTGCTTCAAATTTTGCGCGCCGCGGTTCGCTTAACTGGTTATCGAGATAAGCGACCAGGGTTTCATCGGAATAAGGCGCAGACGGGACTTCACGGGTCATTTTTTCTCTCCCTGCTGCGGTTTTGTGGAGGCACCGGCATCTTTTGCCAGCGTCAGCCGTGCGGCCGCCAGACGGCTCATGATAGTGCCCGCGGGCACACTCAGTGTCATTGCCGCCTCCTGATAGGTAAAACCTTCGACGTACACCAGAAACACCGCGTTGCGCTGGGCTTCCGGCAGCCGGTTCACCCGTTGCATCACCTGCGTATGCCAGTGACGTTCTTCAAAAGACAGCGTGTCGGCGGGCGCCTCCGTTTCATCCACATCCGCAAATCCCTGCCCCTGACGAACGTGCTGCGCCCTGAGTTCGTTAACCCATATAGAGTGCAGAATAGAAAAGAGCCAGCGATCCACGCCGGTGCTGTCGGCGACCTGCGCGCAGCGTTCCAGCGCACGCACGCAGGTGGATTGCACCAGATCGTCTGCCACGTCATGCTTGCGCGATAACACCATCGCGTAGCGCCACAAACGTGACAGGCACTGGCTCAGTTCAGAACGTAAGTCTGCCGGTGAGATTTATCGTTTCTCCGTGATCAGGATTCCGGATGGCCGTCGATGGCGGCGCTCAGGTCGCGGTATTCTTCACAACCGGTGCCGCATAAGCCTTTGATGGTCGCCAGCTGGGCTTTTGCGAGATCAGGACGCCCTTTAATCATATAAGCCTCGCCGAGATATTCCCGAACTTTGGCGTAATTCGCGTCAATCGCAATCGACTTCTGATAATAGCTGATGCCTTCGTCGGTGCGACCCAGTTTACGGGTGGCGTAGCCGCGATAATTCCAGGCTTCTTTGGTGTTCTGATCTTTGAGCGTATCCAGCACGGTCAGCGCTTCCTGATAACGCCCGGTTTTCGCCAGATGATAGGCGTACTGCGTTTTATCCTGATCGGAAATCATGCTGCCTTTATCCACCATGCAGCTTTTGGTTTTGCTGTCATAGATTTGTCCTTTCGGGCAGTCCGGCGTTTTCTTCGCGTCGGAATCGTCGCCCATCGCATTCGCTGCCGCGCTGAAAAACAGCAGATTGCCAGCCAGACACACAACCGACAGCGCCTGTATTACCGTTTTTGTCTTCATGATGATGTCCTGTAGGGGATTAACGGATGATTTACGGGCGGCCTGCGCTGCCCGGTAACATGCGGCGCAGAATGCCGTCGCGGAGAACGTAATGGTGGAACAGAGCGGTCAGCGAGTGCAGCAAAATAGTCAGCCCGTCAGTGTTCGATATAAGGTAAACACCTGAGGACCGGTTTCTATTCGGTATAAGAGAAAATAATTCTCGTCCGATATGTTTTAAATGATAAAAACGGAGGAGAAAAGAGACGTCAGAACGCCCAAAGATAGCCTATATATAAATCAGGGACGCGCAAACAGCGTCCTGCGGCGCACAATTTCCCTTTGGGCCGGTCAAAAACCACGTTATTACGCGATAAAGTTTTGTTCTGAGTGGCCGATAATCCGTATTGGGCGCCTTACACGTCAACGGCTGCGCCATAATTTTGCATTTATTTCTTATGAGGTGCGGCAGGTGAGCGAAGTATCTAAAGAGTCGTTTGCGAAGCGGAACACGCTGGCAATCTTGTCCGTTCTGCGTGACTTAAAGAAGAACCAGACGCTGGTTATGGTCAGCCATTCCCGCGGGCAATTTATCAGCAAAATTCTGGACGTCGACGCTGACCACCACCAGTTTTTATTCGATCTCGGCAGCTCAGATTATGAAAATAGTCTGGCAATGGACGCCGATACGCTGAATTTTGTGGCAGAACCGGCAGGCGCAAAGGTCGAATTTTCATGCAGTAAAGTTCGTCAGGTGGCGTATGAAGGTTTGCCTACTTTCACCTGTGATATCCCACCCGTGTTGTATTCCATTCAGCGTCGTGAGTATTTCCGTGTGAATGTGCCGTGGCTGCCGGATTACCGTTGCAGCGGAAAACTGCCGGATACGACAGACTTTGCCTATCGCGTGAGGGATATTTCTCTCGGCGGGCTGGGGCTGGAGATTGACGGCATGACGCCGCCGGAAATCAGTTCAGGCGCAGTGCTGAAAGATTCCCTGATCGAACTGGCCGAGCTTGGGAAATTCAAAGTGGATTTGCAGTACATCGGCGCGATGGCGCGCAAATCGGTGAGCAATAAAGGTGAAACTGTCAGCAAACAGCGGCTGAGTTTTAAGTTTCCGAATTTATCGCCCGCGCAGGAACGCGACCTGCAACGGGCAATTTTCGAACTGGAAAAACAGCAACATATGAAAGCAAAGCGTTTCCAGCACGATTAGGTTTAGATAAACATACCGCCTGAAGCCTCGATGCGCTGGGCGGTCATCCAGCCTGCTTCATCACTCAGCATCATCGCCACCATCCCGCCAATATCATCCGGCAAACCGGCGCGTCCCAGTGCGGTATTGGCTGAGACAATTTTGTTCACATCAGGATTATCGCGCACCATACCGCCGCTGAAATCCGTTTCGATCGCGCCAGGTGCCAGCACGTTCGCGGTAATGCCACGGGCGCCCAGTTCTTTGGCCTGATAGCGAGTCAGCACTTCAATCGCACCTTTCATGATGGCGTAAGCCGAAGAGCCCGGCAGTGCGAAACGCGCCAGTCCGCTGGAAACATTCAGAATGCGTCCACCGTCTGCCATCAGCGGCAGCAGTTTCTGCGTCAGGAAAAATGGCCCTTTCAGGTGGACGTTCATCATCAGGTCAAACTGTTCTTCAGTGGTATCCGCAAAAGACTCATGCAAACCCACACCGGCATTGTTCACCAGAAAATCAAAAGTGTCGCGCTGCCAGACCTGTTGCAGCTGAGTTTTTACCTGCGCCACAAAAGCGTCAAAGCTGCCGGACGCGCCGGTATTCAGCTGTAGCGCCACCGCTTTTCCGCCCTGTGCTTCAACTGATTGCACCACCGCCTGCGCCGCATCCGCCTGGCTGTGGTAAGTCAGAATGATATCAACGTTGTTTTTTGCCAGCTTTTCAATGGCATTCTTGCCTAATCCACGGCTTCCGCCGGTCACAATAGCGATTTTACGGTTCATTTTGGGCCTCTTTGGATTTTTGTCACTGATACATCGGTTGAAACACAGCCTATTGGATTACCTGAGTGCGATAAATGGTTCATAATGAGTTTCACTGTCTCAATACCAACAACAATCGGGCATAATGTGGATAAAATTCAATCAATGCAGGTCTTCGTTCGCGTGGCGGAGCTGAGTAATTTTACCCGTGCAGCAGAAAGTCTCGGTTTGCCGAAAGGCAGTGTCTCGCGCCTCGTCCAGCAGCTGGAGACGCGCATGTCGGCACGCCTGCTGCACCGTTCCACGCGCCGCGTGCAGCTGACGCAGGACGGGCAGGTGTTTTATCAGCGCTGTAAAGAGCTGCTGGCAAACATGGAGGAGCTGGAGTCGATGTTTCAGTCGAATCCGGCCAGCGTCAGCGGGCGGTTGCGGGTTGATATGACCACCGGCATGGCGACCAGTCTGGTGCTGCCGCGCCTGGCTGAATTCCTCAACCGTTATCCTGCGCTGGAAATTGAGCTGAGCTGTACCGATCATCGTGTGGATGTGGTGCGCGAAGGGTTCGATTGCGTGATCCGCACCGGCACGCTGAAAGATTCCGGCCTGATTGCCCGCCCGCTCGGGCAGCTCAGCGTGGTGAACTGCGCCAGCCCCGGTTATCTGCGTCGTTATGGCACGCCTGATCACCCAGACCAGCTGGCGCAGCACGCGATGGTCCATTACGAACAAATTCTCGGCAGCCATACGTCCGCCTTTGAATATCTCGACGGTAAGCAGGTGAAAACCGTTAAAAGCGGCGGCGCAGTGACGGTCAACAGCACTGAAACTTACGTCTCTGCCTGTCTGGCCGGATTAGGCATTATTCAGGCGCCGTTGCTCGGCGTGCGTGACGCGCTGGCAAGCGGTCAGCTGGTGAGTATTTTGCCGCAGTTCCGTGCGCCGCCAATGCCGGTGACGCTGGTTTATCCGCACCGCCTGAACCTTTCCCGCCGCGTGAAAGTGTTTATGGACTGGCTGACCGACATTACTCAAACGTTCATTGCCTGACCGCTTAAACCGCCGCGACTTAGTCCCGGCGGCTCAGGCGTCTATACTTAAAGCCGGATGCACTTTTAAGGACAACATGGATCAATGCCCATCATTTCTAAACAAGAACCTGATACACAGGAAAAACCCGAGCCGCTGATTAATATCAAAACCGGTAATTCTACGGTGGATAAAAACATCGGCAGATTTTCACGACTGGTAGAACACGTTCAGTCATGGGGCTGGGTCGCCCACCTGCTGCGCGCTACCGAGCGCTTTAATGACCGTCTTGGCAGCCAGTTTGGCGCTGCTATTACCTATTTTTCGTTTCTGTCGCTGATCCCGATCCTGATGGTGTCCTTCGCCGCCGTCGGTTTTGTGCTGGCCTCAAATCCCGATTTGCTGGCGGAGCTGATCAATAAAATCGTCAACAGCATCAGCGACCCGAATCTGGCGAACACGCTGAAAAGCACGGTGAATACCGCCATCCAGCAGCGTACCGCCGTGGGGTTATCCGGTTTGCTGATTGCGCTCTATTCCGGTATCAGCTGGATGGGAAATCTGCGCGAGGCGATCCGCGCACAATCGCGCGATGTCTGGGAACGTAATCCGCAGGATCAGGAAAAGATTTACCGCCGCTACATCCGCGACTTTATTTCACTGACCGGGCTGGTGCTGGCGCTGATTATCACGCTGTCGCTGACGTCGATTGCCGGTGCCGCGCAAAAAACCATTGTCGATGCGCTGGGTCTTGGCGGCATTGACTGGCTGCGTCCGGTGATGACCAGCATCACGCTGGTGATTTCTATTGCCGCCAACTATTTGCTGTTCCTGTGGATTTTCTGGATGCTGCCACGCCACAAGCCACGTAAAAAGGCGCTGCTGCGCGGGACGTTGCTGGCGGCAGTGGGCTTTGAGGTGATCAAATTCGTGATGACCATGACGCTGCCGAAACTGGCGACGTCGCCTTCCGGCGCGGCGTTCGGGTCGGTGATCGGGCTGATGGCTTTCTTCTATTTCTTCGCCCGTCTGACGTTATTTGTGGCGGCGTGGATAGCGACTGCAAAATACAAAGATGATCCGAAAATGCCGGATCACCGTCAGAATGCAGGCAAAAATGAGAAAAATGCCACGGAAAACGACAGTGAATACACGCCGGACAATCTCATCGTGCCAGATGAAATGCATATATCAGCAATTAATTCTGATAATGAGATTAAAAAGCAGTGAATGATGCCAAATCAGGCATTACACTGCACTGAAAAGCAGAATAACTGACTGAGAGCCGTACTTTTATTTCGCGGTTTTGCAGTCAGTTACTCTGCCTTTTAACCATTCGCCAAACTTATGATTGGTGAAATCTCGCCCTGATAAAACATTCCCCCGATCCGGCTTTAAACGCCTTTTTTCAGCGCCTCCGCTGCGTTGAAATACCGCCCTGCTCTGCATAAGATGCCTTTTCGATATACATTTATTTACATTAGATCCCTCCCACTCATTACAAATAAGAAACACTTATGCAAGCCACTATCACTCCAGAATTAGAAGCTGACGCCAACCTGGTGAGTCAGAACTCCCGCGGCAAAGTTATCGTGGCATCGCTAATCGGTACGGCCATTGAATTCTTCGACTTTTATATCTACGCCACTGCCGCGGTAATTGTATTCCCGCATATTTTCTTCCCGCAGGGTGATCCGACAGCGGCCACACTTCAGTCGCTCGCCACCTTCGCCATCGCCTTTATTGCACGTCCGATTGGCTCGGCACTTTTCGGTCACTTCGGCGACCGCGTCGGGCGTAAAGTCACCCTTGTGGCATCTTTGCTGACCATGGGCGTGTCTACCGTGGTGATTGGCCTGCTGCCGACCTACGCGACGATTGGCGTCTTCGCACCGTTGCTGCTGGCGCTGGCGCGCTTTGGTCAGGGTCTGGGACTGGGCGGTGAATGGGGCGGCGCGGCGCTGCTGGCCACCGAGAATGCACCGGCGAAGAAACGTGCCCTCTACGGTTCTTTTCCGCAGCTCGGCGCGCCGATCGGCTTCTTCTTTGCCAACGGCATGTTCCTGCTGCTGTCGTGGCTGCTGACCGATGAACAGTTCATTTCCTGGGGCTGGCGTGTGCCATTCCTGCTGTCTGCGGTACTGGTGATTGTCGGTCTGTACGTGCGTGTTTCCCTGCACGAAACGCCGGTGTTCGCCAAAATCGCTAAAGCCGGTAAACAGGTGAAAGTGCCCATCGGTACGCTGTTCACCAAATACAAAAAAGCGACGCTGCTCGGCACGTTCATCATGGTCGCGACTTACACGCTGTTCTACATCATGACCGTATATTCACTGGGTTACGGCACGGCGGCAAAGCCAGTCGGACTGGGCATTCCGCGCAATGAATTTCTGCTGATGCTAATGATTGGCGTGATCGGTTTTGGCGTGATGGTGCCGGTCGCCGGTCAGCTGGCGGATAAGTTTGGCCGTCGCAAAACCATGATTTGCATTACGCTGCTGATGATCGTCTTCGCCCTGTGCTTCCCGACCATTCTGGGTGCCGGTTCACAGGCGCTGGTGATGGTATTCCTGCTGTGCGGCTTTATGGTGATGGGACTGACCTTCGGTCCGATGGGCGCACTGCTGCCGGAACTTTTCCCGACAGAAGTTCGTTATACCGGCGCATCCTTCTCCTATAATGTGTCTTCGATACTGGGCGCGTCCGTCGCGCCGTATATCGCCACCTGGCTGGCAACTCATTACGGGTTGTTCTACGTGGGCGTGTATCTGGCCTCGATGGCAACGCTGACACTGATCGCGCTGCTGTTGTCCAAAGAAACCGCCCATCAGTCACTGTAACTGACCCGACACCGTGCCCGGTATGCGCCCGGCACGGTGCCTTCAGCGAAGGTTCCTTATGCGCTTACGACGTTTTATCCTGCCTGTTCTGATCCTGCTTATCGTTATTGCTGCGGCCTTTTGGTATTTCTGGCCTCATACCTCCAATCCCAACGCCCTGTGGAACATCATCAGTAAGAAATGCCTGCCGAATCAGCAAAGCACAGGCAAACCTGAGCCCTGCACACAGGTCGATGAACCACAAGGATTTGTGGTGCTGAAAGATCTGAATGGCCCGCTGCAATATCTGCTGATGCCCACCGCGCGGATCACCGGTATGGAAAGCCCGGCTTTACTGGAACCGGCAACGCCGAACTTTTTCAGTCAGGCATGGAATGCGCGGCATTTTATGGCGGATAAATACGGTAAACCGATCGATGACAGCAATGTCTCGCTGGCGATTAACTCGCAATATGGCCGCTCGCAGAACCAGCTGCATATCCACATTTCCTGCCTTCTGCCGCAGGTGAAAACCACGCTGAGCAAAGATGGCGCGCAGATGGGATATAACTGGCAGGCGCTGCCGGATAAACTGCTCGGACATACCTATCTGGCACGTAAAGTGACACAGGCTGAGCTAAATGAAAAAGGCGCTTTCCGGCTTCTGGCCGAAGGCGTGCCGGAAGCGGATAAAAAGATGGGGCATTTCGGCATGGCAATGGTCAGCCTGCCGGGCGGCGATTTCCTGCTGCTCGCCAGCGAGCGTGACCTGCTGAAACTCAATAACGCCTCGACCGAGGAGATCCAGGACCACAAATGTGCGGTACTGGATCCGGTGCCTCAGTGATGCAGATTCAGCGAATTAGATAAACAATGCGGGAGAAATCCCGAAGCGGTCGGCAAGCTTTCCGATGTGCTCAACGGTCAGCTTGCGTTCCCCGCGCAGAATGCGGGAAACCAGAGATTTACTGCCGATTTCGTCAGCTAAATCACTTTGCTTCAAACCATATTGATCCATCAAGGTCATGAGAACGGCAATGCCGTCCGGTAATGCGTCCATGTCTGCCCGAAAATTAATGATTTCTGGCAGCGTGTTTTCGTAGGCGGTAATTCTGTTGCTGACAATATCCAGTAAAGGACTGGTCGGGTTATTCATCAGTAAGTACTCAACCAGTTCCAGCGCTTCCTGATAGTCCTGCTCGTTGGGATTTTCTCCCAGCAAAGGTACGGCGCTGACCAACGCCTCAGTCGCTTTAATGGCGTCCTTAATCATTTCTTTTTCCCCCGGTGCTGATCGGTAAACCGATCGTATTCGGCGTGGGTATAAATCCCTTTGACATAAAACTTTTGGCTTTCAAAGAAGATCAGCGCAATCACCCTGACCTCGTTTCTTGCGATGTTGATAACATAATGTTTATCAAGATATTTAAAATTATCCAGCGAAGGGTAGATCTTTCTCAGCGCTGCCGGTGTGGGGAAATTCCCTTTCTCAATCACCTTTCCGAGACTGAGCAATTCCGTTTTATATTGCGGAAATCGCACAGCCGCTTCGGCTAAGGCACGCATTGTAATCAGATGCATTATTCTTCCATAAGTTGACAACCTGGCAACATCGTAACACTCCGCCGCCAGGTTGCCAATATGGCAACTTGAAAACGATTACTTCTCTTTCATCTGCTGCAATATCGGGCCGCACTGATTTTCTTCATTATCGCTTGGAGAAATCAGGGCGAGTAATGCCGCGGCGGGAGCCACCACTGCACCGAGCGCGACGGCGGCGGCACCACGGGCAATCAGCGGACCCGGTTTCACGCCGGCATCCGGATTTTTGTAGGTACCGCGAACATACAACGGTGAACGTAAGGTCAGGATACGCACGCCCTTACTTTCCGGGTTGATCGACAAGTCCAGACGCTCGGTCGCCATATTGGTGTTACCGGTGATGTTGATGACCGCGTTCTCGGTATCAAACACAAACAGCCGTGGCGTCACCAGCCCGTTCTTCACGTTGACGTTGGCGGCCGCACAGTTGATGGCCACTTCGTCATCGCCAAACAGTTTGCTGACCACGTAGTTACCGACATTCAGCCCAGCCAGTTCCATCAGACCCCGGCTGATCACGCCGTCGTTGATGAGGATTTTCATGTCACCGTTGCTGGTGCCCAGAAGCGCCGCGACCGAATTGCCGGTACCGGTCAGCGTGGCATCACCGTTCAGGTCACCCAGGCTGCGCTCCATCGACTGCACGCTTGGCAGCAGCTGTTTCAGTTTCAGCTTACGGGCATGAATATCTGCACGCGCCTGCATTGGCGATTTGTCCCCTTCAAGCCGGATAGTGGAATTCAGGTTCCCGCCCGCGACGCCGAAGCGCAGCGGATCCAGCAGGATTTCACCGTCCGTCAGTTTCAGATGCGTGCTCAAATCACTCAGCGGCAGAGATTTGCCATGCTCGATGCGTTTGGCGCTGAACTTCACATCGGCATCCATGACGCGCCAGCTCTTGGTATCAAATTTCTCCACCGGCAGCACTTTATCGGCAGGCTGGCGGGTGGTTTCCCCACGTTTGGCTTTATCTTTGTTGGAATCCGCACCAATCAGCGGCGCCAGATCGGCAAAGCGCAGTTGTTTGGACACTACATCGCCGGTCAGTTTTGGCCGTGGTTTGCTGGCCTGATAGGTCAGGGAACCGTGAATGTCGCTGTCGCCAATTTCACCATTAAAGTTCTGATAACGGTAAATCGCGCCATTTTTGCCATGCAACGTCGCCGATAAATGTCCGTCAGTGGAATAAGGTGGCGTTTGCGGCAACAACACGCCGGTCAGACCGTACAAATCAGACAGCGTCTGGCCGGAGAATTTCAGGCGTAAATCCAGGCCACCGAGGTTCATCGCATCCTGCAAGGTTCCGGCCACCGCTACCCGCGTGTTGCCTGAACGTACATCGGCCTGTAACGGGAACAGCGCATCGGGGTCTTTCAGCGCCAGCATGCCGCCGATTTTACCGCTACCAGAGAGCGATTCGCCGTTGTATTTACCGTCAACTTTCCAGCCGAAAACGTACGGCGGAGTTTTAGATGTCGACGCGTCTTTTTTATCGCCGACCACTTCGGTAAACGGCAGCGGTTTGCCCAGCGGATCAATAATGGCGCGGAAATCGGCTTTCATTTTCGCGTCTTTGTAATCGATTTGTCCGCGGTCAAACACGATGTCATTGAGGGTAAATGACCAGGCGGAAGGCGGCTGAGCCGGGTCTTTGGTGTCGCTGTTGGCAAGATTAAACGTCCAGTTATTTTTGCCATTATCGAGACGTACCAGCGACGCATCCGGCTGTTTCAGCCAGATACGCGGAATAAGGACTTCTTTATGCAGCAGCGCGAGTGGCGCAATACTGGCGTCCACGCGGGCGAGTTTCACCATCTGCGCGTCTTTTTCGCCAGTTTGCACATCAGAAGGGTTACCGAGCACGATATCTTCAGCATGAATATGCGGCCACGGAACCCACGCACGCCAGCCCGCCTCATCTTTCTGCCGCGACCAGTCCACCCCTAAATTGCCGCGAATGGCAAAAGTACGGTTCAGTTCAGCGCTGACCTTTTGATTAATGGTAGGTTTGAGGCGGTTCCAGTCGAAGGTCGCGATGAAAATCACGACAGCGATCAACAGAATCACAATGATGCCCACAACCCAGGAGATCACTTTACCTGTGCGCGTCATAAAGCTGTTCCTTTCAGACAGTTAACGAATCCCAGTGTTTAACCATAGTTGAATTTGTCGCAATTTGCCGGAACCGGCGTGTGAAAAAGAAGAAAAACGAGGCAGGAGATGTGACTGTAAAAGCATTTAAATCAACAGAATAACAATGAATCACACCACCTCTACGCACCGGGCAATTTGAGACTTCGCCTCAGCGGGTAAGGTGTGATCCATTATCCTTTGAAATGTATTGGCAGGTTATCAAGATTGTCGAACGTCGCAGGACGCGCCAGATAATAGCCCTGAGCGGCAAGCGCATCCGAATTACACACCATCGCCCATTCCGAGGCTGTTTCTACCCCTTCAATGATCACGCCTTTGCTGTAGCGGTTCATCAGCGTCACCAGCGTATAAAAAAGGCGTGAGCCTTCTTCGCTCTGCCCCAAAAGAATAAACAAATCGCGGGCGATTTTGATGTATTCGTAATGCCAGGTGGTGAAAGAAGAAAAGTTTGCGATCCCCTGACCAAAATCGTCGAGCCATAAACGGTCAGATTGCTCGATTTGCGACAACGGAATACTCAGTGCATGTTCAGCGCTTTCGACCAGTTCAAAACGTACGTAAGGCATTGCGCTGATTTGCGCGCGCAGCGCGGTGTCAGATTGCAGCATTTCCAGCACCTGACCATCGACGTTGATAGAAGCCAGTAATTCATGGTCGATGAACAAACTTTGCCAGCGCTGTAACAGGTCGAGTTGCTCCTGCACGATTTGCAGGCGCTTGCCCACGGCTATCGCAACAAAATATTCTTCAGGTGAAATGAATTTGTGCGGATCCGCCGGGTGGAAAACCCCGGTCAGTAATTCAATCCCCAACAGCTTTCCTGTCGTGCGATAAATAGGCTGAAAACGGTACACTCTCTGACACTGACGCCAGTAAGACTGTGCTTTTACGCGTTCAATCGCGGTAAAAGAAGGCGTAATCAGCCCTAACATCATCTTAGTTATCATATTTTTCTGCCGTCATGAATAAGAATCAGATCATCAGGGGACATGCGGCAACATGTGTTGCGTGACGACAATGGCGTCCATGTGAACAGACCGGACTTCAGCGAAGCGCGTCGTTTCATGGCGGCAAAGTAGCCCGGTTTCCTGGCTTTCATTAGTAGAGTTATCTATCGGCGTAGCGCGGGGAAACTTTAATCACTCCGCATTTCTCTGCATGATTTGCGCATAAAAAACCCGAAAACCGGGCTGGAAGTTCCTTACAGCAGGCTCTGCATTGGGATGAATGAAATATTTCGTTTTTTCGCCTGCCGCATAAAAAAATAAAACCTCGTTTTAATTTATTTGACTGACCGCATTCTTATGAAGAGACTAGAGCGCAATAATGACGATCTTTTCTTTCCTTTCGTTTTAATGCTTCAGACATAGGCCAGGTACAATGACCCGCAAAAACATTGCCGTAATCGGCGAATGCATGATCGAATTATCTCAGAAAGGCGATGCCCTCCACCGGGGTTTTGGTGGTGACACGCTGAACACGTCTGTTTATATTTCCCGTCAGGTTTCCCCTGAAGCGCTGAACGTCCATTACGTTACCGCGCTCGGCACCGACAGTTTCAGCAATGAGATGTTGCAGGCGTGGCAGCAGGAAGGCGTGAACACAGATCTGACTCAGCGTCTGGAAAACAAACTGCCTGGCCTGTATGTGATTGAAACCGACGACACCGGCGAGCGCACCTTTTACTACTGGCGCAATGATGCCGCCGCGCGCTACTGGCTCGACAGCCCGCAATCCGAAGAGATTTGTCAGAAGCTGGCAGAATTCGATTATCTGTACCTGAGCGGCATCAGTCTGGCGATCCTTAACGATGAAAGCCGTGACCGTCTGATGACCCTGCTGAAAGCCTGCCGTTCACGCGGTGGCAAAGTCATTTTCGACAACAACTATCGTCCGCGCCTGTGGGCCAGCAAAGAACAGACGCAGGCCGCGTATAACGCAATGCTTTCCTGCACAGACATCGCTTTCCTGACGCTCGACGATGAAGACATGTTGTGGGGTCAGAAGCCGTATGAGGAAGTGATCGCACGCACCCACGCGCTGGGCGTCAGCGAAGTGGTGGTGAAACGCGGAGCCGACAGCTGCATCGTGTCCAGCGCCGAAGGCGAGCAGCACGATGTGCCTGCGGTGAAATTGCCGAAAGAGAAAGTGATCGATACAACCGCCGCAGGGGATTCCTTCAGCGCCGGGTATTTAGCAGTAAGGCTCACCGGCGGAAGTGCGGTGGAAGCGGCAGTGCGCGGGCATGAGACAGCGAGCACCGTGATTCAGCATCGCGGGGCGATCATCCCGATGGAGTTTATGCCGGAGCGGGTATAACGGTTTTTCACTTTCAGTGAAGGCTGGGTCGTAAGACGGTGAAAGTTTCGGTTTCCTAAGTGCTGCGCTCACTTAACTCACCGCGCCGAAACCGCCCAAAAGGGGCCATGATGGGCCCCTCTTGGATCTCCCACGTCTTTTTACTGCGCGCTACCGCAGGCAAGACGGACATGTTCTGTCACTTAAGTGAGTGGCGCAAAATGTCATCGCTGCGCGATTCCCGAATTTCAGGTGTCGAGCCATAGGTCTCGAACCGTTCATTCGGTGCCATTTTTGAGCACGCCAATCCACTTTTCTAAAAGATAAACATCAGTTTGATGTTGAATTTAAGATCGTGCGGGCGATTCAGAAATCTTGCTGAACGGAGCGGCTTCGAGACCTATGGCTCGAAGACCGAGAGAAGGAACCGCAAAGCGGCAAGATTTCCAGCCTGTCATTGCGGTTGCTGAAACATAGCCAGCGAGCGGTAGCGCTGGTTGTAAAAGCGGGGAGAGATCCAAGAGAGGGAAAGCACTTCCCTCTCTTGGGCGGTTTCGGCGCAGCGAGTTAAGTCATCACGACAATTAAGAAACCGAAACTTTCTCCCTTCTAAAACGGGGATAAATAAGGGGAAGCCCCTTATTGCGCACTCGTCGCCGCCGATGCCGCAGGTGCATCCGCTGCCGGAGCGCTCTCCACCGGTGCCATCACTTTGTCATACACCGCCCGCAGTTCACCTGCGTTCAGTTCAGACTCGCCTTTCGGTTGTGCAATCAGCATCGCGGGTTCGCGGGAAAGCTGCTGTTTCAGCTCCTGATTCAGCACCGGCAACGTCAGCGTGGTAAGGAACTGCTGACGCAATTGTTGGTACTGTTCCGGTGCGATATCCACGACGCCGTTCTGCTGGGAACGCAAACGCTGGCTCATCAGCACATCGGTGTCGGTACGGGCGTAGGTGGCGAAAAGCTTGCTCAGCTGATCGTTCTTTTGCGCAATCAGCGCATCAAATTCAGACTGCGAAATGCCTTTATCACGCACCACCAGCAACTCTTCGGACAAACGCTTAAACAGCTCGGCAAGCTTCGCCTGTGGGGCGTCGATACGGATAGCACACTGGGCGCGCTGATACTGCACATTGCAGTCAAAGCCCAGTGACGGGCCCGGTGTGGTGGCATCTTTCTTATTTTCGAAAGCAGTTTTCAGGGCTTCCTGCAAATGCCAGAACAGCGCCTCACGGGCTAAATCACTGCGCCAGTACGCGGAAAGCGCCTGTGAATCCTGAATCGGCTGCCAGGCGTTGTCCCACATTAGTGAGAGACGATCCTGAGTCAGATTTTCATCCATCACGCTCATCGATTTGGTCGTGACTTCAGAGAGCGTCGGCAAGGTTTGTGGGGTCTGACGGCTGCCTTTCAGAACAGAGAAAGTCCGGTTGATTTGTTCGCTAAGACCACGACTATCCACATTCCCAACCACAAACAGCGTCATCGCATCAGGGGTATACCACTGATGATAAAACTTGCTTAAGGCTTCGATATTGATAGGTTTTGTCGGCAACTGATCGGGACTGTGCCCGACCAGGGTCGAACCGGCCATACGCGCACGCCACCAGGCATCCTGCGTATTTTGCGGTAAAGAGCCCACCGGATCCTGAGATTCCTGACGCGCGGCACTCACCAGCTCAGGCGTCACGGAGATTTTACCGGCGGTATTCGCCAGCCAGTTCAGCGCATCCTTCATCAGATCAGGACGGTTATTTGGCAGGCTCAGGTTATACATGGTGAAGTCATAAGAACTGACAGCCGGCGGCATCGGGCGCTGCGGATTGATACCTTGCTGCCATAAAGATTGTAACTGAGACGTGCTGAATCCTTCGCTGTGCATCAGTGCCAGACGCGGAAGGAAATGGGCATAGCCTGATTGCTGGGCAGATTCTGCCAGCGAGCCGGTGCGAACCACCAGGCGTAATTCGATACGATCGCTCGGGCGTTGCGGCGTCGTCAGCAACTGCCAGGTAAATCCATTGTCCAGCTTCCCCTGCTGCCAGGCAGGATCAGGTTGTAATGCTTCAGCTTGCACATGACTTGCGGCTGCTGCCAGCAACAATCCACCAATGAGTAAACGGATTTTGGTGCCCTGCATGTGAACCCCTACGTAATGACAATCTAATTTTAAATTTGCTGTCCTGCCGGTGTCAGTTGACTCGCCCACAGGAACTGAATGCGTAAGTTTAAGGACGAAAAATACAATCCTTCGTTAGACCGCGCTTTTCCTGCAAAGTCGCGCAGCCGTCAAAAATATTCTGGGAATAATAGCCGGAGGTGGCGTTCTGGGGACATATTATGAAGATAATCCACCGGTTACATCAAGCAACCGGTGGATATTAGGGGATATGAGGCTAAATAAATGCGTTTTTAGAAACGTTTAACGCTATTTTCATCCATCATCAGGCCATTATTTAGAAACCTGAAGCGGACTTCTCGGCCTCTGTCAGGCCTTTCTGGCCATTCAACGTCGCTTTCAGCTGCCCTTCATCGAGCTGATCACACCATTTTGCCACCACGATAGTCGCCACGCCGTTACCCACCAGATTGGTAAGCGCACGCGCTTCAGACATAAAGCGGTCAATGCCCAGAATCAGCGCCAGCCCTGCCACCGGTAAGTGCCCTACCGCCGACAATGTTGCCGCCAGTACGATGAAGCCACTGCCGGTCACGCCCGCCGCGCCTTTTGAAGACAACAGCAGTACCACAATCAGGGTGATCTGATGCCAGATATCCATATGGGTATTGGTGGCCTGAGCGATAAAGACCGCCGCCATGGTCAGATAAATCGAGGTGCCGTCCAGATTGAAGGAATAACCCGTCGGGATAACCAGGCCGACCACGGATTTTTTGCAGCCCAGACGCTCCATTTTATCCAGCATACGCGGAAGTGCGGATTCAGAGGACGAGGTGCCGAGAACGATCAGCAATTCTTCTTTAATGTAATTCACAAATTTGAAGATGCTGAAACCGGTGAAGCGCGCGATAAGCCCGAGCACCACCACCACGAACAGAATACAGGTCAGGTAGAAGCACAGGATCAGCTGACCGAGCTGGACCAGAGAACCGACGCCGTATTTACCGATAGTGAACGCCATCGCCCCGAAAGCACCCAAAGGTGCCAGGCGCATGATCATGTTGATGATGCCGAAAATGACCCCTGAGAAGCTTTCAATCACATTGAAAATCAGCTGACCTTTGTGACCCATGCGATGCAGCGCAAATCCAAACAGCACCGCAAACAGCAGCACCTGCAGGATGTTACCGCTGGCGAACGCACCAATCACGCTTGATGGGATCACATCGAGCAGGAAAGGAATGATGCCCTGACTTTGTGCTTGCTCGGCGTAAACCGCGACGGCTTTGGCGTCCAGCGCTGCAGGATCGACGTTCATCCCGGCACCCGGTTGCACGATGTTGACGATCACCAGCCCGATAATCAGTGCCAGAGTACTCACGATTTCAAAATAGAGCAGCGCGATGGCGCCGGTGCGCCCCACCGCTTTCATGCTTTCCATGCCTGCGATGCCGGTGACGACGGTACAGAAGATAACAGGTGCGATGATCATCTTGATTAACTTAACAAAACCATCACCTAACGGTTTCATTTGCGCGCCGATGTCCGGATAGAAATGCCCCAGCAGTACGCCCACAGTAATTGCTAAAAGAACCTGAAAATACAGACTCTTGAAGAGTGATTTTTTCATGAATACCCATCCTGAAGTGAGTGCATCGCCCTTGGTTTTTTAAGGTCAAAGATAATGAGGCGAGTGCATTGGAGTAACATCTACACAACATGATGGAAATATTTCGTTTCTCTGCGCAATGACGACTCATGAAAAACCAGAGCGGAAACCATTCAGCTCAGATTTAAGTAAGTAAAGAAATCAAAGAGAGTCAGAAAAAGTGCCGGCAGGAAGGGGTTTCCTGCCATTCAGAGCGTTCAGGCAGGCTGGCAGAATTTGCGCTCAAATTCTTTTTTGGAAAGCGGCGGGGAGAATAAATACCCCTGCCCGAGGTGAATATTTTTGTTCAGCAGCCACAAACGCTGCTCCTCGGTTTCGACCCCTTCAGCGACCAGCTGGATATTCATTGCACGTGCAATGGACGCCACAATGTTCACCATCACTTCGTCCCCGGGCAACACGCTGACAAAGCTGCGGTCGATTTTGATGACATCAATCGGCAGCGAACGCAGGCGGTTGAGATATTCAAGACCTGAATAGCCCAGGCCAAAATCATCCAGTTCAATCGATACGCCTGCTGCGCGTAATTCACTCAGCAGCAACAGCGCGCGATCTAAATCTTCAATCCGCGCCGTTTCTGTAATTTCCAGAACCAGTTGTCCCGGATTGATTTTGTAACGGCTCAGCAGGCTGCGCAGTTCCGGCAGGAAATTACGCTGCTGCACCTGCACGCCGGAAAGGTTGACCGACAAGGGCAATGTAATGCCGCGCTGCTGCCAGTCCGCCAGGATCTGGCAACCCAGTTCGAGAATCTTGTAACCCAACAGGCTCATCACACCAATTTCTTCGGCCAGCACGATGAAATCACTTTCCAGCCCGTAACTGCCGTCGGGCATTTTACGCCGCAGCAAGGCTTCCGCGCCGACCACTGCGCCGGTTTTCATATTCATCTGCGGCTGGATAAACAGCGTGAAATCGCTTTGCTCCATGGCGTGCAGAATATCGTTTTCCTGCAATAAACGTTTCTGAATCTTCTCGGTCAGCTCAGGCTCAAAGAACAGGATCTGATTCTTACCTTGCTGATAAGCGGACAGTCTGGCGGCACGCGCGTTAGACATCATCTGCTGCGCCGTCACCGGGAATTCGCCTGTGTGCTGGACGATACCGATACTGCCCGTCGGATGCAGCGACATATTGCCGGCATCACTTTCCTGTGGCGCATTGATGCGCTCCATGATTTGTCGTGCCAGACGCATCGCCATAAAGGGACGCGCAATGTCTCCCGCCAGCAGGGCAAATTCGTTGTAACTCAGACGCGCCATCAGACAGTTTTCCGGCAGCACATCCATAATGGAAGATATCAGCGGGCAATCGACATGGCCGTCATCACGCAGACTTTCGATACCGATCAGCAGCAGGTGGAAACCTTTCTCAGGCTCCGCTGAACTGAGCCGCTGTTGCAGGCGCAGAATGAATTGTTCTTCATTATTCAGGCTGCTTCCGGAACACAGCGACACGTCATCACTCTTTTGCGGTAACTTTTCTCGTTGTTGCTGATTGCGGTTGTAGCTGCGCACCAGCATGCCGATTTCGTCGTCTTCATGACGTTGCGGCAGCGTCAGCTGATGATAAGGCACTTCGCTTTCCGGCAGGGATTCCAGCTCACGGGCAATCGTGCGTAGCGGTTTAACGATCAGGCGGTTGACAATCCAGCTCACGGAAATCGTCAGGATCAGTGCCAGCAGCAGATAAGTGGTCAGCATGGTCGACAGCGCACTGATAATGAACTGATACATACGGTAGGAATCAGCCTGAAGCACCAGAAATGCCAGCGGCTTGGGCGATTTTGGGCTGGCAGCAGCAGAATAGAGAGGAACTGAAATGGTCACCGGTAAATTAAAACCGCGGATAACCCATTGCGGCACCGGGCGGCCAGGCGGGAAATGCGTATGCAGCGCCGCAATTTGGTTGGGCATCACCACATCGGCACGGCTCAGAATACCCACCGGTTGCAGCGTGTTAAGGATGTCCTGCGTTTCTGACAGATCGACATCAAGTACGGCCTGCGACAGGGGCTCACGGACAGAATGCGCAATATTTTCAAGTTGCTGGGCGTAATCATCCCTCCGCTGCTGTACAAAGTGAAACAGCTGGATGACGATAAAGATACAGATAGTGAATGCAGCAATGCCTGAAACCGCCGCCATCTGTTTGATCGTTAATGAACGCCTGACCCGCAACTTTATTCTCCATTAACCGCAGACACGTTTTGACCCGCTCACCTTAACAGGAACGGTACTTCTGCGCAGTATACCTTATAACGCGTTTTTAAGAGGTCTGAGTCAATATTTTGGCTATAAAAAACAACATGTTTGCCAAAATACTTCTAAACTAACTATCCGTTAAGATAATTAACTTACGAAAAACATACATTACGAAGCATAACCGGATATCACCACAGCCAGAACATACCAGGTTCAGCACCACTGATGAAGTTTATGCGCTATACATCACAATAAAGACAAACTTTTCAGCTACCTTAAGACAAACAAGCAGTAAAATAACATCAAAAACCTTTTTGCGACAGCCAGTTACATCACCCTCGTTTTTATGCGGGAAATTCCTATTTTTTGTAAAAACTGCTCTATCCTGTAAAAGAACTGATATATTAAGACGAGTCTTATTCCCACTAAAAACTTTAAAAAAATTAAACTTTTCACACTCTTTGTTAACGGCCATTCAGGGTCGTTTTGACGTCCAGAAAACACCGATATATATAATCCTACCGGGCGGGATTTATGAATAAATATGACGATATTAAACGTTTTATGGATAAGACGAAGTTGGAAAAGCTTGATTATAAAGAGCTTAATGAAAAATCAACGGGTGAATCCATTACCGGTTCAATGAATCAGTGGACGTTGATTAAACAAGTTTCCGCCAGCGAAGATCCTGCCGGTCCTCTCGATAATGGCCGTTCGACGCAACCCACCCCTCAGTCTATTTCTGCGGATGAATTTTCCCTGTCTGCTGCCCGGCCTGTGAATGAACACCAGGATAACCGCCAGATAACGCAACCCTCCGTGGCACACGCGCCAATGTCTTCTGAAGTGGCTCCTCCGGCTGCCGGATTTGGCTTGCTGGATGCGCTGCGTGAAACGCTGCCTCCTGCTGCTGCACCCGCGCCAGCACCGGTTCAGCCCGCACAGCATCAGCCTGTTCACCCGGCACTGACATTGCACGCACAGTCTGTTATTCCTGACAGCGGATCGGGTTTACTTGATTCGCTGCGTAAAGCCATGCCTGAAGCACCAAAACAACCTGCACCTAATCCGGTTCAACCCGCACCGGTTCAGGGGCTTCAGCCAGTACAACAACCCGCAGCGACGGTGTATCACCAGCCGCCGGTACAACCTTCAGCGCCCGCTTACAGCCCTGCGCCTGTGCGCAGCACAGCGCCAGTGGCGTCCGCGTCCCCGGCGTCAGCTGATGCTAACCAGCGCTTTAAACAGATGTTTAAACAGCGGGCTCCGCAGCCTGCCAGCGCTTATTTACATCGCGACACCCCGCTTCAACCCCTGTTAGAGATGATTGCCTCATGCCGTTAGTTTGCGTTTGTTCACCGAAAGGTGGGGTAGGAAAAACCACGGTGGCCTCCAACCTGGCCTATTCGCTCGCCCGCAGTGGCAGCAAAGTGCTGGTTATTGATTTTGATGTGCAGAACGCCCTTCGCCTTCATTTCGGTGTGCCTATTTCCGATACCCGCGGCTTTGTGGCAGGTTCGGGTAACGAATCCGACTGGAGCCAGTTTATTCTCAAGGCGGGTTCAAATACGTTTGTATTACCTTATGGCGAAGTCAACGAAGACCAGCGTCTTGAATTTGAGCACCAGCTGGCCACCGATCCGCATTTTTTACAGCGCGGATTAAATACCGTCCTGAATTATCCGGGTTTAATTATTATTGCTGATTTCCCTCCGGGTCCAAGTCCGGCATTAAAAGCGGTTCAGGCTATTGCGGATTTACATATTGTGGTCATGCTTGCCGATACCGCGTCATTATCTTTATTGCCGTTAATGGAAAAGAATAAATTAATTGGCACCCCGCTTAATAATAAGAAGGGTGAATATTACGTCGTCAATCAAAGTGACACCCGTCGTACATTAAGTCGCGATGTCACACAATTTTTCGAACAGCGTTTAAATGAAAGATTATTGGGCACAATCCACAGGGATGAATGCGTGCCAGAGGCGAATGCCTCGCAGCGCTCTATTATTGATTTTAGTCCGGTATCCGCTTCGGCATTTGATATTGAACTGATCAGCAAAAAAGTCGCCGCCATCTTAGGGATTAAAGTCGGTGATGGTGAATTACACGCCGCGCCTAAATCTGGCAGTTATTAACTATCACTGATAACAGCGACCCCAAAGCGATGAATAAATTCCTGTTTTCCCTGCTTGTTCTTCTGCTGCTGCCGGTGGCAGCAGTCATCATCATCACGCCGATGGACAGCCAGAAGCAGTACATTTTTGGCCTGATCAGCATCGGGCTATTATTCCTGCTCGGCATCAGTAAAAGCCGCCGCATTAGTGTGGTCATGGTGATCATGTCCATCATCATGTCGACGCGTTATATTTACTGGCGCGCCACGGAAACACTGCATTTTAATTCCACAATTGAAGCTATTTTAGGGATCGGTTTATTCCTTGCCGAACTGTATGTCTGGCTGATTTTATTGCTGGGTTATCTGCAAACCACCTGGCCATTAAAACGCACCATCGAACCTTTGCCGGATGACATCAGTTTATGGCCAACCGTCGACGTGTATATTCCTTCATATAACGAAAGCCTCGACGTGGTTCGCGATACCGTTCTGGCGGCGCAGTGCATCGATTATCCGAAAGATAAAATCAAAATTTACGTGCTGGATGATGGTAAGCGCGACGAATTTGCGGTGTTCTCAGCGGACGCCGGCGTGGGATATATCACCCGTAATGATAACTCCCACGCCAAAGCCGGTAACCTTAACCATGCGATGAAACTCACTAAGGGCGAGTTGATTTGCGTGTTCGACTGCGACCACGTGGCGACCCGCGCATTTTTACAGGCCACCGTCGGCAGCTTCCTGAAAGACCCACGTCTGGCGCTGATCCAGACGCCTCACTATTTCTATTCGCCCGACCCGTTCGAACGAAACCTTTCCGCTGGCCGCACCATGCCCAACGAAGGTGCGCTGTTCTACGGTCCGGTTCAGCAGGGTAATGACAACTGGAACGCGACGTTCTTCTGCGGCTCCTGTGCGGTTATCCGCCGCGTGGCGCTGGAAGAAGTCGGCGGCTTTGCCGTTGAAACCGTCACCGAAGATGCCCACTCCGCGCTGAAAATGCAGCGTCGTGGCTGGAATACCGCGTTTCTGGATATCCCGCTGGCCGCCGGTCTGGCGACAGAGCGTCTCGGCCTGCACGTTATTCAGCGTACACGCTGGGCGCGCGGCATGACGCAGATTTTCCGCGTCGATAATCCGCTGCTTGGCCGTGGTCTGAAATGGCAGCAACGTCTGTGCTACCTGAACGCCATGCTGCACTTCCAGTTTGGCCTGCCACGCGTGGTCTTCCTGACCGCTCCGCTGGCGTTCCTGCTGTTTAATCTGAACATCATTTCCTCGTCCGCCAGCCTGATTTTCGCATACGCGCTGCCGCACCTGGTGATGTCGCTGTACATCAACTCCCGCATGAATGGCCGTTTCCGTTACACCTTCTGGGGTGAAATTTATGAAACCGTCATGGCGTTCCACCTGATCCTGCCAACGATTGTGACCCTGCTGGCGCCAAAACGCGGCAAGTTCAACGTGACGGACAAAGGCGGTTTGCTTGACGTCGGCTTCTTTGACTTCAACATTGTGAAGCCGCATCTGATTGTCGCGATCCTGATGTTTATCGGTATCGGTTACGGAATAGTGCGCGCCATCTTCCACGATTATTTTGCTATTGATCCCAGCGTTATCGCGCTCAATGTGGCGTGGGGCAGCTTCAGCGTGCTGATCCTGCTGGCGGCAATTGCAGTGGCGAAAGAGACGCGTCAGGTGCGTAAAACCATCCGTGTTGATGTGGCGATCCCGGCGATTATTCATTACGCCAACGGGATTTCACTGCGCACCACCACGATCGATATGTCGATGGGTGGCGTGCAACTGGTGACGCCGGATGTGCGTTATCTCGAAGAAGAAATTGAAGAAGTGGAAATCCAGCTTTCATCCGGCGCCGAGAGCTTCCCGGTCAGCCAGGTCAGCGGCAACAAAGAGCGCATTCGTCTGCAATTTGAAAACCTGCCGCTCTCAAAACGCCGTGAACTGGTACGCGTGGTGTTATGCCGAGCGGACGCCTGGATTGGGGAAGAATACCCGCAGGATAACCCGTTCAAATCACTGCTCAGCATCATCCGTTGCGTGTTCGAATTGTTCTACAACACGTGGAAAGAACGCCGTGCTAAAGATAAACCCGCTGACGCCGCCAGCAAGAGTGAAGCAGCATGAACCGACTACCTGAACCGACCGTAAAGCGCCGTTTCTCTGCTGTGCCGGGGGCGTCCCTGCTCAGAAAAATCACCACCGGCCTGATGCTGACGTTCAGCAGCCTGCCGTTCACGCAGGCGGAAGAAACGCCAGCTCCGGCAGTGGATCCTGCCACCAGTTTGCCCGCTGCGCCATCGTGGCTGCCGCCGGTCACACCGATGCCGGAAGACAACGCAACGCCCGCCAGCAATGCGGCACCTGCAGATTCTGCTCCGGCTGCTGACGCCCCGCAGGCCGATACCACGCCGGTGAATAACAGCAGCTCACTGTCTGCGCCTGTGGCTCCGGTTACCGATCCGGTCGCCGCGCCGGCACCGGTGATCCCGCTGGTTCAGCCGGTCACCAGTAATATTACCGTGGCGGAAATGGGACAGCCAAACGGGCTGACGCTCAGCGGCGGCCAGTTACAGTCGGGCATTCTCTTCACCCTGCCAGCGGACGAAGTGGTGACCAACGCGCATCTTTCGCTGGCGCTGAAAATTTCTCCGGCGCTGATTGCCCGCGATACCACGCTCGAGCTGATGCTCAACGGTCAGCCGCTGGGTAATCTGCCGCTGAACCAGAGCAGTAACGGCGGCGATGTTTACGATCTGGATATCCCGTCTGCGATGGTGGTGTCCAGCAATAACCTGAGCTTCCGCGTGCATGACAGCAACACCATGACCTGCGAGAAAGATCAGTCGGATAAATACTGGGTCACGATTTTGCCGACCACCAGCATTGGTCTGGAAGGTCAGCAGCTCAATATCGGCCGCAATCTGGGTAACTTCCCGCGTCCGTTCTTTGATGGCCTGCAGATGCAGGAGTCCAAAATCACCATGGGCTTTACGGCGTCAATGAAACCCGGAGATGTCAGCGCAGCAGCGATGGTCTCTTCTTATCTCGGCATGTTGTCCGATTATCGCAGCGTCGATTTCCCGGTCATCCTGAACGATTTGCCGGATCAGAACGGCATTCTGTTCGGCAAGCCGGGGGATAAAATCGGTTCGCTGACCTTGCCGGCGAGCAACGGCGCATCGATTCAGATCATCGATAACCCGATTAATCCTGTCTACAAACTGCTGCTGGTGCTGGGCAATGACGACAACGAACTGCGTCAGGCCGCATATCGCCTGATCAGCGGCGGAATGCCTAATAGCGTCGATCATCTGGATGTCGCACAGCAAACCATTCCTGCGAGCAAACCGTATGACGCGCCGCGCTGGATTGATACCTCACGGCCGGTCACGCTGGGTGAACTGGCGGGTAAAGATCAGGATTCACTGATTTCTAACGGAATTTATCACGACGGTATTCAGGTGGCATTCCGCGCTGCGCCGGACTTGTTCATGTGGGATGGTCACAATATTCCGGTGCGCATTGATTACCGCTTCCCGACCGAAAACTGGATTGATGAAGACAGCTCGAGGCTGAATGTCTCCATCAACAGCAATTATCTGCGCAGCCTGACAGTGAACAAAGTCGGACTGATCGAGAACCTCTGGCGTCGTCTGGGCGGTGACAGCCGTCAGGAACGCTACACCATCCAGCTCGCGCCGTACCTGATTTACGGCGATAACCAGCTGCAATTTTATTTCGACATCAAGCCGAAAAAAGATGCGCCGTGCAGCATTCTGACCAGCGATAACATCAAGAGCCGTATCGACCCGAAATCCTTCATCGATCTGAGCGGAAGCTATCACTTCGCCCAGTTGCCGAACCTGTCGTATTTCGTCGGTGCGTCTTATCCGTATTCCAAACTGGCTGATTTCTCCGACACACTGATGCTGTTGCCGCAAACGCCGACGGCGGATGAAATCCATACCCTGCTGAACCTCGCCTCACGCGCCGGTAAAGCCACCGGTGTGCCGGTGAACCACGTTCAGGTGGCCTTTGGTCTGAAGGGCGACGAACAGAATAACCCGCTGTTTGACCGCGATATTCTGGCCGTCACTACGCTTGGCGATACGCCGTTCAATCAGCAGTTGCTGGCTGACTCGCCGTTTAGCATCAATGCCGGTGCGATGGGCGTAAAAACGCCCACCGAAGTCCAGCGTCTCGTGGCCTGGCTGACCGGTGACTGGTACCGCCAGCCGGTGGATGCCGACCGGTATCTGTCCTCGACCGGCGCATGGCGCGGCTTCGTCAGTTACCGCTCGCGCTGGTCTAACGATCACGTGGTGGTGGTCGCGACCGGTACAGACGATCAGCAGTTGCTGAAAATCCATAACGACCTGAAATCGCCAAAAATTAACGCCAACGTGCGCGGTGATCTGGCGATCATTACCGATGAAAATGGCATCCGCAGTTTCTCCGTTGGCCAGCAATTCCCGACCGGACAAATGCCGTGGTACATGATGGTGCTCTGGTACGCCAGCACACATATCGTGATCCTGTCGCTGATCGCCACCCTGGTTTCGCTGGTGATTGGCCTGAGCCTGTTCGTCGTCCTGCGTCGTCATGCGGCTAAACGTCTGGGTCAGAAATGAAAAGCATCGGCTGTATAACAAAAACAATCAAAGTCGCCTGTGTTTCAGGCGACCCTCTGGCGATTACCGGAGCTGGAAAATGAAAAAACATAAACTGTCCCTGGCGGTGATCAGGGCTATTTATCTGGTAGGGATCGCCGGAGTCGCAAGTTTTAGCGCCGCTACATTTGCAGCGGACACCACCAATCCGGCCATGAAAGCCCTGTTTGATCAGGCCGCTTACTGGCACGAGCGCGCGCATGATGATCTGGCCAAAGACGCCTTGCAGAAAGTGCTGCTGGTGGAGCCGGACAATGCGCAGGCGATGTATCTGATGTCGCTGTATTCCATGCAAAGTGGCGATAAAGCGTCGGCTAATCAGTGGCGTGAAAAACTGTCTGCCGTCTCGCCTGACGATCCGCGTCTGGCGTCGCTGAACAGCGCCAAAGCGATGCAGTCGATTCCCCCCGCTCAGCTGGCTTCTGCCCGGCAGATGGCGGCGCAAGGGAACGTCAGCGGCGCATTATCGGCGTACCGCACCATTTTTAACGGTAACCAGCCGCTCGACAGTCTGGCGACCGAATATTATCTGACCATGGCAGGCGATAAATCGCTCCAGCCGCAGGCCATTGCCGGATTACAACAGCGCATCGCCTCCCGTCCGGACGATACGCAGGCACGTCTCGGTCTGGGCAAAGTACTGACTTATCAGGAATCCACCCGTCGCGACGGCATTAAACTGCTGAGCACCATGGCCGGTTCCAGCACCGAAGCCGATCGCTCATTACGTCAGGCGCTGCTGTGGATGGCACCACAGGAAGGTGACCGTGATTTGTATCAGGGTTATCAGGCGCGTCATCCAAATGACACCGGCGTGATGGCCTATTTCCAGAAAAACATTGGCGGCGCAGCGAAAGGTCAGGGCTTTACTGCACTGAACAGCGGCGACGTCACCAGCGCTAAATCCAAATTCGAAAGCGTACTGGCCGATAACCCGAACGACGCCGATGCACTGGCCGGTCTGGGGTATATCGCCCAGCGCAGCGGCAACTTTGAAGAAGCGTCGCAATATCTGAGCAAAGCCGCCGCGCAGGGCGGTCCGAACAGCGCGCAACTGAGCAATCAGGCGCAGGATTCGGCGTTTTATGCCCAGTTAGCCAAAGCCAAAGACGCTGCGGGTTCCGGCAGTTACGACGCGGCGCTGGCGGCGGTCACTCCGCTGACGCAGGTGGGTGGCGAGAAAGGCCAGTCTGCCAGTTTGTTACGTGCGGATATTCTGCGCCGCAAAGGCGATCTTCCCGGCGCTGAGCAGCAATACAGCGCGCTGGGCGATAACGCCGATGCCCGCGCCGGATTGTATTATGTGCTGCGTCAGCAAAACAAAACCGCCGAAGCTAATCAGGTGCTGAAAACGCTGCCCGCCGGACTACAGGCGAAGATGAACCCGCCGGCCGTGGCGGATGTCATCGAACCAATGCGTCGTCAGGCCGCACAGGCAGTTGCGAACAACGATCCGCAGCGCGCACTCAATATTCTGCAACAGGCGCAGGAACGTCAGCCGTCGAACGTTTGGGTAAAACTGGATATGGCGCGCATCCTGCAATCGCAGGGGCAGACCGCGCAGGCGCAGGCCATTATGGCGCCGTCTTCACGTCCGGGCGCATCTTCTGCCGATTTGTACGCCGCGGCACTTTTTGCTTCCGAAACCAAAAACTGGTCCACCGCCAGCGCCCTGCTCTCGCGCATTCCGCGCAGCAGTCAGAATCAGGGTATGCGTGAACTGGCGCAGCGCGCCAACTACAATGCGCAGATGGCGGATGCCGAAAATTATCTGCAACAGGGCAATACTGCAGCGGCGTCGAATACGCTGCGCGCACTGGCACAAAATCCACCGAGCGCACCGGCGGATGTCGGTTCGCTGGCGAAAAACCTGGCGGCAGCGGGACAGCTTCCGCTGGCGGTGCAACTGGTGCGCCAGAATATGCGTCAGGGTGTTAAGGGTAATGCCGGTGATTATGCCGATCAGGTGACCGTGCTCAATCAGGCCGGTCTGAGCAATGAGGCGCAAGCCTTCCTGCAAAATCCGCAGATTCAGTCCGGCACGTCACCGACTGCGCTGGCAAATCTGCGTAACGGCTTTGTCATCAATCAGGCTGACCAGCTGCGCGAGCAAGGTCAGTATGCGGCGGCTTACGACAAACTGGTCGTCGCGCTGCAGGCGGACCCGCAAAACCGCGACCTGATGCTGGCGATGGCGCGTCTGTATCAGTCAGGCAAACTCAATAAACAGGCGGGTCAGGTTTATAACTATCTGATGAGCAACGACACGCCGACGCAGGATGCCCGCGTGGGTGCGATTAACGTGGCGCTGGGCGAAGGCGATAACCAGCGGGCGAAAACTCTGATGGAAGGCCTGACCGGGCCACGTACGCCAGACCGTCTGCTGTTAGAAGCACGCGTCGCCGAAGCGCAGGGCGATCACCAGCAGGCCCTGGCGTTACTGCGTTCCGCCAAAGGCAAGATGATCGGGCTGGAGGGCGCGGACAGTCCGGCACAGGTCGCCGGATTGCAGATCAGCGACAATCCGTTCATCAACCGTTCGACGCGCACGTCGGCTTCACGTCCGGCAACACAATCCTCTTACGGCACCGTGTTGCCGTGGCAGGTGTCTGATCAGGTTTCCACGCCGGGCAATATTCCGGCAGCCACCGCACAACCGACGGCAGTGGCGCAACGTAATGCAACCGAAAAACAGATCGACGACATGCTCGACGATTTGCAGGGCAAAACCGCGACCTGGGCGCAGGGCGACATGTCGATTCGTGGTCGTGACGGCGAAAGCGGTCTCAGCCAGCTGACCGAAGCCAAAGCGCCGATGACCTTTGCCTTCGTGCCGTTTGATACGTCACGTCTGAGTATCGGCGTCACACCGGTTTCTCTCAGCGCAGGCAGCCCTTCCGGCACCGGCAACGCACGTTTCGGTCAGGGCGCACTGGCAGCAGCGCAGTCGGCGCAGAAAGATGTGACCGCCGCAGCCGCAGCGGCCGGTCTGGATATCGCCAACTACAGCACCTTTGCCAAATTGCAGGCGGCCGCAGCGGCGAACTCCAGCACCAACTGTACTTCCGCCAATGCCACGTCCGATCAGTGCGTCGCGTACAACACCATTACCGGCACGGATCCGACGACGTATGCTGCGCCATCCGCCGGAAGTCAGAGCGCGACCGGCGTGGAGGTGAACGCCGCGCTGACCGGTGACAGCTACAAAGCCGATATCGGCAGCACGCCGCTCGGGCAGGATCTGAACTCACTGGTCGGTGGCGTGCAATGGGCACCGAAACTGACCGACTTCACCACCCTGCGCGTGACCGCTGAACGTCGTGCCGTCACCGACAGTATTCTGTCTTACGTCGGCACCAAAGATAATTACAGCGGCAAGGAATGGGGTCAGGTCACCAAAAACGGCGGCAGCATTAATCTGTCCTACGACGATGGCGATGCCGGTTTCTATGCCGAAGGCGGTTACTACAGTTATCTGGGTAATAACGTGAAGAGCAACACATCTGTGAACGCCAATGCCGGTCTGTATGTCCGCCCTTACCGTTATGACGATCGCGAGCTGAAAACCGGTATCAACGTCGGTTACATGAACTTCGACAAAAACCTCAGCTACTACTCTTATGGTCAGGGTGGTTACTTCAGCCCGCAAAACTATGTCAGCGTCTCCTTCCCGGTGGAATACACCCAGAAGTATGACGACTGGGATCTGAAACTGTCCGGTGCTGTGGGTTATCAGTCTTACTCTCAGGATAAGAGCGCTTACTTCCCTAATAATCCGGAACTACAGAAACAGCTGGAAGATCTGGTGGCAGAAGGTTACGGCACCGAAGCCTATTACGGCGGTAAAACGCAGAACGGCATCGGCTGGAATGCGGGCGTGGGCGGCAATTATCATCTGAACAAAAGCATGCAGATTGGCGGACAGGTTGGCTACGATACTTTCGGCGACTACAACGAAAGCACAGCGCAGGTCTACTTCCGTTACCTGATGGGTCAAAATTAATCGCGGTGAAATAAAACCATGCAAGAAAATAACTATACTCAGGTCGCGCAGGAATATTACCGCCAGCGTCATACCACACCGGGCTGGCAAAGCCTGGTGCAGGTGCTATTTTCAGGTATTCTGGCCTCCGCCGATGATGAGGATGGCCGTCGTTTTCTTACGCTGATGGGCAATAATCTGGCGCGTCAGCATCCGCTTCCCGCTTCGGCGACACTGGGCGAGCTGGAAGACAATATCAATCATATTCTCAGCCGGTTCGACTGGGGTGTGGTGAAACTGGAAGCCACTCAGCAACAGCTGGCGCTGGTCCACATTGCCTGGCCGGTTTCACCGCAGGGTCAGGATGACGAGCTTTGGCGCATCGCGCTGATCTCGCTGTTTGAAGGTCTTTATGCGGAGTGGTTGTTGTCACAGGGCGGACAGCCTTATGTTCCGCTGCGCTGGCAGGAAAGCACCCCGGAAGGCGCGTTCGTTTTCCGTTATCAAAATGGTTTGTAAGGGATCACTATGTTGTTATTTCGACGCTACAGTCTGGTGCTGTGGTTCGGCCTTATATTTACGTTTTTCAGCTCTGCCGTAATGGCTCAGGATTCAGGCTGGTCGGCGTATAAAAGCCGCTTTCTGATGCCGGACGGACGCATCATCGATACCGCCAATAAAAACGTCAGTCACACCGAAGGCCAGGGATTCAGCATGTTGCTGGCGGTCTTCGATGACGATCAGGCGACGTTCGATAAACTCTGGCAGTGGGCGAACACCACGCTCTACCGCAAAGATATCGGGCTGTATTCATGGCGTTATGACCCGAACAGCACCCCGCATGTGGCGGATACTAACAATGCCTCTGATGGCGATACGCTGATGGCCTGGGCCCTGCTGCTGGCGGGAGATAAGTGGAACGACAGCCGTTACACTAAAGCCTCGGAGAAATTGCAGACGGCGCTGATCAAATACAATGTGATTGATTATGCCGGGTACAAAGTGATGCTGCCGGGCGTGAAAGGTTTCAATCAGACCAGCAACGTGACCGTCAATCCGTCCTATTTCATCTTCCCGGCGTGGCAGGCGTTTTACGCTCACAGCCATTTGAAAGTCTGGAAAGATCTGGATGAAAGCAGCACAGCGATGCTGAGTAAAATGGCGTTTGGTGAATTCCGTCTGCCGACCGACTGGGTGGATATGCAGGCCGATGGCACCCTGAAACCGGCCAGCCGCTGGCCGACGCGTTTCAGTTACGATGCGGTACGTATCCCGCTGTATCTCGGCTGGGCACATCCGGGCAGCCCGCAGATGGCACCCTTCATTCTGTGGTGGCAGAAATCCCCACGCGATGCGACACCGGCCTGGATTGACGTGATGACCGGCACCAAAGCGGCCTACAACATGTCGCCAGGCCTGTTAGCCATTCGTGATTTCACCATGGCTAACGCCGGCGCCATCAGCCCGAATCTGGCACCGAAAGACGATTACTATTCTTCCACCCTGCAACTGCTGAGCTGGTGGGCGAGTCATAAAGGGTAAGCATACTCTGGAATAAAAAGGCCAGTCAGGGGGATGCTGACTGGCCTTTTAATATCTATAGAGATTTAATTAATCTGATAGCTAAAGTTAGCCGTATAGTTTTGCCCGTTATACTTGTAGCTGGCGGTATTACTTAAAGAAAAAACATTTCCGCTATAAGTAACCATCACCCGCTTATCTGCACTGGTGCTGATATCCGCAATTGTTCCACTCCCAGAGATAAATGGAAAACTCTCAGCCAGATTTTTAACGATTTCACTGTTACTGCCTTTCAGATCTCCAGCCAGATAATAACGGTAGTGGAAAGGAACCGTCGCTCCCCCGCTTTGGCTTTCAGTCAGATATAACCACATATGATCATTAATTTTTTGAGTGCGAAGCAATTTATCTCCGGCTGGATTGTCCCCGCTCTGATTAAGCCACCAGAACCCCATCACCAGCAGAAAAAGGGCGAGAGTGACAAAACGATGTAGCCATCTAATAACCATTTTGAATGGCATAATCGATCCCTTCTCTTATGTTACGTTGATCTGTTGGGTCATCTCCGTAAGGTGGCTTCTGAGTCCATTTTCCCCACTCAGGTTTCGATGTTCCTGCACGTTCTTGTGCGAATCCAGCCCCCATAAGAAGAGTTGTCGCCGGAATACCGGCTGCCGTTCCTGCAGCACCAAAGTTAAAATTCCCGAAGGCCGCCCAGTAAGGATCATAGGCTTTATAATCCCAGGGACCGTGATTCCTTACTTTCTGATAAAACCAATAATATGTGCTGGCGGTCGCCATATTTCTCGATGTCCCATGCTGCCGGGCTTCTCTCATATTGTTTTGAACAACCTGAGAGCCGGGTCCAGATAAGGGTACAGATGCCATAATTAACGTCCTGTTATTTTTGGGATTCAGGCATCATATCAATATCTCATCTGCCAAAGTGTCTGAAAAATCACCTATAAAAAAAGCCCGCTTTTCGCGGGCTTTTTCATATCAGCAATATTACTGATTTACGGCAACGGTCTGCGTCGTGCCGGTTTCATCCTGATCGACGGCAAAGCAGGCGACGAGCTGATCGCCGTACTGTTTCAGCTGTGGCTGGAACTGTTTGCAGGTGCCGAACGCACGGCGGCAACGGGCGTTGAAGGCGCAACCGGCAGGCGGATTCAGCGGGCTTGGCAGTTCGCCGGTCAGCTTGATGCGTTCACGGCGTTCGTCCGGGTTCAGACGCGGCGTCGCGGACAGCAATGCCTGCGTGTACGGATGGCGCGGATTGCTGAAGATGGCGTCTTTCGGGCCCTTCTCCACGCAACGACCGAGATACATCACCATCACTTCGTCAGCAATATGTTCCACCACTGACAAATCATGCGAGATGAAGACGTAGGACAGCCCTAAATCCTGCTGCAAATCCATCATCAGGTTCAGTACCTGCGCACGCACGGAAACGTCGAGCGCGGACACCGGTTCATCGGCGATCACTACGTCCGGATCCAGCATTAGACCACGGGCGATAGCAATACGCTGACGCTGGCCGCCGGAGAACATGTGCGGATAGCGGTCGTAGTGCTCGGTTTTCAGGCCGACTTTCGCCATCATCGCCAGCGCTTTCTCGCGACGTTCTTCGCGGCTCAGTTTGGTGTTGATCAGCAGCGGTTCTTCGAGGATCTGGCCGACTTTCTTGCGCGGGTTCAGCGATCCGTAAGGATTCTGAAACACGATTTGGATCTTCTGACGACGCAGCTTTTCAGCGGTCGCATCAGGTTTCAGCAAATCCTGACCACGGTAATACAGTTCACCGCCGGTCGGCACTTCAATCATGGTCAGCAGACGGCCCAGCGTGGATTTACCACAACCGGATTCGCCCACCACCGCCAGCGTTTTACCGCGTTCGAGCGTAAACGACACGCCGTCGAGCGCTTTCACCGTGCGTTCCTGGCCGAAGATGCCCTTCTTCACCGGGTAATGTTTTTTCAGATCAATCGCGTGCAACAGCGGCTGCGATGAGGTGTTATCAGGACTCATAAGTAGGTCTCCCGGCATCATCCAGCGGATAATGGCACTTCGACTGACGCCCGTTCGCGAGATCACGCAGCGCAGGTTCTTCTTTACGGCAACGGTCAGTTGCATACGGGCAACGCGGATTGAGCAGACAGCCGTTCGGACGGTCATATTTGCCCGGCACTACGCCCGGCAATGACTGTAAACGCGCTTTGTCAGCGGCGAATTCCGGCAGTGAGCGCAGCAGCGCCTGAGTATACGGATGACGCGGCGCACGGAAGATTTCCGTGGCTTTCGCCGATTCCACCACCTGACCGGCGTACATCACGATGATGTGATGCGCGGCTTCCGCCACCAGCGCCAGGTCATGGGTGATCAGCATCAGCGCCATGTTTTCTTTCTGTTGCAGCTCAAGCAGCAGCTCGATGATCTGCGCCTGGATGGTCACGTCGAGCGCGGTGGTCGGCTCATCGGCAATCAGCAATTTCGGGCGACAGGCGATCGCCATGGCGATCATCACGCGCTGGCTCATCCCGCCGGAAAGCTGGTGCGGATACACGTCGAGACGCGAAGCCGGATCAGGAATACCGACCAGATTCAGCAAATCGATGGTGCGCTGACGACGGGTCTTTTTGTTACCGCCCTGATGCACCTTGATAGCTTCCATAATCTGGAAACCCACGGTGTAACACGGGTTCAGGCTGGTCATCGGATCCTGGAAAATCATCGCGACTTCGGCACCGACAATCTGGCGGCGCTCTTTTTCGCTGATGCCCTGCAGATTACGGCCACCAAACTCCAGTTTTTCCGCCATCACTTTGCCGGGGAAGTCGATCAGTCCCATCAGTGCCAGTGAACTGACCGATTTACCGGAACCGGACTCGCCGACAATCCCGACTACTTCGCCCTGTTTCACGCTGTAACTGATACGGTCTACGGCGCGGAACGGCGTCCCTTCGTCACCAAAGTGAACGGAGAGCTTATCCACAGTCAGCAACGTTTTGCCGACCTGAACATCATTCGTTAATGTTGTTTCCATCTCCAACCCCTTACTGCTTAAGTTTAGGGTCGAGGGCATCACGCAGGCCATCACCCATCAGGTTAAATGCCAGCACCGTCAGCAGAATGATCACACCAGGGAAGGTCACGACCCACCAGGCACTTTGAGCAAACTGTAAGACGTCCGACAGCATGGTGCCCCACTCCGGCGTTGGCGGCTGTGCGCCCATACCGAGGAAGCCCAACGCTGCCATATCGAGGATGGCGTTGGAGAAGCCGAGCGATGCCTGAACAATCAGCGGCGCTAAGCAGTTAGGTAAAATGTTGATGAACATCTGACGGGCAGAACCGGCACCGGCGACGCGCGACGCGGTCACATAGTCGCGGTTCACTTCCACCAGCACCGCCGCACGGGTTAAACGGACATAGTGCGGTAACGCTACGAAGGTCAGCGCCAGCGAGGCGTTAACAATCGACGGACCGAAAATGGCGACCAGCACCAGCGCCAGCAACAGGCTTGGCAGGGCCAGCATGATATCGACCACACGCATGATAATGGCGTCAACCACACCGCCGTAGTACCCGGCAAACAGACCGAACACCACGCCGAGGATCAGCGACAGTACGACCACCAGACAACCGACCAGCAACGATAAACGCGCGCCGTACATCAGACGCGACAGGATATCGCGGCCCACGTCGTCGGTGCCCAGCAGGAATTTCCAGCTACCGCCTTCCATCCACACCGGCGGGCGCAACAGCGCGTCACGGAACTGTTCAGCAGGCAAATGAGGTGCAATCACGTTCGCGCCAATCGCAATGACCAGCATGATTATGATGTAAGCCAGGCCGACAACGGCCCCTTTGTTACGCTTGAAGTAATGCCAGAATTCGCGCAAAGGCGGCATCGGCACTGGCGCAGCCGTCACTAACTCGTTAGCGACCGGCTCAGTGGTTTGAGACATTGTGCGCCCCTTATTTCTTGTGGCGAATACGCGGGTTGACCACGCCGTAGAGCACATCTACCAGCAGGTTAACCACGATGATCAGAGTAGCGACCAGCAACACCCCGCCCTGCACGACCGGATAGTCGCGGCGCTGGAGTGCGTCGATCAGCCACCGGCCGAGTCCCGGCCAGGAGAAGATGGTTTCCGTCAGGATCGCGCCGCCAAGCAGCGTACCGACCTGCAAACCAATGATGGTCACCACCGGCAGCAGCGCATTGCGCAGTGCGTGAATGACGATCACCCGCATACGGCTGACGCCTTTGGCGCGCGCGGTACGGATGTAGTCTTCGCCCAGCACTTCCAGCATGGAAGAACGGGTCATACGCACAATCACCGCCAGCGGAATGGTGCCCAGCACGATAGCCGGTAAAATCATGTGCATCACAGCATCCACGAAATCACCCGGTTCGCCCCAGAACAGCGTGTCGATCAGCATAAAACCGGTCAGCGGCAAGCTGTCGTCCAGGAACACGGTATCACTTATTCGCCCCGATACGGGCGTCAGATTAAGCTGTACCGAGACCAGCATCACCAGCATGATCCCCCACCAGAAGATGGGCATAGAATAACCGGTCAGTGATATCCCCACGGCCGTGTGGTCGAATATCGATCCCCGTTTTACCGCCGCCAGCACACCCACCGGAATACCGACAATGATCGCGAAAATCATCGCGCAGATGCCCAGTTCCAGAGTGGCTTTAAAGCGCGGTACAAATTCCTGCCAGACAGGGGTGCGGCTTTTTAAGGACGTGCCCAGGTCGCCATGCAGCACACCGTTCACGTAGTGGAAATATTGCTGGTAAAGAGGCTTGTCGAGCCCCATATCTGCCATCAGCTGGGCGTGACGTTCGGGGGAAACCCCGCGCTCGCCTGCCATGATGGTGACCGGGTCGCCTGGTATCATGTGTACGAAGGCAAAAGTCAGCAAAGTAATGCCGATAAACGTTGGGATAACTAACCCCAGACGTCGGAGTATGAACTGCAACATATCCCGTACTCTCTGTATAAAATGCCCGGAGAACCGTAGCTCGCCGGGCTTATTGTGGCTCACATTTCTTTCTTGAGAATCAAGGCTGTACTGAATGGCCCGCGAGCAAGGCGGAGGAGCACAGCAATCAAGACATACCTTCAGGTAGGCGAAGATTGCGAGCACCACACAACGCAGCTCCCGGGTTATTCAGTAAGCGATCACTCCATTGAGACGTTTTCGAAGTGGTGTTTGCCGAGCGGGTCTACGACATACCCTTTGACTTCTTTACGAACAGGTTCGTACACGGTGGAGTGAGCGATGATCAGCGCAGGTGCCTGGTCATGCATCACAACCTGAGCCTGCTGGTACAGCGCAGCACGTTTGGCGTGATCGGATTCAGCACGGGCTGGCTGGATCAGATCTTCAAACGGCTTGTAACACCAGCGGGAGTAGTTGGAACCGTCTTTGGCTGCCGCACAGCTGAACAGGGTGGCGAAGAAGTTATCCGGGTCCCCATTGTCGCCGGTCCAGCCCATCATCACAGACTGGTGCTCGCCGTTTTTCGCACGCTTGAGGTATTCGCCCCACTCGTAAGTCACGATGTTGGCTTTCACACCAATTTTCGCCCAGTCAGCCTGGATCATTTCAGCCATACGGCGTGCGTTCGGGTTGTACGGACGCTGTACCGGCATCGCCCACAGATCGATAGTGAAACCGTCTGCGTGACCTGCTTCTTTCAGCAGCTCTTTGGCTTTCTCAGGATTGTATTCGTAATCCACGACGTCTTTGTTGTAGCCCCACATTGTTGGTGGGATCAGGTTTTTAGCCGGCTGGCCAGCACCCTGATAAACCGCATCGATGATGGCTTTTTTGTTCACAGCCATGGTCAGTGCCTGACGCACTTTCACTTCATCCAGCGGTTTCTTCTCAACGTTGAAGGACAGATAACCCACGTTCAGACCTGGCTGTTGCATCAGGTTGATGGTTTTATCTTTTTTCATTGCCGCGATATCAGCCGGGTTTGGATACGGCATGACCTGGCATTCGTTTTTCTGCAGTTTCGCGTAACGCACGGAAGCGTCAGGCGTGATGGAGAAGACTAAACGGTCGATCTGCGGCTTGGTGCCCCAGTAGCCCGGGAATGCTTTGTAGAGGATGCGTGAATCTTTCTGATATTGCAGAAGCTGGAACGGACCGGTACCGATGGGATCCAGGTCAACCTTCTCAGGGGTTTTCGCTTTCAGCATGTTGTCAGCGTACTCCGCAGACAGGATAGAAGCGAAGTCCATCGCCAGGTCAGCCAGGAACGGAGACTCAGGGCGGTTGAGGACGAACTGCACGGTGTTGTCGTCGACTTTCACGATCTTGTTGATCAGATCGCCCATACCCATACCTTCGAAGTATTCGTAGCTGCCGCCAGAAACACCGTGGTATGCGTTATTTTTGTCCAGCTGACGCTCGAAGGAGAACACAACGTCATCCGCGTTGAAATCACGGGTCGGTTTGAATTCCTTGTTGTCCTGCCATTTCACGCCTTTGCGCAGATGGAAGGTGTAGGTTTTGCCATCGGCAGAGATGTCCCACTTTTCAGCCAGACCCGGCTGGATTTCGGTGGTTCCGATCTTGAACTCAACCAGACGGTTGTAGATAGGCACGGAGCTTGCGTCATACGTGGTGCCTGAGGTGAACAACTGAGGGTTAAAGCCTTCAGGTGAACCTTCAGAACAATACACTAACGTTTTTGCCTGGACACTGGCCGCAACGGTCAGCGCAATCAGGCCCATACTGAATTTCAGTAGCCCCGACTTACCTAAAGAGATTGTCATCGCTTCTGCTCCATCGATTAATGGTGATGTGGATGTGTGTGTTGTGTATACAGCTCACGTCACCCTTTATTTTTATTTGCGGGTGACTGTGTTTGCTCGTGCGCTGCAATAAGTCCAACCAGAGCATGGTGAACTGCCATTTTTTTCCTGCGATCTGTAAAGTTGCCTTTACAAAAGCTTACCGGAAATAATCACTGGTCTTCCTTGGGGCTATCAATTTGGCAACTCCTATCCTTGACGTCAATATAACCATCAGGCATTTACACAGACTGTGAGTTACAACAAACAAACATAAAAAAACATTTCGTTAACCAAATCAGGACGAATGTTCAGTCTGCACAGCAAATAACCACACAATCCCCTTTGTAAAAGAATATTCCTGGGGATTTCACCCATTTTAAATCCCTAAAAATTTCTGGCTAAACGATGAATATATGAACGGTTATTTTTGAGATAGGGGTGGAAACCAGCGGAAAATGCTGGGAAGTGCAGCAAATGACCGTGCAGGTTCAGAGAACGTGTTTACCCCGGCACCGTCAAACCACCCCAAAATGGCGCAAATGCACAGGGGTGGTGCAGGTCAATATCCGTACCGGTTTAGCGTGTTTTTCCGGCATCAGGGAGGGAGAGGACGGACATTGATTGAAACGAATATGTTAAGGAGTTTTTAAATTGTGGTGCGATTATTGCTTATTCATAAGAGCTTATTACCTGCCAGATTTGCGTGAAAGCACCTAACGTCGGGTGCAAATAAAATATCCCAACAAACCTTTTTACATGACACCTCGCAGACCTTCAAAGTCCTGCCAAAAATCCCTTCCTTACGTGGGAAGAGCCGCCTATTCTCGGTTCTCAGGCAATGAGGCGATTGATCGAGATTCGCGACAATTTGTTGCATAAAGCAATGTTATGGCGCACCCTGCTATCGGGTATACAAAACGACCAGAGGTAAACCATGGCAACCAGTATTCGTTTAGACGACGACTTTGTGAGTGATGTGAAAATACATGCGGAAGCCTCCCACCGGAGCATTCCCAAGCAGATTGAACACTGGGCAAAAATCGGCCGGATCGCTGAAAACAATCCTGATCTGACTTACCGGTTCATTGTGGAAACGTTATTAGCCAAAAGCGAGATGGATAACAACAAGGTAACGCGCTATGCCAGAAGGACTGAGCGGTCAAAGGATTGATACGTTTGAATCTCATCGCTTTACCAGAGCCTTTGGACGATTGCCTTTGTCACAGCAGATTGTCGTCGATGATGAAATCGAGCGCATACAGGGAAATCCGCTGATCGGAGAACTGAAGAAAGGCGATCTCAGCTATTTAAGAGTGCATAAATTTCCGCTCGAAAAACAGCAGGCATTACTGGGCTACTGCTGGCGGGAAGAGAAAATAGAACTGTATCTGCTGAGCCTGGATTCGCATGAGAACTTCTATCAGGATCATAAAAATCACCGTAAAGGTGATTTGAAGATGATGAAATAACTTCTCACAAAGCAAAAACCCGCAACCAGAAGGCCGCGGGCTTTTACAGGCGAAAAAAAACCTGCTTTAAAAGCAGGTTTTTCAAATGTGGTCGGCGAGAGAGGATGACGCGCATCTGCGATGCTTGCCCTGCGGGTCGTTGCTAAAGCAACGTTGTCTCGCTTCGCTCGGCTCAAACCTCCTTCGGAGGTTCTCATCCTCTTTTACTACAGGCGAAAAAAAAACCTGCTTTAAAAGCAGGTTTTTCAAATGTGGTCGGCGAGAGAGGATGACGCGCATCTGCGATGCTTGCCCTGCGGGTCGTTGCTAAAGCAACGTTGTCTCGCTTCGCTCGGCTCAAACCTCCTTCGGAGGTTCTCATCCTCTTTACTACAGACGAAAAAAAACCTGCTTTAAAAGCAGGTTTTTCAAATGTGGTCGGCGAGAGAGGATTCGAACCTCCGACCCACTGGTCCCAAACCAGTTGCGCTACCAAGCTGCGCTACTCGCCGAATGGGGCGCATCTTACTGCGACCCCCTCAGAGCGTCAACGGCTTTTTATAACATCCGCACTGACTGCCCAGATTTTGTCCTATACGGCGCCAAAATAACCTATGGCTTCTGTTCTGCCTGAGGTTTGGCACACCAGTTATTCGCCGGATTAATACCACCGTCTGGCGACGTATAACCCAGACACCCCAGAATCGAGTCAAATAACTCAACGTGACGTTTCTTCGCACCGACCCGCTGCTGTGCCTGTAGCTGCTCAAACGCCCGCTTGTGGTCTGGCTGCTCCAGGAAGCTGTCAGAAGCCCACACCATCATCGGCACGCGGAACTGCTCCGGCGGGGCCATCTCGCGCGGCGTGCCGTGCAGATGTGAATTCTCATCAATGGATTCACCGTGATCAGAGGCATAAAACACCAGCGCTTTCTTATCACGCAACTGATCAATCACGTTGTCGATAAAGGTATCGGTGTACAACACACTGTTATCAAAGGCATTGATCAGTTCATCTTTGGTACAGGTGTTGCTCTTACACTCCGGCGTATAACGTGCGTAACTGCGCGGATAACGCTGGGAATAGAGGTAATGCGAGCCTTTTGTATGCAGGATCACCAGATGCTTACCTTTCGGGTGCGTTCTCAGGGATTCCTGTAACTCATTGACCAGCAACATGTCATCGACCGGCTTGCCGTCGTTGCGCTTTTCAGAGGCTATGATTTCGCGGAAAGAGAAGTTATTGGTGTCCGCGTTGTTGTAGAACCACAGCTCGCTTTGCATCGCGAACAGCTCAGAGGTGAAGCCCAGCGACTTCATCACCGCGAAAATATTCTGCTCTTTCAACGTACGCTGCGGGTTGTCCGCCGTACCGCCTTCGCGCACAAACATACAGCGCAGCGACAGCTTGGTTGCCGTATCGCACGAGGTACCGCGGAACGCCACCAGATTCTTTTCTTTCGACAAGCGCGGCGTGGTATCGCGCTCATAACCCAGAATGCCTAAGTGATCCCAGCGGGTAGTTTCACCGATGATAAATACGACGTAGGTATCGTCGATATCTGCGGGCGGAACGTAGGTGAATTCCTTCGCCGGATCAAAGTAATTACCGGCATCCCGGCTTTCATCAACCTGCGTATAAGCATACAAACCCAGCGCGGCCAGCCAGTTAGACGGCAGATAGGAGTGCGCGACGACGCCACCATAGCTGGGCAAGTCGACGTTGGTTTTCTTCTCATTCACACTTTGTTCGTGGTCGAGATATCGCAGTGGCAGCCAGACCAGTAACGCTGTCGCCAGCAAAACGATCAGTGGCAACGCACGTTGCCCCGGCGTTTTTATCTGCTCCATCAGCGTCAGACGCAGGTTGTTTTTCCAGATAAGGAATAACGGAACGGCACTGACCAGCGCCATCCAGATAAACAGATGCCACCCGATGATTTCTTTGCTGAGGTCGATATCCGTGGTCATCACCGAAACGACAATGCCGTACCCAATCACCACGTTGAACATCACCATGTAATAACTGGCGGCGACCGAAATCAGCACCAGTAATGTGGCGATGATGCGGAAAAACAGCTTTCCACCCAGCGAAATTAAACGCAGCACGAAGAAGGTAAACAGGACGATGGCACAAACTTCGGTGACTGCCTGAATCAGTTCAGTTGAAGTGAAATGATTGACCAAAGCGGCAAAGCGGCGTTGAAACACGGAGACATTCAGGAAAATGCCAATGTAAATCGCTAACAATAAAGAGATATTTTGCTGCGATAGAGTCTTCACTCTATTCATGTAATGTGGTTTTCCGGAAGTTTTTTGAAAGATTCTGAATCATTGTGACATGTTTATGCCCCTCGAGTTCACGGATTATGCTGAGATTACGTTTATATACATACTTGCCTGAACAGCAGGAAAGAAGCGCCCTGCAGGGGAGACAGAGAGATCATGGCGGTTTTTTCAGACATGAAAAAGGAGGCCGAAGCCTCCCTGGTATTTCATTAAAACGCCCCTGGTGAAGGCGGTATGACTAAAAATTACTTAATATTCAAAGTGACGTCGATGTTGCCACGGGTCGCATTGGAGTACGGGCAAACCTGATGGGCTTTCGCCACCAGTGCTTCTGCTTCGCTGCGCTCGAAGCCTGGCAGGGTAATATCCAGCTGAACTTCGATACCGTAACCGCCCGGAATTGCGCCGATGCCGACTGCGCCTTCAATTTTGGCGTCCGCAGGGATCTTAATTTTTTCTTGTGCGGCAACGGCTTTCAGTGCGCCGAGGAAGCAGGCGGAATAGCCAGCAGCAAACAGCTGCTCTGGGTTAGTACCGCCGCCCATGCCGCCCATTTCTTTTGGTACACCCAACTTGACGTCAAGAACGCCGTCGTCAGAAGTCGCACGACCATCACGACCACCGGTGGCTGAGGCATGAGCACGATACACCACTTTTTCAATAGACATATTTCGTTCCTTAATCAGTGAGAGCCATAAAATATTAAACGATTTAATCGCACACTACTTATTTGATTCTATCAAACGCGTCTAAGATGCTCCTTCAGACTCGTCTGTTTAACACTCTTTAAAGCGAAGTTTTACGCTTTATCCTGAAGCTTAGCCCGTAAGACTTCCAGTTGCTGCTTCAGCGCCACAATCTCGCCAACTTCACATTCGGTCGCACACAAAATGGCTTCGGGAATACCCTGCGCTTTTTCGCGTAACGCCCGGCCTTCTGCGGTCAGGGAGATAATCACCTGGCGCTCATCGGCTTTCGCCCGCTGACGCATCAGCAAACCGGCGGTTTCCAGACGCTTTAACAATGGCGTCAAAGTAGCAGAATCGAGAAACAGTTTTTCGCCGATTTCAGATACCGTGACTTCATCACGCTGCCAGAGCACCAGCATCACCAGATATTGCGGGTAAGTCAGTTCGAGTTGCCCGAGCAATTTACGGTAAACCTTATGCAGTGCCAGATTCGCGGAGTACAGCGCGAAACACATCTGTTGATCCAGATGCAGCATGCCGTTTTGTGTTGAGTCGGTATCTGTTGTCATGTTCATGCCGCCAATATATATAGCGCGCGATATTATCGCAAGCGCTTTTTTATGTTATCTCAACCCGCAGGTTCAGAAACCTTCAATCCGCTGCAGCATATACGGATAAAACGGGTTGGATGAAACACGCATCAGCTGATCCATACTTACCACCAGCGCACCGCTTTCACCCCGCGCGGCCAGCGTACCGAGCCTGATACCAAATTGCGCAGGCCCTTGCGGATTGCGCCCGTACAGCGAATCGTCTGTCGGAAAAGGCAGCGCGACATGCGACAGCGAATAGAATTCTGAAGGATAGTTCAGACCGAGTGGTGTAACTGAAGCGCTGTTTTGCCCCGCTACTGTGATTTTCGCTACCGTGGCCGCATCATCCGGCGAAGCGTTGGTAATCACCGTCGTCTGATAGGCGCGCGGCGGCGCAGGCAGCAGGCGCTCAACGGCGGTTTCCGATGACGGACGCAGCAGCGGCCCGACATACGCACTGCGGTTAATATCAAACAGTACCAGCTGGCTGCCGTTTGCCGGGAGCTGATTAAACAACGCCGTCACCACCGCACGGGCGCTGACGGTTGAATCAACCACCGACTGGAACGCCAGCACAGGCGGTAACTGTGAAAGCTTGCCGGACTCCGCGTCTTTACTGATTTGCTGCTGTAAAACATGGGTCAGCAGATAAGACTGACGCGCCGCTTTCACCGGGAATGAATTGTATTTAAAAGGATTGAATTCCGGCATCAGATTCAGCCAGGCGGTTTTGGCAAAGGCAGGGAAAATTGCCGGCCAGCCCGCATATCCGGCAAAGCGCGCAAAACTGGTCACGCCAATCATCGGGGAAATCAGCACAATGCGCGAAGGGCGCGCCAGTGCAGGATCATCGAGCGAATCCAGGGTGTATTTCATCGCCAGCGCACCGCCATTGGAAAAACCGACCAGTTGCAGCGGCACATCCGCACCTGCTGCACGTCGTGCCTCGCGGATTGCCAGCCGCGTTGCCGCCAGCCACTGTTCCCAGTCGACGCTGGTCAGTCCGCCCGGCACGGTGCCATGTCCGGGCAAGCGAATACCGACGGCAACGAATCCACGGCGACGATAATCCTGCGCAATATGCCGCAGGCTGTAAGGGGAATCGGTCAGACCGTGCAACAGCACCACCGCGCCGACCGGTTTACCGTCGGGCATCAGCTCATAAGAGCGGTTCCAGTCCTGCGCAAAATGCTCGGGATAAATCGGGCTGCGATCGTAATAGCGGTTAAGCGGAATACGATCTTCTCTGTCGAGTTTGTCCGTCACCTGCTGCTTCACTTCAGCAAACGCCTGCTGCTCCGCGCGTAAATACGCCGGCCAGTCGCTCTTATCCAGTTGCTCCGCACTCAGTTCGTCCGGCACCAGTTTGTGCCACGGCTCAAGCGGCGGCCCCTGTAAGGCGTCATAAGTACGCACAGCCAGCAGCGTAATAATCACCAGAATCAGCGCCAGTAACAGCTTTTTCAGGCGTTCAGAGAGATGACGAAGTTGCATTAAATAGGGGTTTCCTCTGGCCAATGCTGAGCGCTATGCACCAGCCTGATGATTTGAATTTCGGTGTCAGTCACGCGATATACCATCCTGAAATGCTTACGAATAATACATTCTCTGGTTCCGGCAACGCGTCCTGCTACATACATGTCGGGACTGAGTAGAATGCGCTCTGCTGCGTCATCAAAATCATCATCCAGTTCAATAGCGGCATGAGGATTCTCACCCGCGACATAACTGAATATATGCTCGCGATCATCCTGCGCATGTGGTTTCCATACCAGCATTTTGATCATTCGTTACTTTTCCTGTTCCTTAAGTAACGCGGCTTTCCTGGCTGCAAACTCAGCCTTCACCTGTTCGTGAGGAATGACGGGGCGCGGATCATCCAGTGATTCCTGAACCCGTTTCCGGAACCACAAATCATAGGTAGCTTCATCCATCGCGGCAGCTTCATGCGCCCTTTTTAGCGCTGCCGATCGGTCGGGGCGAGTTCCTTTACCGCTCCCTACAGGATCATAGTCGGTAATATCCACTTCGAACTGGTTTATGCCCAGGTCTTTTAAATAAGCCGCCAGCGTGTCGAAACGCTTGAAAACCCGCACTTTACCGCTGCGTTGTGCGATAAGGGTCCGCTGATGTTCGCCGTATCTGATCACTATTATCCACCCTCCCTGTTGTGCGACCACGCTGAACTGGCTGACCGCGCCAGCTTCTGCCAGACAAATTAATGTGGAATGGTCGATAGTTTCTTTAGACATAGCCATACCAGCCTTTCTGCAAATAATAATAAATCATCGGTTCATACAACTATATACCGATACCTCTACTGAGCCAGATTTATCTTTTTGATGCGAGGCATCGCGCAAATTTTCGCCCCAATTTTGCCCAGTTGCATTCCGTCCGTGGTGCAACAAATATACAACCCGGTCATACAACAATGACTAAACCCAGCAAAATCAATGGATAATGAAGTGGCACAGGCTTTGCTTAGATGAATTCAATCTTGTATACCAGATGGGATTCAAAACATGGCTTCAGTTTCAGAGACAGTCACATCACCCTTTCGCGGTTTTACCTTGCGGGAATGGCAGCAACATTACCGCGGTGCGCCAGACAGCCTGCGCACCACGCTTTCTCTGGTTATGGGAAGCCTGAGTCAAAACGACAATGCCTGGATTTATCTCGCCACCGCAGAGCAGCTTGAGGCGCAAATCCTCCACCTTGAAGCCCTTCGCCATCAGCATGAAGGCTTGCTGAGCGCCCTGCCGTTATATGGTGTGCCGTTCGCCGTTAAAGACAATATGGATATCGCAGGCTGGCCGACCACGGCGGCGTGTCCGGCGTTTGCTTACACCGCAGAAGCAGACGCTACCGTGATTGCCAATCTGAAAGCCAAAGGCGCAATAGTGATTGGCAAAACCAATCTCGATCAGTTCGCCACCGGCCTGGTCGGCACCCGTTCTCCTTACGGCGCAGTCCCTAATACCTTCAATCCTGATTACGTCAGCGGCGGATCCAGTTCTGGTTCGGCTTCCGTTCTGGCACGCGGTCTGGTGGCCTTTTCGCTGGGCACCGACACCGCCGGTTCCGGCCGTGTTCCGGCAGGCTTTAATAATGTCGTCGGGCTGAAACCGACCAAAGGCTGGCTGTCGAATACCGGCGTGGTTCCGGCCTGCCGCCTGAATGATTCCGTCTCGATTTTCGCCCTGACAGTAGCCGATGCCCAGACCGTCGCCCAGGCAGCAGGCGGTTTTGATGCTGCCGATGCCTACTCCCGTAGAAATCCGTTTACCGCGCCGGTCGCCATGTCACCGCATCCGCGCTTTGCCGTGCCGGACAGTCTGGAATTCTTCGGCGACGCGCTGGCGGAATTTGAGTTTGATCAGGCGCTGGAACGTCTGAACAGCAGCGGCATCACCCTCGTTCCCGTCGATTTCACGCCGTTCCGCGAACTGGCAGAGCAGTTGTATTACGGCGCATGGGTGGCAGAACGCACCGTGGCGGTAGGCGAAATTTTCGAAGAAAGCCCGGAAGCGATGGATCCGATCGTTCGCGGGATTGTCGCCAATGGCCTGAACTACACCGCGATCGATGCCTGGCGCGCTGAATATTTACGCGCTGAGCTGTCACGCAAAATTAATCTGACGCTGGAAGGGTTTGACGCGCTGGTGGTGCCGACATCGCCGACCATCCGCACGCAGCAAGAGCTGGTGCAGGAACCGGTGCTCTACAACTCGCAGTTCGGCATTTACACCAACTTCACCAATCTGGCGGATTTGTCCGCGCTGGCGCTGCCTTCCAGCCTGCGCGCCGACGGCCTGCCCGCCGGTATCACGCTGATCGCTCCGGCCTGGCACGACGATGCACTGGCAAGTTTTGGCCGTCAGTGGCAGCGCAGCCTGAATCTGCCGCTCGGCGCAACCGGGCTGGCGATGAAATCTGAAGAATTCATGACCTCCGCGCCGGTCAGTGCTGCCTGCGTGCGCGTTGCCGTGGTTGGCGCGCACCTGACCGGGATGCCGCTGAATTTTCAGCTCACCAGCCGCAACGCGGTACGCGTCGAACAAACCACGACCGCTGCAACCTACAAACTTTACGCCCTCGCCAACACCACGCCGCCAAAACCGGGACTGGTGCGGGCAGAAGGCGGCAGCGCGATTATCGTCGAACTGTGGGATATCCCGCTGGCGCGCTTTGGTGAATTCGTCGCTGAAATCCCGGCACCGCTGGGTATCGGCTCGCTCGAACTGGCTGACGGACGCAGGGTGAAAGGCTTTATCTGCGAGCCGTGGGCGCTTGGCGAGGCCACCGATATCACCGCATTTGGCGGCTGGAGAAGTTACATCCAGAGCCTGAATTCACCGGTCAAAAGCTGAGGGCGCGCACATGTTTAACACTGTTTTAATTGCTAACCGTGGCGAAATTGCCTGCCGCGCGATCCGTACGCTGAAACGTCTGGGCGTGACCAGCGTGGCCGTTTATTCCGACGCTGACCGCAATGCACCGCACGTCACGCAGGCGGATATCGCCATCGCGCTGGGCGGCGAAAAGGCCAGCGAAAGCTACCTGATGATCGACAAAATTCTGGCCGCCGCGAAAGAAACCGGCGCGCAGGCGATTTATCCGGGATACGGCTTTTTATCCGAAAGCGCAGAATTCGCCGATGCCTGCGAAGCGGCAGGCATTGCGTTTATCGGCCCGACCGCCGGACAAATCCGCGAGTTTGGCCTCAAGCATCGTGCCCGCGAATTGGCCGGTGCCGCAAATGTACCGATGACGCCGGGCACCGGGTTGCTCGCCAGCCTTGATGAGGCCGTGAAAGCCGCCGCAGACATCGGTTATCCGGTGATGCTGAAAAGCACCGCAGGCGGCGGAGGCATTGGCCTGACGCGCTGTGACGATGAAGACGCCCTGCGCGCCGCGTGGGACAGCGTGAAGCGTCTCGGCGAACAGTTTTTCCGCGACGCCGGTGTGTTTCTCGAACGCTTTGTCGATCGCGCCCGTCACGTCGAAGTACAGATTTTTGGCGACGGTAAAGGCCGCGTGATGGCGCTCGGCGAACGCGACTGTTCGTTACAGCGCCGCAATCAGAAAGTGGTGGAAGAAACCCCTGCACCGAATCTGCCGCAGGCCAGCCGCGAAGCGTTACATCGCGCCGCCGTACAGCTCGGCGAATCGGTGAACTACCGCAGCGCCGGTACCGTTGAATTTATCTATGACGCCCCGCGCGACGAATTTTATTTTCTCGAAGTGAATACCCGTTTGCAGGTGGAGCATCCGGTCACCGAAATGGTCACCGGTCTGGACTTGATCGAATGCATGCTGAACGTCGCCGCCGGTGAACCTCTGGACTGGCCTGCAATGGAAAAAGCCCCGCAGGGCGCGTCGATGGAAGTGCGTATTTACGCCGAAGATCCGCTGAAGAATTTTCAGCCGAGTCCGGGCGTGCTGACCGAGGTCTTTTTCCCCGAAGACGTCCGCGTCGATGGCTGGGTTTCAACCGGCAGTGAAGTGTCGGCCTTTTACGACCCGATGATCGCCAAACTGATTGTTCACGGCACCGACCGTCAGGACGCACTGGCGAAAATGTCTGCCGCGCTGGCCGCCACCCGCCTGCACGGCATCGCCACCAATATCGATTATCTGCGTCAGGTCGTTGCCACGCCGGTGTTCCGCGACGGTGAAATGTGGACGCACATGCTCGACAGTTTTGTTTACTCGCCAAACGCCATCGAAGTGATCGCGCCCGGTACGTACAGCAGCGTGCAGGATTATCCGGGGCGTCTCGGTTACTGGGATATCGGCGTGCCGCCTTCCGGTCCGATGGACGATTTTGCCTTCCGTCTCGCCAACCGCATTGTCGGCAATCATCTGGATGCCGCCGGTCTGGAGTTCACGTTACAGGGACCCACCCTGCGCTTTCATTGCGACGCGGTGATCGCGCTGACCGGCGCACGCTGTCCGGCACATCTCGATGGCGAAGCTGTTTCTTACTGTCAGCCGGTAAACGTAAAAGCCGGTCAGACACTGACGCTGGGGCGCGCCACGCAGGGTTGCCGCACCTATCTTGCCGTGCGTAACGGTTTCGATGTGCCGGTGTATCTCGGCAGCCGTTCAACCTTTGCGCTCGGGCAGTTTGGCGGTCACGCCGGTCGCACGCTGCGCGTTGCCGATATGCTGACCGTTTCACAGCCGGAACTGGCGGCCTGCACCACGCCCGCGCCGGTCGGTTTGCCGCAGGCCGCAGCGGAAAATATCGTGCCGCCTTACGGCGACATCTGGAATATCGGCGTGCTTTACGGGCCGCACGGCGCACCGGATTTCTTCACCACAGGATCCATCGACACTTTCTTCCAGTCTGAATGGCAGGTGCATTACAACTCCAACCGCCTCGGCGTGCGGCTGGTTGGCCCGAAACCACAATGGGCGCGGCAGGACGGCGGCGAAGCCGGTCTGCACCCGTCCAACGTGCATGACTGCGAGTACGCCATCGGCGCGATTAATTTCACCGGTGACTTCCCGGTCATTCTGACCCGCGACGGGCCAAGCCTCGGCGGTTTCGTCTGTCCGGTGACCATCGCCAAAGCCGAATTGTGGAAAGTCGGCCAGGTAAAACCGGGCGATAAAATCCGTTTTCATCCGATCAGTTTTGAACAGGCACAGGCGCTGGAACTGGCGCAGCAAGGCACGCTGGACTCGCTGATGCCAGTCAACGCGATGGCGCTGCCGGTGCCGTCTTTGCTGCCGGATACCACGGCTTCCGCCACCATTCTCGCGGCGCTTCCGGCGACGGCTGAACGTCCTTCGGTGGAATACCGTCAGGCAGGCGACGGCTACGTGCTGATTGAGTACGGCGATAACGTGCTGGATCTGGCGGTGCGTATGCGCATCTACCTGCTGATGAACGCCATCAAAGCCGCCGGTCAGCAGGGTATTGAAGAACTGTCGCCGGGCGTGCGTTCGCTGCAAATCCGCTACGACAGCCGCGTGCTGCATCAGACGGCGCTGCTTCAGCATTTACTGACGCTGGAACACAGCCTGGCGGATGTCAGCCAGCTCAAGATCCCGACCCGTATCGTACATATGCCGATGGCATTTGAAGATTCCGCCACGCTCGGCGCGGTCGAACGCTATCAGCAAACCGTGCGCACAGACGCGCCGTGGCTGCCAAATAACGTCGATTTCATCCAGCGCACCAACGGGCTGGCGAACCGCGACGAAGTAAAAAACATCATTTTCGACGCCAGCTATCTGATCCTCGGGCTGGGCGATGTGTATCTTGGCGCGCCGTGCGCGGTGCCGGTCGATCCGCGCCATCGCCTGCTGAGTTCCAAATACAACCCGGCGCGCACCTTTACCGCCGAGGGCACGGTCGGTATCGGCGGTATGTACATGTGCATTTATGGCATGGATTCGCCGGGCGGCTATCAGCTGGTCGGCCGCACGCTGCCGATCTGGAATAAGTTTCTCAAGAATCAGCAGTTTAAAAACGGCGAGCCGTGGCTACTGCACTTCTTCGATCAGGTGCGGTTCTATGAAGTTACCGAAGCCGAACTGGAGATCCAGCGCGAGGCGTTCCGCGAAGGGCGCGCACAAATCCGCATCGAAGAAACCGAGTTCGATTTTGCGCAATATACGCAATTTCTTGCCGATAACGCCGCCGATATTGCTGATTTCCGCTCGAAACAAACCGAAGCCTTTACCCGCGAAGTGGCGCACTGGCATGAAGCCGAAAGCGCCGCGGTGGAAGCCGCCGCCAACGCCGTGCAGTTAGTGGAGGACGATGCGGATCAGGACGGCCATTTAGTCAGCGCCGATCTGAACGGCAACGTCTGGAAAATCCTGGTCGAGCCGGGCCAGCAGGTGGAAGAAGGCCAGCCGCTGATCGTCGTCGAAGCCATGAAAATGGAGCTGTCGGTGAATGCGCCGTGCGCCGGAACCGTACTGAAAATCAGTTGCCAGCAGGGGCGTCCGGTCGGACCGGGCGATGCTTTGCTGTGGCTGGACGCAGCCGTTTAACGCTACCGACATACAGGGAATATCACATGCAACTGACGGGCTCTAAATCTTCACGCAGTAAAAATCGTCCGGAAGGACTGGCGGAACGCATCTATCAGCAGCTGAAAGATGACATTTTCAGCTTCCGCCTGCTGCCCGGAGACCGGTTCAGCGAAAACGACATTGCCGACCGGATGGAGGTCAGCCGCACGCCTGTGCGTCAGGCACTGTTCTGGCTGGAACACGAAGGCTACGTCGAAGTGTTTTTCCGCAGCGGCTGGCAGGTTCGTCCGTTCGATTTCGACTTTTTCGAGCAACTGTATGACCTGCGCATCGTGCTGGAACTGGAAGCGGTGAAACGTCTGTGCGCGCTGCCGCCCGCCGTTCAGCCGTTGCAACTGGCCGAACTGAAAGCCTTCTGGATTGATCAGCCGCCGCTCGAAGACGGTCAGCTGGTGTCGCGCTATGACGAAGAGTTTCACATGACGCTGGTGGCCGCGGCGGGTAACGCCGAAATGGCGCGTATTCACCGCGAACTGACCGAAAAAATCCGCATCATCCGGCGTCTGGATTTCACCAAAGGTGAGCGTGTGAACGCCACCTATAAAGAGCACGCGGGCATTCTGCTCGCCATCATTCAACAACAAACAGAGGAGGCGCAGCGCCAGTTACACGACCACATTGCCGTCAGTAAAGCCGAAGTGCGCAAAATTACCCTGCATATGTTGCACCGGGCGCGGGCGGAGAGTGACGCGGGCAACCCGTCATGACTTTTTTAAATGTTTTTTCGACTTTCACCATAACAGCGTTCTCTTAACGTATTTACATCACAGCATTTTTACAGAGGATTCATCTATGCAACGTCGACGTTTTATTAAAGCCTTTGCTCTTTCCGCCACCGTAGTCAGCATGGGTCTGGCCTGGAGCGCACAGGCTGCCGACACCATCAAAGTCGGTATCATGCATTCACTTTCCGGCACCATGGCTATTTCAGAAACCCCGCTGAAAGACATCGCGCTGATGACCATTGACGACATCAATGCCAAAGGCGGCGTGCTCGGTAAAAAACTGGAGCCGGTAGTGGTCGATCCGGCCTCTAACTGGCCGCTGTTCGCTGAAAAAGCCCGCCAGTTGCTGACGCAGGATAACGTCGCGGTGGTGTTCGGCTGCTGGACGTCGGTATCGCGTAAATCCGTGCTGCCGGTGTTTGAAGAACTGAACGGTCTGCTGTTCTATCCGGTGCAGTATGAAGGTGAAGAGATGTCGCCAAATGTGTTTTACACCGGTGCCGCGCCTAACCAGCAGGCCATTCCGGCGGTGGAATATCTGATGAGTGAAGACGGCGGCGCGGCGAAACGTTTCTTCCTGCTCGGCACCGACTACGTGTATCCGCGCACCACCAACAAAATCCTCCGCGCCTTCCTGCATTCCAAAGGCGTGAAAGACAGCGACATCGAAGAAGTCTATACGCCGTTCGGTTACAGCGATTATCAGACCATCGTTTCCAACATTAAGAAATTCTCCGCAGGCGGCAAAACCGCGGTGATCTCCACCATCAACGGCGATTCCAACGTGCCGTTCTATAAAGAGCTGGCCAATCAGGGCGTGAAAGCCACCGATGTGCCGGTGGTGGCGTTCTCCGTCGGTGAAGAAGAGCTGCGCGGCATCGACACCAAACCGCTGGTCGGCGATCTCGCAGCGTGGAACTACTTCCAGTCGGTTGATAACCCGACCAACAAAAAATTCGTGGCTGAATGGAAGGCTTACGCGAAGGCGCACAAACTGCCGAACGCCGATAACGCCGTGACCAACGACCCGATGGAAGCGACCTATGTCGGCATCCATATGTGGGCGCAGGCGGTGGAAAAAGCCGGGACGACGGACGTGGATAAAGTGCGTGCCGCGATGGCCGGACAGACCTTCGCCGCACCTTCCGGCTTCACGCTGACCATGGATAAAACCAACCATCACCTGCACAAACCGGTAATGATCGGCGAAATCGAATCCAACGGTCAGTTCAACGTGGTCTGGCAGACCGACAAACCGATCCGCGCCCAGCCGTGGAGCCCGTACATCGCGGGTAACGATAAAAAGCCAGATACCCCGGTGAAAACGGTTAACTGATTGTTTTAGCTACTCCCCCTTCGCAGGGGGAGGAGCAAACCAGCATCAACTTTATGCGGCGAGAACATTATGAGAATCCTCATCCGATCACTGCTTTTCCTGCTTTGTTGCCTTCCGTTGCTGGCAGAGGCGGGTGCGGCGAATGACTTTGCTGCCGCCAGCCGCAGCCAGCAGGCCACGTTATTACAGCAATGGGCGGCGGATCCGCAGCCGGAAAGGCTGCCGCTGCTCGAAGCGCTGAAGCAGGAAAACGTCGTCATCGACGAAGCGAAACACGCATTCATCCAGAATGGCGATCAGCTGACGCCGCTGGAAAGCGATATCAAACCGCAGGGTGACAGTAAAAAAGTCTGGCTGAACAACCGCCTGCGCATTTTGATTGCTAATGCGCTTTCCGCACACCGTCTGGTGAGCACCGACAGCGCCATCCGTTTGCAGGCCGCAAAAGCCTTACAGCGTGAAGCACAGGCCGATCAGTTGCCGCTGCTGACACATCGTCTTGAACTGGAAAAAGACAGCACGGTTCACAATGCCCTTTCCATTGCGCTGGCGAATTTACAGCTTACCGACGCCAGTCCGCAGGTGCGTCTGAAAGCCGTTGAACTGCTCGGCACGTCGGGTGATCCGGATACACAAGGTCGTCTGCAAAGTCTGACGGATCCGAAAACTGAGGCCGATGCGACGGTGCGTGATGCCGCGCGTGCCAGCCTGAAAGCGGTACAACATCGCCTGATGATCGGCGATCTGCTCGGTCAGGCCTTTACCGGTTTATCGCTCGGCTCGATTCTGCTGCTGGCTGCGCTGGGGCTGGCAATCACTTACGGTTTGCTGGGCGTGATTAACATGGCGCACGGCGAAATGTTAATGCTCGGTTCCTATTCGACCTACATGGTGCAGTCGCTGTTTCAGCACTACGCGCCGGGGTTGCTGGCGCTGTATCCGCTGGTCGCGCTGCCGGTGGCCTTTTTCATTACCGCCGGGATCGGCATGGCGCTGGAGCGCACCGTCATCCGCCATTTATACGGTCGTCCGCTGGAAACCCTGCTGGCGACGTGGGGCATCAGCCTGATCCTGATCCAGGGCGTGCGCGTACTGTTTGGCGCGCAGAACGTTGAAGTGGCGAATCCCGGCTGGCTCTCCGGCGGCATTCAGCTGTTGCCGAATCTGGTGCTGCCGTACAACCGCATCGCGGTAATCATCTTCGTCATGCTGGTGCTTGGGCTGACCTGGCTGCTGCTCAATAAAACGCGCCTTGGCATGAACGTGCGTGCCGTGACGCAAAACCGCGCCATGGCGGCCTGCTGCGGCGTGCCGACCGGACGCGTTGATATGCTGGCGTTCGGTCTCGGTTCAGGTATTGCCGGTCTGGGCGGCGTCGCACTGTCGCAACTGAGTAACGTCGGCCCGGAACTCGGTCAGGGTTACATCATCGATTCCTTCTTAGTCGTGGTGCTCGGCGGTGTCGGACAACTCGCAGGTACCGTGGTGGCGGCCTTTGGTCTGGGCATCGTGAACAAAATTCTTGAGCCGGAAATCGGCGCGGTACTGGGCAAAATCCTGATCCTCGCGCTGATTATCCTGTTTATTCAGAAACGTCCTCAGGGACTCTTCGCCTTCAAAGGCAGGGTGATTGACTGATGAGCCAGCCGCTGACGATTACCGGCGTACAAAAAGCGCCTAAGATTGCGATTTCGGTGGGCACGCTGGTGCTCATCATTCTGATTGTCATGCCGTTTCTGGCGCTGCTGCCTGCCACGAATCCGCTGGCGATCTCTACCTACACGCTGACGCTGATCGGCAAGATGCTGTGTTATGCGATCGTCGCGATCGCGCTCGATCTGGTGTGGGGCTACGCCGGATTATTGTCCCTGGGTCACGGGCTGTTTTTCGCCCTCGGCGGTTACGCGATGGGCATGTATCTGATGCGACAGGCCGCAGGCAGCGGGCTGCCGGATTTTATGTCGTTCCTCTCATGGACCGAACTGCCGTGGTTCTGGGCGGGCACGCAGCATTTTGCCTGGGCGCTGTGCCTGATCGTGCTGGTGCCGGGCGCGCTGGCGTTTGTATTCGGCTATTTCGCCTTCCGCTCAAAAATCAAAGGCGTGTATTTTTCGATCATGACGCAGGCGCTGACCTACGCCGGTATGTTGCTGTTTTTCCGCAATGAAACCGGCTTCGGCGGCAATAACGGTTTCACCGGTTTCACCACCCTGCTCGGCTTTCCGGTCACCGCCACCGGCACCCGCGTGGGATTATTTTTAGCCACGGTTCTGGTGCTGGTCGCCAGTCTGGCGCTCGGCTTTGCGCTGGCACGCAGTAAATATGGCCGCGTGCTGACGGCGGTACGCGACGCTGAAAACCGGCTGATTTTCTGCGGCTACGACCCGAAAGGTTTCAAGCTGTTCGTCTGGACGATTTCCGCCATGCTGTGCGGCCTGGCGGGTGCGTTGTACGTCCCGCAGGTCGGCATCATCAACCCGAGCGAAATGTCGCCGACCAACTCCATCGAAGCCGCGATCTGGGTGGCACTCGGCGGGCGCGGCACGCTGATCGGCCCGATTATCGGCGCAGGTATCGTCAACGGCGCGAAAAGCTGGTTCACCGTCGCCATTCCCGAATACTGGCAATTTGTCCTCGGCGGCATGTTTATTCTGGTGACGCTGTTTCTGCCGCAAGGCGTGATTGGCCTGCTGCGCAAAAGGAAATCCTGATGAGCCCGATGACCATGACCGAAGACCTGTTTACACAGTCGCATCTGGCCGACCGGCATCGCCGGCAGACCGACCCGATTTTGCAGCTGGAAAACATTAACGTCAGCTTTGACGGATTTAAGGCGCTGACCAATTTGTCGCTGAACATTGGCGTCGGCGAATTACGTTGTGTGATCGGCCCCAACGGCGCGGGGAAAACCACGCTGATGGACGTGATCACCGGCAAAACCAAACCGCAAAGCGGCCGCGTTTTTTACGATCAGCGCACCGATCTGACCAAACTGGATCCGGTGCGCATTGCGCAGTCCGGCATTGGCCGTAAATTCCAGAAGCCGACGGTATTTGAAGCGCTGACCGTATTCGAAAATCTGGAGATCGCGCAGAAAACCAATAAGTCGGTTTGGGCGTGCCTGCGCGCCAAAATGAACAGCGAACAGCGCGACCGCATCGATGACATGCTCGGCACGCTGCGTCTGGCGGCGGAACGTCATCGCCCGGCGGGCTTGCTTTCACACGGTCAGAAACAGTTTCTGGAAATCGGCATGTTACTGGTACAGGAGCCGCATTTATTACTGCTCGATGAACCGGCAGCAGGCATGACCGATGCCGAAACCGAGTATACCGCCGAGCTGTTCAAACAACTGGCGGGCAAGCATTCGCTGATGGTGGTCGAGCACGACATGGGCTTTGTGGAAACCATCGCCGACCACGTGACGGTGCTGCATCAGGGGCAGGTTCTGGCCGAAGGTTCACTGCGAGATGTGCAGGCCAACGAGCAGGTTATCGACGTGTATTTAGGGCGCTGAGGAATCGCATTATGTTGCAGGTAAATGAACTCAATCAGTTTTACGGCGGCAGCCACATTTTGCGCGGCTTGTCTTTTGAGGCAAAAATCGGTGAAGTGACCTGCCTGCTCGGTCGAAATGGCGTCGGCAAAACCACGCTGCTGAAATGCCTGATGGGGCTGATCCCGGCGAAATCCGGCACCATCAGCTGGCAGAGTCAGGTGATCAATTCCCGTAAACCGCACCAGCGCGTGCAGGCGGGCATTGCCTATGTCCCGCAGGGTCGCGAAATTTTTCCGCGTCTGACCGTCGAAGAAAATCTGCTGATGGGCTTATCGCGTTTTTCCGGCAGCAATGCAAAACAGGTGCCGGATGAAATCTACCATCTGTTCCCGATCCTGCTGGAAATGAAGCATCGCCGCGGCGGGGATTTGTCCGGCGGCCAGCAGCAACAGCTGGCGATCGGCCGCGCACTGGCCTGCAAACCGAATCTCCTGATCCTCGATGAACCGACCGAAGGCATTCAGCCGTCGGTGATTAAGGAAATCGGCGCCGTGATCAAACAACTCGCCGCCCGGGGAGACATGGCGATCTTGCTGGTCGAACAATTCTACGATTTCGCCGCCGAACTCGCCGACAGCTATCTGGTGATGTCGCGCGGCAGCATTATAAAACGCGGGCGCGGAGAAGAAATGGAAGCGGAAGGCGTACGGGGGCTGGTGGCGATTTAGTCGATACTGACTTTTTCAAGACAAGCTGCTACTTTTCAGCCACATTCACAGCCATTTTCGAATCCCGCTGAAAAGAATACAAAGTATGAAAATCAAAAGTCAGGAAGCTCTGGTGCGTCAGCGCAAGCGCTGGATAATGCTGGCGGTACTGTTGGCGGTGATCGCCGCAGGCCATCAGTGGTGGAAACAAGGGAAACTCGTCTCCGAGCAGTGGAGCCCCAACAAACAATATGTGGTGCGAGAGTATAAAACTTTCGAATTTATTCCGCGCATGACCATGCCGGGCGACGGCGGGCATTATTCCGGCTATATGCGTGTCTACAACCGCGACGGCAAACAGTTTTACGAAGAGTATTCCGACCTGCTCGATTTTATCGAAGGGCCGTTCTGGGCGAAGGAAGGCGTTTACTGGATGGGAAATGATAATCAGGACATCGTACGGTTGCCGACGTCGCCAGTGGAGTGATTAACAGACACAAAAAAGCCGCGACATGCGCGGCTTTTCACATCTCAACCTAAGGTCGAAAGTTTAGCTTCTGACTTTACGGTAGATAAACAGTACGACGATCGCACCAATCACGGCGACAACGAAGCTGCCGAAGTTGAATCCGTCTACGCGACCAAAACCGAAGAAAGTACTGATATAACCACCCACAACGGCACCTACAACACCCAGGACTACGGTCAGAATAAATCCGCCGCCATCTTTGCCAGGCATGATCCATTTCGCCAGAATACCTGCAATCAGACCAAAGATAATCCAGGATAAAATTCCCATTTTCGACTCCTCCGAATAAATTTCCGCTACCGTGAATATTGTTCAACCAAGTTAGCCAAACAAAAGCAGAACGTTTCGCGCTCTGCGAGCAGAACGTGTGTTTTACACGAACGCCCCTCTTCTTGAACTGCAATCAAAGTCTAGCACCGATTCTACAAAACCGCCCAAAATCAGCAGGAAGGGAGAGAAACGCAGAGAAATCTAAGGCAATTTCAGGCTGTGTCAGCACGAATTCGGTTTCGTCAGCTACCCGCATTCGCACGTAAAACTGCGTAAAAAGTAGACCAAATATTTTGAATGAGATACTCAAATCAATCCGTTTTTCATCGTCAGCCATCCGGCCTATTATGCATCCATCGAAAGGCAACCACCTTTCACTCTCATAAACCTGAATGGATTAAACATCATGAAAAACGTCAAAATTTTTGCTGTAGCTGCTACCCTTTCTCTGATTTCTTTCGGCAGCTTCGCCGCTCAACAGATTACTCAGCCCTCCGGCGACATGCAGAAAATCGGTGTGATTTCTGCCGCTAACTCCACGACCCTTAGCGGTCTGGAAGCGAAATTATCTCAGCAGGCTAAAGACGCAGGCGCATCTTCTTACCGCATCATCTCTGTGACCGGTAACAACAAACTGCACGCTGACGCTGAAATTTATAAATAATCTCCCGCGTAAAACTCTCTGAAAAGCCTGTGGAAGCCCGACTTCCACAGGCTTTTTTATTTGCCAGTATTTTTATGCCGAATTTCGTTTAAATTCGCGATTGCAACTCTCCCATCCTGTTCACTATTCTGGTTTTTTCGCTCATCAGGAAAAGCCATGACCGTTACCGAATCTCTCCTTTCTTATGCACTTGCTGCCGGAATTTTAACGCTGACACCGGGCCTTGATACCGCATTAGTTCTGCGCACGGCGGCCAGTCAGGGCAGCAAAAAAGCATTATTGTCAGCATTTGGCATCAGTACCGGCTGTCTTATCTGGGGCGCAATGGTGGCGCTCGGCTTAGGCGCGGTTCTTGCGGCGTCTGAAATGGCATTTACACTGCTTAAGTGGACCGGCGCAGCTTATCTGGCCTGGCTCGGTTTGCAGATGCTGCTCAAACCGCGCAGCGAAATGAACATGGCCGCGCCGGAGGGCAACGGGAAAGTGTTACGCATCGGCAATTCGCCGTTCATAAGGGGATTGTTTGGCAATGTGCTGAACCCGAAAGTCGGCGTATTTTATGTTTCTTTCCTGCCGCAGTTTGTCGCTACCGGCTATCCGGTCGGGCCGTATATTTTCGGACTCGCCGCTATGCACGCCGTGATCGGCACACTCTGGTCCATCACCATGATTTCCGCCACGCGCCCGTTATCGCGCTGGTTGCGCCGCGCCGCAGTGGTCAGAACGCTTGATCGCTTAACCGGCACCGTTTTTCTCGCCTTTGCAGTACGACTCGCTATGACTAAACGCTAACTAAAAGGAATCCTGTCATGAAGACCCGTCTCACCCATGCTCCGACAGAACATGATCTTGAGGAGATCAAAACAGCTCTGCGCACTTTCAACCGGAATTTTGTTCCTCAGTCGAAATTTCGCGAGTTAGGTATTTTTGTGGAAGACGAGAACGGCAGCAAACAGGCCGGGATTGTGGCGGAAACGGTCGGTAAATGGATGTATATCCAAATGTTGTGGGTCGATGAGTCGTTACGCGGAAAAGATGTCGGAACGCAACTGATTGCCGAGGCGGAAGCAGAAGCTAAAACGCGGGGATGTCGCTATTCGCTGGTTGATACCTTTAGTTTTCAGGCCAGGCCGTTCTATGAGCGAATGGGTTACGAGATGCAGATGGCGCTGGAAGATTATATCCGCGATACCCGCACGCCTGAAGATGCGCCGTCTACCCATACCCGGTATTTCCTGACCAAGACATTAGGCTGAATCGGGGAAGCGCGGCTGAACGGGCCGCGCAATTTTTCGGTTATTTAGCCGACAGCGCCAGCCATTCCAGAACCGCAGGACGTTGCCACTGCGCTTGTGCGTACGCCGCCAGTTTCTCCGGCATCGCATCACCATTTAAACGCAGACGGTTCAGCATCAGCGCCAGATCCACATCCGCAATACTCCATTCACCAAACAGATGTTCTTTGTCGCCCAGCAAACGTTCGGCGGCGGCAAACAACTTTTCCGCAGCCTGCTGCGCTTTAGCAGAAAGCGGCGGACATTTTGCCCCGGCAAACACCACTTCCGTTGAGCGTTCCTCGCGGATGGGCATCAGGTCACTGCGCAGCCACGCCTGCACTTCACGCGCTTTGGCACGGTTTTCCGGATCGGCAGGATAGATAGCCGGAAACGTCGGCGCAGGGAAAAGCTCTTCAACGTACTCATCAATCGCCGAAGATTCGGATAACACAAACGTGCCGTTGGTCAGCGTCGGAACGCGACGGGTCATGGACAGCGCCGAATACGTTTCTTTCAGGTTCTCCGCATCATCCAGGCTGACCGTTTCCAGTTCAAACGGAATGCCCTTTTCAGTCAGCGCCACAAAAGCAGACATCACGTAAGGACTGAAAAAATTAGCATCGGAATACAAAATCAGCGAAGACTGGCTCATGGAAATCTCCTGAAAAAAATAAAGCAAAAGGAAGAAAAACATAGCGCAGAAAGTGGGGTGTGTCGTTAAAAACTCGTTCAGAGAACGCTTTAATACCCCACCCCAGCCCTCCCCTTCGCAGGGGAGGGAGCAGAACGAGTTTTAACTCCTCCCCCTGCGAAGGGGGAGGCTGGGAGGGGGTTTAGCAGACAACACTAGGATCGTTATTTCAGCCGGAACACCTGAACAATTTCATTCAGGCGACGCGCCTGATCTTCCAGAGAAGCCGAAGCGGCTGAGGCTTCCTGAACCAGCGCGGAGTTCTGTTGCGTGACGCCATCCATTTCATGAACCGCCTGTGTTACCTGACTGATGCCACGTGATTGCTCATCAGACGCCGAGACGATGTCGCTCATGATATCGCGCACATCCGTAACGGCTTTCATGATTTCTTTCATCGTTTCGCCGGCATTTTTCACCAGCCCGACACCGTGATCCACACGACTTGTCGATTCCTCAATCAGGGCGGAAATCTCTTTCACCGCATCGGCGCTGCGCTGCGCCAGACTGCGCACTTCCGAGGCCACTACCGCAAATCCGCGCCCCTGTTCACCTGCACGCGCGGCTTCTACCGCGGCGTTGAGCGCCAAAATGTTAGTCTGGAACGCAATGCCATTAATCACTGACGTGATCTCAGAGATACGCCGCGAACTGTCGTCAATTTCCCCCATAATACCGACAACATCTGTCATGATGCTGTCACCTTTACCGGCGATTTTCGTGGCATTGGCGGTCAGCTCTGTCGCCACATGGGCATTATCGGCGTTTTGTTTTACGGTCGCCGTCAGCTGTTCCATGCTGGCCGCCGTTTCTTCCAGCGCTGCCGCCTGTTGTTCCGTTCGCGAGGCCAGATCGATATTGCCCGCCGCAATCTGCGACGCGCCGCTGCCGACGGCATGGCTGGTGGATATGATGTCATTCACCACATGGCGTAACTGCGATTGCATGGTTTGCAGCGCAAAGAAGATGCTCGATTGATCGTTTTTCTGCGTCACAATCGGATGTGTCAGATCACCATCCGCTACCGTCAGTGCAATCTTTGCCGCATCGGAAGGTTCGCCGCCCACAGGGCGTAACACTTTGCGGGTAAAGATAACGCTCAGCACCGCGAAGACCACGATGATGCTCAGTACCATCAGCGCCAGCGCGTAATAAAGTTGCCGGGTGCTTTCTTTCATCACCGCGTTTACAGGCGCCACGATACCCAGCATCCACGGCGTGCCCGTATTACCAATCTGAATCGGCACAAATTCGGTAAACGCCTTTTCTCCCAGCACCGGATCCTGCTGTTCACGGCGGGTCATCTGTCCGGTTTGAATGTTTTTCAGCAATGACGGGTCATTTTCCAGCTTATGCGTGATCTGGTCTTTTTTCGGCGAAGAAATGTAATTACCTGACTGCGAAAACAGCATCGCATAGCCGGTGCCCTGATAAGGTTTGATGCTATTGACCAGCGTCTGCAGGGTTTGCAGGGAGAAGTCCGCCGTGACAGAACCGAGGAATTTGCCATCCACCATAATCGGCACAGCAATTGACGTCAGCAAGGTATCCACGCCGTTATACGGATAACTGTAAGGCTCGAGGATCACCTCTTTTTGCAGCTTGCGCGGCAGCAGATAATAATCACCGCTGCCCGGCGTTTCGTAATCCGTGAGATTATGTAAAACGACGTTGCCACTGGTATCCCGGTCCACATAACGGACGTAGCGGCCATCCGGATCCTGTCCTTCCTTCGCGGCGAGATCTTCATCTTTGCCATCAAAGGCATCCGGCTCCCAGGCCAGCGACATAGAGAGAAAATCCGGGTGACTTTTCAGGGCATTTTGCAAAAGGGTATCGGCCAGTTTGCGGTCAGCATGTCCGGCTTCACGCAGGCTTATCATGCTCTGACCCAGGTCGCGGGCGGCTTGTAATGCGGTATCGAGTTTCTGACGGGCCAGATAGCCGTCGGTGCTGGCGGTTTGTTGCAGATAACGGCGGGCAATCTCGCGCTGCTGGTTGGACGACTGCCAGCTGAGCAATCCGACCGTAATGATGTAACCCATGCTGATAGTGATCAGTCCGACAATCAGCATCAGCGTACGGGTACGCATCGCCTTCTTAGGGGCATTTTTCTTTGTAGCAGCCTCAACTCTGGCCGCCGGTGAAAGCGCCTGCATCTGACTCATAAAATTACCCCGGAACAGAAAAACGTACTGTGAAAACTCACGATGAAATAACGCGGATGATCTGTCCCTGATGCTGGCCCTGCAGAAGCGGGAATTCCGTTATCGTCTGAATTATCGGCAACAGGTGGAGATGCTTTAGCCAAAACGGTAAAAAACCGGCCGCCAAAGATAAACGTTCGCATCCTGCTCACGCCTCCCTATACTGCTGTTATGTCGGCTGATTCAGCACCTTTCCAGGAAACTCCTATGAAGTCATGGCTCTTACCTCTTTTGTTGCTTGCGCCACTGTGTTCGCAAGCGGCTTCCACGCCGAAAGAAATTAAAGCGCGATTCAGCCAGTTTAAGGTCGGGGATAAAACCATTTGCCTCGATGACGTGACGTATGCCAACAACAGCAAAATGAAAGTCATTGAAAATGGCTTTGTGGTATCGAAACGGAAAAACGTGCTGATTTATCAGAGTAATACACTGTTTTTGCTGGGAAATGACATCACGGTGAACATCAAGGCGATCATTGAAAGCCGCGCGGGAAAAAACGCCTTCAACAACCAGTTCAAACAGGCCATGATTCAGGTTGAGGGGCTGGACGATCCGGCGCGAGCCAATGAGAAAGCGAAAATCATTCAGTCATTCCAGGATGTGATTTCGGACAAGCATAATGAAACGCCTTACAGCTCCGTGGCGCTGACCGACAAGGGCTACATCATCACGCAGGCCGAAAGCCACTCAACGACCATCAGCGAATGCTACGTAACGCCTTATAAGAAGCCGGAAAATAACAAATAAATCAGAGGGAAATGATGACTATTTTAGCGCCGATGAGTGCCGCGTTTTACCCGGATTTCGCCGAACAGCTGGCAATAGATTATGCCGAAGAGAACGTAACCGCCGGTCTGTGGCAGGCGGATACCGCGCTGGAACGGGCGCGAAGTTCTACGCAAAGTGCACTGCCGCAAGGTATTGATACGCCGGATCAGTATCTTTTCGAGATTAAAACCGAAGAGAACGGCGAAACGGCAGGCTATTTATGGTTTTCTAACGTGGAACGTTATGGCGTACGCAGCGCGTTCGTGTACGAGCTGACGGTGTTTCCGCAATTCCGCCGTCAGGGTCATGCGGCGGCAGCGTTCAGATTGATGGAAGAACGCCTGCAGGAACAGGGGTGTGTGGCAATCGAACTGAATGTCTTTGCCAGCAATCCCGGTGCGCAGGCGCTGTACGCCAGCCTGGGTTACGTCACGACGAAAATGAATATGCGTAAACCGCTTAACGCTGATATTTAATAAATTCGGTCAGCGTACCAATACGGTCATACAATTTGCGGGCCGTATGGTTGCTGGTTTTCGTCGTCCAGTAGACGTTAGCTTTGTCGTGCTGGTCGGCGTAAGCGTAAACCGCTTCAATCAGTTTCTGCCCGATCCCCAGTTTTCGTGCGCTGTCATCGACGTATAAATCCTGCAAATAGACCACCTGCTGCATGTGCCAGCCATGATCGTGATTGATACAATTCACCAGCCCGACCAGCTTCCCCTCGTATTCCGCCACATAGCCAAACATGCTGGCGTAGTCAGGCTGAGATAAACGCGTGAAAGTGTAATCAAACTGCGCCGGATCCAGACCTGACTGGTAAAAATCCAGATATGCACGCCACAGGGTTTCCCAACCTTCACGGTCAGCGGGCGTTAACGGACGGATCACAACATCTTGCGGCTGGCTCATGGGGTCATTCTCCTCAGGAAATGAAAACGTTACGGGCGCGAATGCGGATAATGTATCAGGTCATGGAAACGCACGGAATGGCCGCTTTCGTTGCGGTAAGCGTGCGGGCAATCGGCGGCAAAACGCAGCGCCTCTCCGGCACTCAGCACGCGCGTTACGCCATCAACGGTCAGCGTCAGTTCACCTTCAGTCACAATCACATGCTCGATTACGCCGGCTTCATGAGGCGTGGATTCACTGCACCCGCCCGGTTCGAGATCGATAACAAACATGTCCATGCGCAACGTGGTGTCGTAGGGAAATAACGGCACGACGCGCATTCCTGAGGTTTGACTGTTGAAGGTGGTCAGCAAGCCGTGGCGATGCAACGCGGCTGACTGCTCAGGCGGTGTTTCAAGAAATTCCGAAAACGATACATTCAGGCCGCTGGCGATTTTCCACAATGTCGCCACCGTCGGGCTGGATTCGCCACGCTCGATTTGCCCGAGCATCGCCTTACTGACACCGGTTTTTTCTGCCGCCTGAGTGAGACTCCAGCCGCGTTCGCTGCGAACGGCCTTTAGCTGGCGGCCAATATGGCGGGTGATTTCCTGCATGGTATCTCCTCTGCGACGATGATCGTTCATCGCCATTGTGCGTTATAACGCACAGTGATATCTTGAGCGCATCCGATGTGCGCTATAACGCACAACAGCATACCGCCAGCGTCCGCTAACCAGAAGGATTTTCACCCATGGCCTCGCGTTTTAGTTTGCAGGATTTAACTTTTTCGGCGGTAATCGCCGGATTTGTCGCGGTTTTAGTCGGTTATACCAGCTCGGCGGCGATTATCTTTCAGGCAGCGGAAGCGGCGGGCGCCAGCGTGGCGCAAATCGGTGGCTGGCTGAGTATGCTCGGCCTGGGAATGGGCGTTACCAGTATTGGTCTGTCGCTGTATTACCGCACGCCGGTCGTCACCGCCTGGTCAACACCCGGCGCGGCGCTGCTGGTCACCAGCCTGCCCGGCACCTCGCTGAATGAGGCGGTTGGCGTGTTTATTTTTGCCACCGGGCTTATCCTGCTGTGCGGCGTGACCGGCCTGTTTGCCCGGCTGATGCATTACATTCCGCAGGCACTTTCTGCCGCCATGCTCGGCGGCATTCTGCTGCGCTTTGGGCTGAACGCGTTTACCTCGCTGCAAAGTAATTTCGCCCTCGCGGGCAGCATGTGTCTGGTGTATCTGCTGGCGAAACGCGCCCTGCCGCGCTATGCGGTGGTGCTCGCACTGGCCGCCGGGCTGATCGTCGCCGGATTGCAGGGGGATATTTCGCTGCACGGCCAGACGCTGACCTTCGCGGCGCCGGAGTTTGTCATGCCGCATTTCACGCTTTCCTCGATTATCGGCATCGGTATTCCGTTCTTTGTCGTAACGATGGCTTCACAAAACGCACCGGGGATCGCTACCCTGAAAGCGCACGGCTATCACCTGCCCGTTTCTCCATTGATTACCTGGACGGCGCTGACGGCGTTAGTTTTAGCACCGTTTGGCGGTTTTACCGTCTGTATCGCCGCCATTACCGCCGCAATTTGTATGGGCGAGGATATTCATCCTGATCCGAAAAAACGTTATATGGCGGCGGTGGCGGCAGGCATTTTCTATCTGATCGCGGGCGTGTTTGGCGGGTCCATCGGCATGGTCTTTACCGCGCTGCCGGAAGCGCTGATCCACACCATCGCCGGGCTGGCGTTGCTCGGCACCATTGCGGGCAGCTTGTACCGCGCACTGGAAAACGAAAAGCAGCGCGATGCGGCAATCATCACCTTTCTGATCACCGCGTCCGGCGTCACACTGCTGGGTATCGGTTCGGCATTCTGGGGGCTGGCGGGCGGCGTAATTACGCATCTGATCCTGAGTATTCCGGCGCGAAACCGGGATAAATCCGCCGGGAAAGGTTGAGTCCGTTCAAGTTATGGGTAACAGGTTTTCGTAACACGGCGCAAAGTGACGACGATCACATTTTCTGACCGGCAAACCCTTTTTACTGGGCGCAATCAGGCCCTTTAAAGAGCGAGAATTCCATGACTATTGCCACACAATCCTGCGTCGTGACCGGGAAAAAAGACGTTTCGGTGATCGACCAGACTATCGACTACACCGGCCAGGGCACGCTGGTAAAAATTACCCGCGGCGGGATCTGCGGTTCCGACCTGCATTACTACGAACACGGCGCGGTGGGCGATTTCAAAGTGCGCGAGGCGATGGTGCTCGGGCATGAAGTGGTTGGTGTGGTGGAGAAATCGGATAACCCAGATTTGCAGCCAGGCCAGAAAGTGGCACTCAACCCGAGCAAGCCGTGCAAGGCCTGCAAATATTGCCTGTCCGGCGATGAAAACCAGTGTACCACCATGAAATTCTTCGGCAGCGCGATGTATTTCCCGCACATCAACGGCGCGTTCACGCAGTACAAAATCGTCGACAGCGCCCAGTGCATTCCTTACGACAATCAGGTCAGCGACCGTCTGATGGTGTTCGCCGAACCGCTGGCTGTCGCCATTCATGCCGTGAACCAGGCGGGTGATATTCATGGCAAAACCGTGTTTGTGTCCGGCGTCGGCCCGATTGGCTGCTTAATCGTGCTGGCAGCGAAAGCCAAAGGCGCAGCGCAAATCGTGGTGACTGACCCGAGTGAACGCTGCCGGACGCTGGCACTGGCTGTGGGCGCAAGCAAAGCGCTGGATGCCGCACAGGGCGATTTCAGCGAATATCAGGCAGAGAAAGGCTTCTTCAATGTGGCCTTTGACGCCTCGGGCCATCCTTCATCCATCCGCCGCTGTCTGGAAGTGACACGCGCACGTGGCACGCTGGTGCAGGTCGGCATGGGACCGGTAGTGAATGAATTCCCGCTGATGATGCTGATTGCCAAAGAAATTAACTGGGTCGGCAGCTTCCGCTTCACTGAAGAATTCAACACGGCAGTGGAATGGCTGGCGAATAAAACCGTTGATCCGATGCCGTTGCTGTCGGCGGAATTCCCGCAGGAAAGTCTGGTGGAAGCGCTGGACTACGCGATGGATAAATCCAAAGCGTCGAAAGTGCAGCTGGTTTTCTAGTTCAGTCTGCAACGACACTCACAATATTAAAACATCGTTTCATTTTATGATGTCCTCTGATTTTTATCCTCAGAGGACATTTGCATTATGGTAAAGGACAACGCGAAAAAGCAGGTCGCACTGCTGCTGGCCGACGGATTTGAAGAAGGCGAAGCCGTGATTGTGCTCGATATTCTCGAGCGGCTGGAGATTCAGGTCACCACGCTGGCATGTCAGAAAAGCCTGACGTTGCGCACCTATCACGGCATTCAGATGCAGGCCAACGAATTGCTGTCTGCGCAGGGTGACCGTTTATTCGATGCCGTCGTCATGCCCGGCGGGCCGGAAGGTTCAGTGGCGCTGGCGGCCAGCAAAGAAGTGGTGGAGTTTGTGCGACGTCACGATGAGGCCGGTAAACTGATTTGCCCGCTGTGCTCTGCTGCCGCGCGCGTACTCGGCGGAAACGGCCTGCTGAAAGGCCGCCGTTATGTGTGTTCCGGCGATTTATACAAAGACGTGAAAGACGGCGTTTACGTCAATCAGTCCTTTGTGGAAGACGGCAACCTGCTGAGCGGTAAGGGATTAGGGCTGGCGTTCGATTTTGCTTTCCAGCTGGCGTACCGCCTGACCGGCGACGCTGAAACCACCAATTTCCAGGCCGATCATATCGATTATCACCACTGGCGCGCCGACCAGAAGCTTTGATCAACATGCTGTGATTAAAACGCTGACAGCGGCGGATAACGAAGGTCGTCCGCCGCTGTCAGTATTATGTCCGTTTTTGGCATTCTCCCTTCTCTCTTTCAGGCGCACACTGACTTCACACTCACCAGATGGAGTCCGAAAATGACACACAGCGCCCTGCTAAACATCGACGTTCAGCGTTCATTCGAACACAAAGATTTCTGGCAGCAGAATGATTTACCGGCTTTCAGCGCAGCATTAACCCGCCTGATCGACGGCTGTCAGACCCGTAATGTGCCGGTCATCGACGTGTTTCACGTCAATCCTGACGGCGTGTTCTCGCTGGATTCCGGCCTGGTGACACCGATGTCTTTTCTGAGTCATCAGCCGCAACATGTAGTGCATAAACACGTCCACAATTCCCTGACCGAGTCCGGCCTCGACGGCTGGCTGCGCGAAAATGGCATCACGCATCTGATCATCGCCGGAATGCGCACCGAACAGTGTTGCGAAACGACGGCACGCGTGGCCTCCGATCTGGGCTACACAGTGACTTTTGTCACCGAAGCGACGCTGACCTTCCCGATGACCCACGCCAGCGGCATCACGCTGAGCGCGCACGACATCAAATTGCGTACCGAGCTGGTTCTCGCCGACCGCTTCGCCACCATTTCCGACGTGACCGGTGCGCTGGCGGAACTCGACCGCGCTGTGTGAAGATAGCGTTTTCCCCTGCGGACGGATAAAGCACTATGCAGCGAAATGTCTACTTTGTGACGCTCCCCGGCGTGATGTCTTTGGATCTGACCGGTCCGGCAGAAGCGCTGCGCCTTGCCGGGCAATTCCACCTGCATTACATCGGACCGCAGGCGGAAGTTGTAATGTCGACCGGCCTGACGGTCAGCCATTTGCAACCGCTGCCAGAAAGTCTGCCCGCAGGCAGTATTTTGATCATGCCGGGCGTGGCGGAATCCACCGAAAACTTCGCCTCGCCGGTCGCGCAAATAGCCTGCGACTGGCTGCATCAGCAGAAAGGCGCGATTGAGGCGGGGGATTTAACGCTGGTGTGTATCTGTTCCGGCAGCCTGCTGGCCGGGAAAGCCGGGCTGCTTGACGGCTATCAGTGCACCACGCATCACGACGTGATCGGGCGTTTACGCCAGCAGGTACCCGCCGCGCAGGTGAAGGATAACCGGATATTTGTCGAAGACCGCTCAGTGCTGACCAGCGCCGGTATCAGTGCGGGTATCGATCTGGCGCTGCATCTGATCGCCACACATCTGGGGCCGCAAGCCGCGCTGGATGTCGCCCGCGAAATGGTGGTGTATTTCCGCCGTGGCGGCGATGACCCGCAACTTTCTCCATGGCTGCGTTATCGCAATCACCTGCATCCCGCCGTACACCGCGCGCAAAACCTGATGGCCGCCGAACCCGAATCCGCCTGGCAGGTTGAGGATGTCGCCGCAAAGGCACACATCAGCAGCCGTCACCTCACCCGTTTGTTCCGCCAGCATCTGGGGATCAGCGTGCGCGACTACCACGAGCAACTGCGCATCGCCATCGCCCAACAACGTCTGCAACAAGGCGCAGGCATTGAAAAAGCCGCCCTCGCCGCCGGATTCTCGTCCGCAAGGCAGTTCAGACGGGCGCAGGAAAGATGGTGCTAAAGGTGTCAGCTCACGCAATTCCGCCGGTCAATTTTCCCCAGTCCCATCGCCAGTAATAAACCACCACCAAGCCCGCAGGCGAACAGATACGCGATATTCAGCAGCGGATACTGCGGGAAATCGAGATGCTGGCTGCGCATGGCAATGATGATCAGCGCATGAAAGCCGTAGATGGCCAGAGAATGGCGGGAGATCAGCGCAAATCGCGGCAGGATGCGTTGCGCCAGCGCGTTTTTGAAAACCACAAACAGCGACATCGCGGAGATAAACACCAGCGGGCCGCTGTAGACGTAAAAGGTGTCGGCGAAATTCTGGTTAATCTGCATCTGCCGGTAAGTGCCCGTGGCAATCGCCAGCGTGCTTAGGATGAACATGACACTGGCGGCCAGTGTGACCGGAGTTTTTTCGGTATTAAGCTGGCTGATGGCGCGCCCCATCAGGGCATACAATACGTAATAGAAGGTGTCGCCGCTGATATACAAATCCAGCGGCAGAAGATGGATTTTCTGCCACGTCACGACCGGCAGCTGGGGATTTGCCAGCACACCGAGCAACATTCCGGCGATCAGCAAATATTTTCCGGACACGGCCTTAACGTTAATCAGCGGGGAAAGCAGGTAGATCACGATAATCGCATAGAAAAACCAAAGGTGATAAAACACCGGCTTTTCCAGAATCAGACGCAAAGACGGCCAAAATCCGATTTTTGTCATCGTGAGGATATAGAACAGGGAGACGGCGCTGTAAAAAAGCAGGCATAAAGTGACGCGCAGGAAATGCCTTTTTTGCGCACTCTTCTCACCAAAAAACAGCGCACCGGAAATCATAAAGAACAGCGGCACACAAACACGCGAGGCGGAATTAAGCAGATTGGCGACGGTCCATTCAGCGGAATGCACTGCAGCGAAATTGACCACCAGTGACGTGCTGGCGTGGATCATCACCACCATCATGCAGGCGAGCGCGCGCAAATTATCTATCCAGCTAATTTTTTGGCTCATTAACTGCAATTTCCTTCTTTTCGATGTTCGCTTTGCAGCCTAGCGAGCTTTTGCGCGGCTAACAAGGCAAAAGCACCGATCTCAGATTGTGCTGAAGATGAATCAGATGATTGCGTTGCGCTCAAATAATCGGCAAAATAGCCAGCATTACTGCCTCGCTTGCGAAACCCGCCCGGACAGTCTCTTTTTTTCTGCTAATTTTCAACCGATTAGCCTTACGTCTGTGAAATAACTAAAATGCATAATTCTCCAAATACTGCGTCCCTTCTGGGTCGGCAGGCGCTTTTGTTCCCTCTGTGTCTGGTGCTTTTCGAGTTCGCGACCTATATCGGCAACGATATGATCCAACCTGGCATGCTGGCCGTCGTGGCTAATTTTAATGCCGGGGAAGAATGGGTGCCGACATCCATGACCGCTTATCTCGCTGGCGGCATGTTCCTGCAATGGCTGCTCGGGCCACTGTCAGATCGCCGTGGCCGTCGTCCGGTGATGCTGACCGGCGTGACCTTTTTCATCATCACCTGCCTGGCGATTCTGTTCGTGCAAAACATCGAGCAGTTTATGGTGATGCGTTTCCTGCAAGGCATCAGCCTGTGCTTTATCGGTGCCGTCGGTTATGCCGCGATACAAGAATCGTTTGAAGAATCGGTGTGTATCAAAATCACCGCCATGATGGCGAACGTCGCCCTGATTGCGCCACTGCTCGGTCCGCTGGCCGGTGCGGCGCTGATCCACGTTGCGCCGTGGCAGTCGATGTTTGTGATTTTTGCCGTGCTCGCCGCCATCGCGCTATGGGGATTGTGGAAATCTATGCCGGAAACAGCCTCGCGTCTTGGCGAACCGTTCTCCATGCCCAGCCTGCTGCGTGATTACAAACACGTGCTGAAAAACCGTCAGTTCGTGTGTGGTGCGCTGGCGATCGGTTTTGCCAGCCTGCCGCTGCTGACGTGGATTGCACAGTCGCCGGTGATTTTAATCAGTGGCGAAGGTTTAGCTGCTTACGATTACGGCCTGTTGCAGGTGCCGATTTTCGGCGCGCTGATTATCGGTAACGTGACGCTGGCGCGTCTGACCGGCAAACGCACCGTCGAATACCTGATTAAACTGGGCGCGGGCCCGATGGTGGTCGGTCTGCTGATCGCCGCAGCGGCAACGATGTTTTCGGCGCATGCGTACCTGTGGATGACCGCCGGTCTGAGCCTGTACGCGTTCGGTATTGGTGTGGCGAATGCCGGTTTGTACCGCCTGACGCTGTTCTCCAGCGACATGAGCAAAGGCACCGTTTCTGCCGCGATGGGCGTCATCAGCATGATGATTTTCACGGTCGGGATCGAGCTGGCAAAAGTGGCATACGTCGAAGGCGGTGCGGGGATGTTTAACATGTTCAACCTGTTAAGCGGCCTCGCCTGGCTGGCGCTGGTGGTGGTGTTTCTGCGCAGCCGCCAGGTCGTATTGCCGCCGAACAGCGTAGTTTAATACTCAAAATGCCAGCAACGCAGATGTCGGGGCGTTATTGGCGCAGGGAGTTTGGACCCGGACTGCACGGAAGAACCGGAGCGTACACAGAGTACGTGAGGATTCTGAGTACAGCCCGGGTTCAAAATACCAAGCAAAATAGCCCCGTTAAAACTTAGAATAACCCCATCGGTTTACTCGAATAAGAAACGAGCAGACATTTCGTTTGCTGATAGTGATCCAGCATCATCTTGTGAGTTTCGCGCCCGATACCAGACTGTTTGTAGCCGCCGAACGCCGCATGCGCCGGATAGGCGTGATAGCAGTTGGTCCAGACACGGCCCGCCTGAATGTTGCGCCCCATGTGATACGCCACGTTGCCGTCACGGCTCCAGACACCCGCTCCCAGCCCGTACGCCGTATCGTTGGCGATTTGCAACGCCTCATCCATATCTTTGAAGGTAGTTACCGCCAGCACCGGTCCGAAGATCTCTTCCTGGAAAACACGCATGTTGTTTTTACCCAGCAAAATCGTCGGTTGCAGGTAATAACCTTCATTCAGCGAGCCTTCGAGTTTTTTCTTCGCGCCACCGGTCAGCACTTCCGCGCCCTCTTTCTTACCGATTTCGATGTAATCCAGAATGGTTTTCATCTGACCGGCAGACACCTGCGCACCCATCTGCGTTTCCATATCTAAAGGATTACCGGTTTTGATCGCTTCAACGCGTTTGATGGCGCGCTCCATAAAGCGTTCGTAGATGGATTCCTGCACCAGCGCACGGCTCGGGCAGGTACAGACTTCACCCTGATTGAAGGCAAACAGCGCAAAGCCTTCCAGCGCCTTGTCGAAGAATTCGTCTTCTTTATCCATTACATCCGCGAAGAAGATATTCGGGGATTTACCGCCCAGTTCCAGCGTCGCCGGGATCAGGTTTTGTGCGGCATAGCCAGCGATCTGCTGGCCGACTTCGGTCGAACCGGTAAAGGCCACTTTGGCGATGCGTTTGGACGTCGCCAGATATTCGCCGATTTCACCGCCCGCGCCGTTAACCACGTTGATGACGCCCGCAGGCAGAATGTCCTGCACCAGTTCCATCAGCAGCAACACAGAAAGCGGGGTCAGCTTGGCCGGTTTGAGCACGATGCAGTTACCTGCCGCCAGCGCCGGTGCCATTTTCCAGCAAGCCATCAGCAGCGGGAAGTTCCAAGGGATGATTTGCGCCACGACGCCCAGCGGTTCGTGGAAGTGATAGGCGACGGTTTCGCTGTCGATTTCGCTGATCCCGCCTTCCTGCGCACGCACGCAGGAGGCGAAATAGCGGAAGTGGTCGATGGCTAACGGCACATCCGCGCCGCTGGTTTCGCGGATAGGTTTACCGTTATCCCAGGTTTCGGCGTTTGCCAGCAGTTCGATGTTTTGTTCCATGCGATCGGCGACTTTCAGCAACAGGTTTGCGCGCTGCTGCACCGGCATTTTGCCCCATTCATCTTTGGCTTTATGGGCGGCGTCCAGCGCCAGTTCGACGTCATCGGTGCTGGAACTGGCGACTTTACACAGTACTTCGCCGGTCACCGGTGTCAGATTGTCGTAATACTCTTTTTTTACCGGCGCGACCCATTCGCCGCCAATGAAGTTGTCGTATTGTTTTTTGAGTTTGAGCGGGAAACCGTATTCTTCCGGTTTGACGGCATGAGGATTTTTATCATAAGCCATGATGGAACTCCTTTATGCAGCAGGTTGTAGCAGAGCGCTGCATAAAGTTTAGGCAGTGAAAATCGAACCGGCGGGATGTAAAGAGAACTCTTCGAGCGGCCTCACACCTTTTTTGCTGCAACGCTGGCGTTACCGCTTCCGGGGGGCGTCGTGCGCGCAAAACTCTCACGCTGAAACAGGCGTTCGACCAGTTTTATCAGCTCAGGATGTTCGACGCACCAGCCCGGCGCGATACGCCGGAAGTTGAGATATCCCAGACAACAGGCGACGGCGATATCAGCCACATTCAGGCTTTCAGAATTGAGCAGCGTGCGGCTGGCGGCATGTTTTTCCAGCGCATCCAGTCCGCGCAGCAGCTTTTCCCGCTGACGCAAAATCCAGGCTTCGTTACGCTTATCGGCATCGCGACGCCCTTCCAGCACTAATGCCACGGCGGCGTCCGTCACGCCATCGGCCAGCGCTTCGATTTGCTTAACACGTAATGCTTCCAGCGGCTGCCACGGCAACAGCGTGGGCGCGACATTCATCAGCTCGATGAACTGCACAATGATCGGGGAATCATAGAAAATTTCGCCATCGTCGGCGACCAGCGCGGGGACTTTTCCGAGGGGATTGAACTGGGTGATTTTGCAGCCCGGTTCATGGGGCATGTCGTTAATGAAATCAAACGGGATGCCCTTTTCCAGCAACATCACCGAAATCTTGCGCACATACGGGCTGGTATAGCTGCCGATCAACTTCATCAGACCCTCCTCGTTTTCGCCGGAACCTCTTTTAAAGCTAGCAGCCATGCCGGGGTTTACCAGTCACGGCTGCCAGATTTACAGGTTACTCTGCGGGAAACAGGAACGGGTTGATGCCGCTGCCGGAAAAACCTTTGTCTTCCATACGGTCATCGAGCAGCAGCGTGGCAAGATCGTCCGCCACAGCGTCAGCCTGCGGGTCTTTATCCTGATAAATCACTTTCAGGTAAGCGCCGCAATCATCACAGGCTTCGGCTTTCACCGTTGCCTGTTCGTCGTCGATGGACCACAGATTCAGATGCTCCATCTCGTCGCAGTTGCTGCATTTCGCCCGTACCACATGCCATTCGCTTTCACACAGATTGCAGTGCAGATAGCGAAGGCCACCGGCATTGATCACCGCAGACACAGGAATACTGCCGCAGACCGGGCAGAACTGGCGATTTTCACCGTAATCCGCACGTCCGACGCCGCGAAGTTGCGCCGCCATCTGCGCCCAGTAAAGGGACAGCGCCGCCCAGATAAACGGCGCTTTGTCAGCCGGAACGTGTTTGAAATCCTGGCAAAGCAGTTCTGTCGCCATCATTTCACGCTGAAGGTTCGGGGATTGTTCGAGACATTCCAGCACCGCACGCACCGGCTCAGAAGCGCCCGGTTTCAGGACAGCAATCAGCGCATCCAGCAACGTCAGCCAGTGCGGCGTTCGCGGAAACAGAGCGCAATCGAGCGGCGGTTTACCGGCGGCTTTCTCTAATTCCTCACTCAGATCGATACTGAGTGGAAATTCCTTCAGCACGCGCTGCTGGGCATCGCATATCGCCGCAGCAAAATTAAGATACCCGTCGAGCGGGCTGTTTTCTGCCAGCGCGCGCAGACGATCGGCGCGGCGCTGATAGAGCGTTTTCAGATTGGCGAACAGTACCGGCGGGATGTTTCCCTCCGCGTTTTTACCGTCTGCCAGTTCGTCCTGTGGAACAATCTGGATGCTCATCCGGCTTTCCTATGGTCTTGTTCTTTTTTCTGCTCTTCATCACGCACCTGACGATACCAGCGCGGATGATGATACTTTGCCCATGACACCGGCACTTTGCCGCCGGTCATCGCTGCGATCGAGCCTTTCGCCCAGGTCGCCGCGTAGACGTGCATGATGATCACCAGAATCAGCCCGATACCGGCCAGCGAATGCACCAGCAGCGCCAGACGGATCAGCGGGATCGGGAAGAAATCCGCAAACCACGGACGCCAGATAATCACGCCGCTTGCCATCAGCAGCACCAGACAGCTGATCGCCGCCCAGAACACGCATTTCTGACCGAAGTTATAGCGACCTGTGTCGCCGACTTCATGATTGGTCAGCACCTTGTCGATATTTTTCGCCCACACGAGGTCGTCTTTTTCCGGCAGGTTGTGCTTCCAGTAACGGAAGAACATGCCGAGGAAAGAGACGAACATCACCACGCCGAAGAACGGATGCAGGATACGCGCCAGTTGCGGCGTGCCGTAAACGTTCATCAGCCAGTTAAACGACGGGAAGAAAAAGCCGATCCCACTGAGCGCCAGCGTCACAAAACAAAAGGCAACAATCCAGTGATTGAGGCGTTCGACCAGGTTATAGCGCTGGATTAACTTCTCTTTTTTCATGGACGTTTCTCCTCATCGTCATGTTTTTCGCCTTCTTCTGCGTGCTCTTCCTCTTTCACGTAGTTCGGACCCACGCCGAGGAAGTGGAAGGCTGCCGCCGCGAAGGTTACCGCGAAGCCGACTGCAGCCAGCGGTTTCCAGACACCTTTCCATAAAGTGACTGCGGCGCTGATGGCCGGATCTTTCGGCAGGCCGTGATACAGCTGCGGGTTGTCGGCGTGATGCAGCACGTACATCACGTGCGTACCGCCGACGCCCTGCGGATCATACAAACCGGCGTGCTCAAAACCGCGGCCTTTCAGTTCGCTGACGCGTTCTGCGGCCAGATCCTGCATCGCGGTTTTGGTGCCGAAATGAATTGCGCCGGTCGGGCAGGTTTTCACACAAGCCGGTTCCTGGCCTACACTCACGCGATCAACGCACAGCGTGCATTTGTAGGCACGGTTATCCTGTTTGTTGATACGCGGAACGTTGAACGGGCAACCGGCGATGCAGTAACCGCAGCCGATACAATGTTCTGACTGAAAATCGACGATGCCGTTGGCGTACTGCAAAATTGCGCCTTCCGCCGGACAGGCTTTCAGACAGCCCGGATCGGCGCAGTGCATACAGCCGTCTTTGCGGATCAGCCATTCCAGCTTGCCGTTTTGTTCCACTTCCGAGAAACGCATCACCGTCCAGGATTTCGCACTGAGATCCATCGGGTTATCGTACACGCCGGTATTGATACCCACTTCATCGCGCAGGTCGTTCCATTCAGAACAGGCGACCTGACAGCCTTTACAGCCGATGCAGGTGGTGACATCGATGAGTTTCGCCACTTCCTGCTGATGGTCACGGGCACGCGGTGCAGGCGTGAACCCGTTTGTTGCGGACTTACGAAGTATGTCCTGTGATTGCATTGCCATAATTCGCCTCCGTTAGACCTTTTCCACGTTAACCAGGAACGCCTTGAACTCCGGCGTTTGCGAGTTAGCGTCACCGACTGACGGCGTCAGCGTGTTGGCTAAATAGCCCTTACGCGTCGCGCCTTCAAAGCCCCAGTGGCACGGGATGCCAATGGTGTCGACGTGCTTACCGTCGATGGTCAGCGGCCTGATGCGTTTGGTCACCACGGCTTTCGCCACGATGAATCCGCGCTTCGAGGAGACTTTCACCTCATCGCCCTGCGCAATGCCCTTCGAGGCGGCCAGACCTTCGCCGATCTCGATAAACTGTTCAGGCTGCGCGATGGCATTCAGCAACGCGTGTTTGGTCCAGTGGCGGAACAATTCGGTGATTGAATAAGTGGTCGCCACATACGGGAAGTCTTTGGCAGTGCCCATATTCGGCAAATCGCTGGCAAAAATACGTGCGACCGGATTGGAGATCACCGCCGGATGCAGCGGATTGGTGCCAATCGGTGATTCAATCGGTTCGTAATGCTCAGGGAACGGACCGTCGGCCATTTTGTCGGTGGCAAATAAACGCCCGACGCCTTCCTGCTGCATGATAAACGGACCCACGCCGGTGCCCGGCGCCGCCGCGCTGTAATCCGGGACATCAAAGCCGGTCCATTTCGCGCCATCCCAGCGGATGATTTCGCGTTTTGGATCCCACGGTTTACCCTGCGGGTCAACGGAGGCACGGTTATACAGAATGCGGCGGTTCAGCGGCCAGCACCACGCCCAGCCGGATGTACAGCCCAGACCGGAAGGATCGGCGTTATCGCGGCGCGCCATCTGGTTACCGGCTTCTGTCCAGCTACCGGCGTAAATCCAGCAGAAACTGGCGGTGCTGCCGTCGTTTTTCAGATGGGCAAAGGTCGAAATCTGCTGACCTTTTTTCGCCAGCAGATTGCCCTGATCGTCATGGATATCTGCCAGCGCTTTGCCGTTGGCTTCGCGGGCGATTTCTTCCGGCAGCGGGTCGAGCGGATCCTGATAATCCCACGCCATATTCATCACCGGCAGCGGATTGGCACCGCCTTCTTTCTGATACAGCTCGCGCAGTTTCATGAACAGGCGCGCGATAATTTTGCCGTCGTGCAGCGCTTCACCCGGTGGCTCAGACGCCTGGAAGTGCCATTGCAGCCAGCGGCCGGAGTTCACAATCGAACCGTTTTCCTCCGCAAAACAGGAAGACGGCAGGCGGAACACTTCGGTCTGAATATCGGCGGTCTGCACGTCGTTCATCGCACCGTGGTTTTGCCAGAAGTTCGAGGACTCGGTCACCAGCGGGTCGATCACCACCATGTATTTCAGTTTTGAGAGCGCGCGCGAGGATTTGTTTTTGTCCGGGAATGCCGCCAGCGGGTTGAAGCCCTGCACGATATAACCGTTCAGTTTGCCTTCAGTCATCAGCTCGGCTTGCTGCATCACGTCGTAGCTTTTGTCCCATTTCGGCAGCCAGTCAAAGCCCCAGTCGTTTTCCGCCGTGGCATGATCGCCCCAGAAACTTTTCATCATACTGACGAAGAAGTTCGGCGTGTTTTTCCAGAAATTGACCTGCCCGTCCACCAGCGGTGTCGGCGTGATCTGTTGCAGGTAATCGCTGAAATTCGTCTGTTTTTCCGAAGGCAAAGGCATATAGCCCGGCAGATTCAGCGAGAGCAAACCGAGATCGGTGTAACCCTGAATATTGGAGTGACCGCGCAACGCATTCACGCCGCCGCCAGGCATGCCGATATTGCCCAGCAACAGCTGGATCATCGCCGCACAACGGATGATTTGCGCGCCGCCGGTGTGATGCGTCCAGCCCAGCGCATACAGAATGGTCGAGGTTTTATCGCGCGCGCAGGTTTCTGCCAGAATAGAGCTGATCAGCAGGAAATCTTCTTTCGAGGTGCCGCACAGACGCTCCACCAGTTCCGGCGTGTACCGGGAAACATGCTCTTTCAGCAGATTCCAGACACAGCGCGGATCCTGCAAAGTTTTGTCCTGTTTCGCCAGACCGTTTTCATCCAGCTGATAGTGCCAGCTTTCTTTGTTGTAGGATTTTTTCGTCGCGTCGAAGCCGCTGAACAGGCCATCGTTAAAGGCATAATCTTCCCGCACCAGCAGGCTGGCGTTGGTGTACTCCCTGACATATTCGGTCTGAATTTTATTATGCGTAATCAGGTAGTTGATCATGCCGAGCAGGAAAGCGGTGTCCGAACCGGCGCGGATTGGCGCATAGATATCGGCCACGGCGGCGCTGCGGTTGAAACGCGGATCGACGACGATAACTTTGGCGTTATTTTTGGTTTTCGCCTCAATCACCCATTTGAATCCGACCGGATGCGCTTCTGCCGCGTTTCCGCCCATAATCAAAATGACGTTGGCGTTTTTGATATCGACCCAGTTGTTGGTCATCGCACCGCGACCAAAGCTTGGCGCTAATGCCGCGACGGTCGGACCGTGACACAGACGTGCCTGACAGTCGATGGCGACCATGCCCAGCGCGCGGGTGAATTTCTGATCCAGCAGGCCGGTTTCGTTACTGGCCGCGGACGAACATAACATGCCGGTGGTCAGCCAGCGGTTAACCGTGACGTTGTTTTCATTTTTCTCGACAAAGTTGGCGTCGCGGTCATCTTTCATCAGGCGGGCGATACGGGAAATCGCCTCATCCCAGCTTATACGCTGCCATTTATCGGCGCCGGGCGCGCGATATTCCGGATATCTCAGACGGCCTTCGCTGTGGATGTAATCCAGTACGCCTGCGCCTTTCGGGCACAACGAGCCACGACTGACCGGATGATCGGCGTCACCCTCTACGTGGAAGATATTTTCAGTAACGTTTTTCGCGCCGTCGCCCTGGCTGTAAATCAACATGCCGCAACCGACTGAGCAGTACGTGCAGTTGTTGCGGGTTTCACGCGAGCGAAGCAGTTTATATTGGCGGGTTTCCGCCAGCGCGATTGTCGGGGCAAACCCCAATAATGCTGCGGTAGTGCCGGCCATACCGCCCGCACATATTTTGAATAATTGTCTTCTGCTGACTTGCATGAAAGACTCCTTCCCATCATTTGTTAACACATTGCTTTCAAATTGCCGCTTTCCGTTGCAGATGCGGAAGCGGTAAAATTAAGACCTAAAGTCCTGACAGTTTGTACGGCTTATGTAGCCGGAATGTTTATAAGGTTATTGCCAATGGATGTCCATCAAGTAAAAGAACTGAGCGAAAAAGATGATAAAAAAGTGACTCAGATCATCGGAGCCAGTCAAAAACCGGTGATGCAGCGCACACATCCTGGCGAACTGGAAGACGACTGGATTGCAGAAGAAGTGCCCGTTGCGCTGGTCTATAACGGAATTTCACATGTGGTAATGATGGCGTCGCCGAAAGATCTCGAAGCCTTTGCGCTGGGGTTTTCGCTGTCGGAAGGAATTATCGAATCGGCTACAGATATTTTCGGGCTGGACGTAACACCAAACTGTAACGGTATTGAAGTTAACATCGAATTATCGAGCCGCCGTTTTGCCGGGCTGAAAGAGCGTCGTCGTGCCATGGCGGGCCGAACCGGCTGCGGCGTGTGCGGCATCGAACAGCTAGGCGATTTGTTCCGCCCGCTCGCCCCGCTGCCGTTTACCCAAACGTTTGAGCTGGCGAATCTGGATAACGCGCTGAATCAGCTGAAATCCGTGCAGGAAATCGGTCAGCTGACCGGCTGTACACATGCCGCCGCGTGGATAACCTCGCAGGGCGAATTACTGGGTGGATGCGAGGACGTGGGGCGTCACGTGGCGCTGGATAAAATGCTTGGCCTGCGTGAAAAACAAAGTGAATGGCAATCCGGTGCCGCGCTGGTGTCGAGCCGCGCCAGCTATGAAATGGTGCAGAAAGCCGCGATGTGCGGTGTCGAAATTCTGTTTGCCGTCTCCGCCGCCACCACGCTGGCGGTAGACGTCGCCGAAAAATGTAACCTGACGCTGGTCGGTTTCAGCAAACCGGGACGGGCAACGGTGTATACGCATCCGCAGCGGTTACGCTGACCTGCTAAGCTTCACGTGCCTTTAGACAATTTAGGATTGTTTGCGGTTATCTGGTTCTAAGCCCCGTATAACAGGCGCTTACGAGTACCCGCACAAAGGGTGGAGCATAGATAATCATTTTCAATATCATTTAATTAACTATAATGATCCGACTGATTACGCGGTGCTCACAATGACGGTGCCGCCCTACACTATGGAGACGATGAACATGAGTTATTCACTGCCATCACTGCCTTACGCATACGACGCACTCGAACCGCATTTCGACAAAGAAACGATGGAAATCCATCACTCTAAACACCACCAGGCTTACGTGAACAACGCGAACGCTGCACTGGAAAGCCTGCCAGAACTGGCAAAACTTCCTGTTGAAGAGCTGATCGCAAACCTGGACAAAGTGCCTGCGGACAAGAAAGTTGCACTGCGTAACAACGCAGGTGGCCACGCTAACCACAGCCTGTTCTGGAAAGGCCTGAAAACCGGCACCACCCTACAGGGCGAACTGAAATCTGCTATCGAACGCGATTTCGGCAGCGTTGACGCTTTCAAAGAAACTTTTGAGAAAGCAGCGACCACTCGTTTCGGTTCAGGTTGGGCATGGCTGGTTCTGAAAGACGGCAAACTGGCCGTTGTTTCTACTGCTAACCAGGACAGCCCGCTGATGGGCGAAGCTGTTTCAGGCGCATCCGGTTACCCGCTGCTGGGTCTGGACGTTTGGGAACACGCTTACTACCTGAAATATCAGAACAAACGCCCTGATTACATCAAAGCCTTCTGGGATGTTGTCAACTGGGACGAAGCAGCAAAACGTCTGGCTGAAGCGAAGTAATTTCGCTTTACCGCCCTTAACGGGCACGATGTTTTCGCCAATGGCGGGTCACTGACCCGCCTTTTTTATGTCCATTTTCATGTACTCTTTATTGAGTAAAGACCTAAGCCTGATCACTGTTTTATTGCCAATTATTCATTTCCCCTCTGCCCTTATCCGATCCCGCTCGCATTAATCAAAAATACGCGCCGTTCCCTATAAAGTTTCTCTTAAGTCCACCGATAGGTTGTTCACAAAGGCGTCACAAAATCACTTATTAATTTTAAAGGGATGTTCGACGGAGAATGAACATGAGCAACGGAACAGGTCTTTCGCAGTGGATGAATAATCTCAAGGTCGGCACCAAACTGGGTCTGGGCTTCGGGCTGGTACTTCTGATCGCCGTGGCCATCACCGTGGCAGGGATGATCAAATTTAACGACATCAGCCAGCGAGCTGAAAAAGTCGATTTCAGCAACCAGATGAATGCGCTGTTAAACGAAGCCCGTCTCAGCCGCACGCTGTATCAGCTCAATTACGATCCCGCTTATCTCAAACAAAACCAGGACAAAATCAGCGCACTTTCGCAGCTGATTGCCCAGTCGAAAGACAAGCTGGAGTGGGATGCGGCGAGTCTCGCAGAACTCAATCAGGTGCCGGTTAAAATCCACGAATATCAACAGGCTCAGGACGCATTTAAGCTGGCTGTCGATAAGAAGGATGCCGTTCGCGCGAGCTGGAACCTTTCCGAAACTGAAGCCGTGGTGACGCGTTTACAGGATCAGTTGCGCGTGGAAGATGCGGATCCTTCCATCCGTCTTTCTCTGGCTGAGGTGATTCAGAAACTGATCAGCGTGCGTTATAACGTGCGCGGCCTGTTGCTGAGCATTAACAAAGAATCCGAAGCCAAGCTGTTGCAGTCGATTGATGACACACAAGCGAATGCCAAAAAGCTGAATGCGCTGCTGTTACCGAATCAGCAGGCCACTCTCGCCCCGCTGATGAGCGCGCTGGCGACGTATAAAAGCCACGTTGTGGCGTATATGCCCGCCTATGAAGAAGAGCAGAAAAACTCCCAGCTGTTGTCAGTAAAAGCCACAGAAATGAATGCTCTGGTGGCGAAAATCTTCAAAAATGAACTGGAAAATACGCATCTGGATATCAGCCATGCGCAGATGATCATGATGGTGATTACACTGATTGTGATGCTGGCCGGCATCATCATTGCGTGGCGCATTACCCGCCAGATTGCCCAGCCGCTGCGCGATACCCTGAAAACTGCCGAAGCTATTGCGCAGGGTGATCTGACCGCCGCACATCCGACAACACGTCGTGACGAGCTGGGGATGCTGATGAACGCAGTCGCCGCGATGAGCCAGAATCTCAGCACCATGATTTATGAAATCCGCTCCGGCGTTTCGCAGGTGTCCCACGCTGCAGCTGAAATCGCTGCGGGGAATACCGATCTCTCCTCACGCACCGAGCAGCAGGCGGCGGCCGTTGAAGAAACCGCTGCCAGCATGGAAGAGTTGAGCGCGACGGTGAAACAGAATGCCGATAACGCCCATCACGCCAGCAAACTGGCCAGTGAAGCCTCAGGCACGGCAACGCTTGGCGGCAAGCAAGTTGGCGAAGTGGTCGATACCATGCAGCAAATTTCCGGCAGCTCAAAACGCATTGCCGAAATTACCTCGGTCATTAACGGCATCGCTTTCCAGACCAACATTCTGGCACTGAACGCCGCGGTTGAAGCTGCGCGTGCCGGTGAACAGGGACGCGGATTCTCCGTGGTGGCCTCTGAAGTCCGCACACTGGCGCAACGCAGCGCGCAGGCGGCAAAAGAGATTGAAGGGCTGATTGCCGAGTCGGTTGAACGCGTCAGTACCGGTGCCAGACTGGTGGAAAATACCGGGCGCACGATGCAGGACATCGTGAAATCCGTCTCGCATGTTCGCGATATTATGGGTGAAATTGCCTCCGCGTCTGACGAGCAAAGCCGGGGTATCGCGCAGATATCACAGGCGATTGTGGAGATGGACAGCACCACTCAGCAGAACGCCGCGCTGGTTGAGCAGTCGTCTGCTGCCGCTGATTCTCTTGAAGATCAGGCCGCAACGCTGACGCAGGCGGTTTCGGTATTCCGTCTCGCCGGGAACGGCAATATGCTGAACGCACCGGCGTCCGCCCCGCTTCGTCGCCCGACTCTCGCGCCGCCGGTACAAGGCAAAACCAGCCAGGAAAACTGGGAAACGTTCTGACCCCTCTTTACTGCGCGCAGTTCCCTGATTGCGCGCAGGTATTCCTTCTATTCCCGCTGCCCAATGCAGGTTATGCTGGTGTGAGTGACATTTCAGCAGCGGAGAGCTTATGCATTATCCCGACGTGTACATCGGTACCATCGAGCAATATCCCGATTTCTCACCCAGTGCGATTGCCAAACGTCAGGTTGATGGCGGCATCGCCTTAACGCCTTTCGGGCTGGAAGGCGATCAGCAGGCCGAAAAGTCATATCACGGTGGCGCTGACCGCGCGCTGTGCCATTTCCCTCGCGAGCATTACGCCTGGCTGCGCCAGCAGTTTCCCGAAGAAGAAGATCGTTTCCATCCGCCCGCTTTTGGCGAAAACCTTTCGACGCTCGGCATGACCGAAGATAACGTGTTTATCGGCGATATTTTCCGCTGGGGCGACACGCTGATTCAGGTCACGCAGCCTCGCGCACCCTGCTACAAGCTGAACCATTTTCTCGATTGCCAGAATCTGTCGCCACTGTTGCAGCAAAGCGGCCGCTGCGGCTGGTTATACCGCGTCGTAGGCACCGGCAAAACCAGTGGCGATCGTCCGCTGGAGCTGCTGACGCGCAACAGTGAAGTCTCCGTCGCCGAAGCAATTTCTATCGCGTTTCATATGCCGTTCGATGAAGAACAGTACCGGCGTCTGATGTCTGCGGCAGGGATTTCAGCAAGCTGGAGTAAAACCATGCAAATGCGTCTGGTGAATCGCAAGATTGAGGATTTTGGGCGGAGATTGTTTGGGAAGTAATGTTAACGCCCTCCCCTGCGAAGGGGAGGAGCAGGGCAAAACTTCACCCCTGGGAGTATTTATTCAGAATTCTTTTTTCGCGAAACCGGTCACCGCTTTCAGGCCCATTTCGCGGCCCAGTGCAGTCATCGGGTGAACCACCACGATACCGCGTACGGTTTTCTTCAGCGTGCCCATATCAGCCTGTTCTTTCTTGGTGATTTCACGACTGAACAGCTTTTCCAGTTTCTGCGCTTCGGTGCTGAGTTTTTTCACACGCACATCTTTCAGACGCGCGATCTCGGCAGCCAGCTTTTCTTTCTCTTCTTCGTGCTTGTCGATCAGTTCAGCATTACCTGCCTGAATAACGGTCGCATCTTTGTGATTCAGTGCATCCAGCATGTCGCTGAGACGCTTGATCTCGGCTTTTTCGACTTCTTTCATGATTTCAGATCCGTTCATGCCGCAGCGGGCACGATTGTAAATTGGGAATAATAACCGTCAGTGTATCAGGAAGTGCGCGATTCTTCAGCTTGCTCCTGCGTTTCTGCCAGCCCGGGCGGTAAACCACACATCTCGCAGGCCCGCTCGCCAATGCGGATCATCGCCGAAATATAACGGGTATCAAAAACATAACAGCACGACAAGCGCAGGCCGTTACTGTAGCGACCGCTCGGCGAATACAGTTGTCCCGGCGTCATGCAGATTTTATCTTTCAGCAACTGGCGGAACAGCGTGACGCAATCAACGCCCGGCGGGAAATCGACCCAAATCACAAAGCCACCCGCCGGTTGTGTGGCACGCGTTCCCTGCGGGAAATGGCGGGCGATCAGCGCGCGCGCCTGTTCAACCTGTGATGCGTAGCGTTTGCGCAAAGCCCGCAGATGATGGTCATAACCGCCCGATTCCAGAAACACCGTCAGCGTTTGAGAAAGCAACGCCGATTCTGCCATCGACGACACCGCTTTGAGTTTATGCAGCTTATCGGCAAAGCGCCCGCCTTCTACCCAGCCGATGCGAAAATCAGGCGCCAGCGTTTTGGTAAAGCTGGTGCAAAACAGGATCCAGCCGTCACGGTCAAAAGATTTCACCGCCGGAGACAGCGTTGCGCCAAACTGAATTTCGGCGTAAAGCCCGTCTTCAATCAGCGGTACCTGGTGATCGTTCATCAGGCGTGCCAGCCGTTTCTTCGCTGCCAGCGGCATAGTGAAGCCGAGCGGATTTTGCGCCGTCGGCATGGCAATCACCGCATTCAGGCGCTTTTCAGTGAGCAGCATTTCCAGCACATCCAGCGATAAACCGGTTTGAGGATCGGTCGGGATTTCTACCGCTTTCAGCCCGAGGCTCGCCAGCATCGGCAGCAGATAAAAATAAGTCGGTGTTTCCAGCCCGACGCTGTCGCCCGGTTTGGTAGTGACGCGCAGCGCCAGTTGCAACGCTTCCATACAACCGTGCGTAATCGTGATGTCGGCCGGTTCTAAAATCATGCCGAGCGTCAGCGCACGGCGGGCGATTTGCTGGCGTAACGCCGGACTGCCCGGCGGCAACGCGTATTGCCCGATGAGATTTGGCTGGCGGCGCAGCAAAGACGACATAATTCGCCCGAGCTTTCCGGTCGGATAAAAGTCATTCGACTGCGGGCAGGCCAGCGACAGATTGGTATACGTCGGGTCGATTTGCGAGGCGAAAACTTTGTCGATCAAATCCAGCACTTCATCTGCCGGTTCTGCGGCGGGCGTCTGCGGTTGTTCATGCGGTTGATGGGTCAGCGCAGGCAATGCTGCACGGACATAAAATCCGGACTGCGGACGCGCCTCGATAAACCCGCGATCTTCCAGCCGCCGGTAAGCCGCCACCACGGTATTGATGCTGACTGACCAGGTTTGCGCACTGCGCCGCACCGATGGCAAACGGCTGCCGGGCGCAAGTGTGCCACGACGTATGGCATCGGCCAGTTGTTCCGCCAGCTGGTTATATCGGGTGTCGCTGAAATCCGCAGTGTCAGTCATGGTGTCAGTTCCGTGAAAAGTGATGGGTACAGTTTTTCGTTACACAATCTGTAACCATGACAATAGCGTATTTCTGGTTCTGTTACCTTTCCTGTTCACTGTTTACTCTGGTTGTCTGGAAAACAGGGGATGCAGGAAAACTAAAATGATAGATACCGCTTTTGTCAGTTACGTCACCGTGATGTCAATTACGCCAGGCCCGAACAATCTTTTGCTGGCGGCTTCCGGGGTGAATTTCGGGCTGCGCCGCAGCGTGCCGATGATGCTGGGGATAACTCTCGGCTGCGTGGTGCAGTGCGCCCTGATGACTTCTATGCTGGCGATTTTACTCAGCTGGATGACGGTCGTGCGCCTGCCGATGGCGGCGATCGGTTGCGCGTATCTGTTCTGGTTGTCGTGGAAAATTTACCGTTCAGGCTCGCCGAAAGATGGCGAAAAACAACAGCCGATGAATATGATTAATGGCGCGTTATTTCAGGCGGTGAATCCGAAAGCCTGGCTGATGGCGACCAACGTAGCGATTCTGTTTACCCCGCCGGATGGCAATATGCTGCATCACACGCTGCTGATTTGCCTCGGCTTCGCGCTGATCAATCTGCCGTGCATTCTGGTCTGGGTAGTGATGGGTGACAGGTTACGTCAGGCGTTACGTGTGGAATGGAAACTGAAGATGTTCAACACGATCATGGGCGGCATGATGGCGTTAACCGCACTGTGGCTGCTGGTCGGTGAAGTGCGCCATGCGCTTAACTAAAACGAATCCCCAAAATAGTTCGGGTTGCAGGAAAGCGGCAAGTGATGGAGTCCCGATGAGCTGACTCAAGTAAGTGATTCGGGTGACTGAACGCAGCCAACGCATCTGTGGCTCTAAGTATGACGAGGATTTATTTTTGCACCGGAGAAAGCCTGGAAGGCTGCTGATTACTGATATGGGCGATCAGCCCGGTCACGGAAAGAACCATCGTGGAGCGGACGATTTGCTGGTAACGCTGACGTTGCATGGCGATCAGCGATTCGTCAGCTTCTCCCGGTTTCAGGAACGTTGGTGCCGGTGGCAGTTCCGTCACACAATGCAGTTCACCGAACGGGCCGAGAATTTCATCATCAGTAAAACGATACTCTTCGCCGTCGTAATTCAGCTCTTCACGCAGCGCCATCAGTAATTCCGCATCTTCATATTCATGACGGCTGATCACACCCAGCGCATAAATCAGTTTGAGACGCACCGACAAATCACCAAGCGGACCGGTGCCGGTCAGTAACGGTTCGACCGCATATTTCACCGCGTAATCGTCTTTGCGAAAAACCTGCACCACCAGAATATCCAGCGCTTCGGCCAGTAATTCCACGGCAGTCATCAAAAAGCTGCGCACGGTTTTACCCGCATTGAGCTTTTCGAGTACACGGTTTTCAAACGCCTGAGCTTTTTCCATAGGGCTTACTTGCAGTAAAGTGCCGATGCTGACAGCGCCCCTGGCGTCATCCATGATGCGCGCATGTCGGGCAGAAACATCCTGCCCGACAGGGCTTTCTTTGCCTGGTGTTGGCGAAATCAAAATAAACGCAGTATTAGTGCATCGATTCGTAGAGAGCGACGGCTTTCGCCACAACTTCGCCATCTTCTGGCAGACCTGAAATCTGGGCGAGGGCGGCTTTTGGCCCGACTTTCTCCAGCAATTCTACCAGTTCTTTAGCTTGCGGATCTTGCTCGCTGCGGTAATGCATCGCGGCGGCAATCCCTCTGATCAGATTGTCGTTCGGCAGGCGGTATTCCTGCGTGCCGAGCAACGGTTTGATCAAACGGTCGCCTGCACTCAGTTTACGCAGTGGCTGACGGCCAACGCGCTCAACGTCGTCATGCAGGTACGGGTTTTCGAAACGGGTCAGAATTTTTTCGATGTAGGCGAAATGTTTTTCCGGGTCAAAACCGTAACGGCGGATCAGCACTTCACCACTTTCTTCCATCGCACCGCGAACCACCAGACGCACTTTCTCGTCCAGGATTGCATCACGGATTGTCGCGTGACCGGCCTGCTGACCGAGATACGCGGTGATCGCGTGACCAGTGTTCAGGGTGAACAGTTTACGCTCGACGAATGCCATCAGATTATCGGTCAGTTCCATACCGGCGATGTGTGGCAATTCACCTTTGAACTGGGTTTTATCCACAATCCATTCGCTGAAGGTTTCAACGGTGACTTCCAGCGGATCGGTAGTACCGGCTGCCGCTGGTGGGACGATACGGTCTACGGCGGAATCGACAAAACCGATATGCGCTTCAACCCAGGCCTTTTCATCTTCCGGCAGCGCATTGAATACGTGCTGTTTGAACTGGCTGGTCCCGCGCACCATGTTTTCACAGGCGATGATATTCAGCGGCTTTTCGTTACCCTGCTGATGACGCAGAACCAGACCTTTAGCCACGTTTGGCGCGATTTTTTCCAGCACGGTCGGGCCGACGGCAGTGGTCACCAGATCAACGTCGGCGATCAGGTTAATGGCATCCTGACCGGCACTGTTTACGGCATTCACATTGCTGACAGGCTCAACGGTGGCCTGTTCACCGACAACGTGCACGTCGTAGCCTTTGCGGCTGTTCAGCGCATCCAGCAAGGCAGGGCTGACATCGGCAAACGTCAGTTCAATCCCCGCATCAGCCAGTAATTTACCGATAAAACCGCGACCAATGTTACCTGCACCAAAATGTAATGCTTTCATATTTATTCCTTCAAATCGTGAGGAGCACCGGGCTCCGAATCAACAAGCGGGTCTCGCAAGACCCGCTTAGTAATTACTTTTCGATTAACTGCTCAGTATCAGCCGCGAAGAATAGTCAGTACTTCTTCAACGCTGGTGGTGTTCGCCAGACGCTCGATAACACCGTCTTCGTCCAGCGCCGTGGTCAGTTTGGTGATCACGTTGATGTGCTCATTATTGCGTGCTGCGATACCGACGACCAGACGTGCGCGGTCATCTTCATCATCGCCCCAGCGGATACCCGCCGGATACTGGCAGAACACGATACCGGTTTTCAGTACACGGTCTTTTGCTTCGATGGTGCCGTGTGGCACAGCGATGGATTCGCCCAGATACGTCGAGGTCAGCTGCTCACGTGCCAGCATCGCGTCGACATATTCTGCCTGAACATACCCGCCTTTCACCAGTTGCTCACCCGCAAAACGAATCGCTTCTTCTTTCGTGCCAGCGCTCAGGCCGAGGAAGATATTGCTTTCGCTGATACGGAACAGGTTTTCGTTTTCATTGTCTGCCACGATGCTGTCGCCCAGCGTCGTCGTCACTTTCTCTTTGTACTGGCTGGCTTTGTTCACTTCCACCAGACGGGAAGTCAGGTCAGTGTACAGGCCGCTGTCGAGGAAGTTGGTCAGCGAAATGTGCTGCGCATGTGGCACCTGACGCATGGCGCGTTCAGTCAGGTCACGGTGCGTAATCACCAGATCCACATCATCAGGCAAATTGTTAATGGCGCTGTTGGTGACACTGATGTTGGTCAGTCCTGCATCCTGCACTTTTTTGCGCAGAACACCCGCACCCATTGCGCTGGAACCCATACCGGCGTCGCAGGCTACGATGATTTTACGTACGGTAGACAGGTCGCCCGCTACGCCTGCAACAGCAGGTTTGCCGCCTTTAGACTGGGCTTTCATGTCCTGCATACGGCGTGTTGCTTCGTCCAGGTCGTCGCCGTCTTTCGCTTTGGTGGTTTTCAGCAACAAAGCAGAGATAACGAAGGACACCGCAAAGGCTGCCACGATGGCCGCGATATTAGCGAAGTACGCACCTTTTGGCGTCATCGCCAGCACGGCCAGGATGGAACCCGGAGAAGCCGGAGACACCAGACCGCCGTTCAGCAGGGTCAGGGTAAACACGCCAGTCATACCGCCCAGAATGACCGCAAGTAACAGGCGCGGGTTCATCAGAACGTATGGGAAGTAAATTTCGTGGATACCACCCAGGAAGTGGATGATTGCCGCGCCGCCAGCAGATTGCTTAGCGCTGCCACGACCGAAGAACATGTACGCCATCAGGACGCCCATACCCGGACCCGGGTTCGCTTCGATCAGGAAGAAGATTGATTTACCGGTTTCAGTCGCCTGCTGGATACCCAGCGGAGAGAAGATACCGTGGTTGATGGCGTTGTTGAGGAACAGGATTTTCGCCGGTTCAACAAAGATAGAGGCCAGCGGCAACAGGTTATGAATAACCATGATGTGCACGCCTGCAGCCAGCACTTTAGACAGCGCTTCTACCAGCGGACCAATCGCCAGGAAGGCCAGGATCGCCAGCAGCATACCGATAATACCGGCAGAGAAGTTGTTAACCAGCATCTCGAAGCCGCTTTTGATTTTACCGTCAACCCAGCGGTCGAAACGCTTGATGCACCAGCCGCCCAGCGGACCTGCAATCATTGCGCCGAGGAACATTGGCATATCCGCACCAACGATAACACCCATAACGGTGATTGCGCCGACCACACCACCACGGTCACCACCGACCAGACGACCACCGGTATAACCGATGAGCAATGGCAGCAGATAAGTGATCATCGGGCCAACCAGCTTCGCTAATGTTTCATTAGGGATCCAGCCGGTAGGAATGAACAGAGCAGTAATGATACCCCAGGCGATAAACGCGCCGATGTTGGGCATTACCATGTTACTCAGGAAGCGACCAAAGTTTTGAACTTTGATCTTAACGTCTGGTGAAAACATAAAACGCACCCCTATTGATACGCGCTGACAATAGAGCGCGTGATATCAGTTAATTATCGGTGACGGTTATTTCGGTTTTTGTGCCACTGCTTTAAAAATCCGTCCGTCGAATTGCTGTCTGCGAGGCGGACTCTACCACGTGATTATAGGCCTCGCGTAGCCACCCGGCAGCCCGTGACGGAGATCACACGTATACGGCCACCACCCCCTCATTTTTGGTGATCATGATCACAAAAACACCCTGTAACCCGGCTACACTGATTATTATTTAAACGCAACACCGTCAAAAATGTGATTTACATCACTATTTGTTAACGATTCTTTATCATTAAAATGTGATATTCATCACAAAGTATTTTTGGGCAGACCGGCTTATTTCGCTTAAAAAGCATTCAGACGTGTCACGGGAATGGAAAAGTGAGTTTACGGAGGAGAGGTTGAAATAAAATTACAGTCGGGGGAATGCTGCCTGGCTGTCCGCCGGATAATGTAGTCTTTATGTGATGATGTGCGGAACAGCCAAATTTTTTCAGTATAGAATTCAGGCAGCTTGGATGGATTAAGTACCGCAATACGGTTCCTGAACTTTTCTCTTACACAGTCAGGGAGTACTGCACGTATATAGCCACAAACTTAATAAGGTTAAATCAATTTGGAGAGAAAATGCGGCAGAGGATAATTGTTTGCCCGGTTATACAAAATGAGGGCGAGTTTCTACTTTGTAAAATGGCTTCGGATCGTGGGGTTTTCCCGGGGCAGTGGGCTCTGTCTGGTGGAGGAGTTGAACCTGGGGAAACGATCGAAGTTGCTCTCAGACGCGAAATCATGGAGGAATTAGGAGAGGAACTTATTATCACTGACATCACACCATGGACTTTTCGTGATGATACCCGGATTAAAACGTATCCGGACGGCACCACCGAAGAAATTTACATGATTTATCTTATATTCGATTGTATTAGTGCTAATCGGGATATTACGTTCAACGAAGAATTTCAGGAAGTAATCTGGGTGCGACCTGAAATGTTGAAAACGATGGATTTAAATGAGGCGACTCGGATCACTTTTACCCAGAAAGGGGTTCTGTAAAGGATTATCGTCAGCATTATGGCTAGGGAAAGTTGTTGATTATTGGAATAATCTAATAAGAGAGAAAACCCGGCGCCTTCCGACTCCGGGTTTACGGTATTACTTCCCGCCCTGGGCCTTCACAATGGCCGCCTGCAAATCTTCGGCAGACACGGCTCCCGGTAGCACGGTGGTGTTTTCAGCGGTCGCGCCGCTGGTTGGCATCACCACGAAGCCTGGCGTGCCGCTGAAGCCCAGCGTACGTGCCAGTTCATCGTTCGAGGCGATGGCTTCGTGCGTTGCTTTACGCTGTGCGTCGGTCGGTGCTGTGGCTTTGGCGGCTTTCACTGCGCCCGCGATGTCGGCATCGGTCAGTTTACCTTCGTCATGGCCGGTGCGGTAAATGCTGTTGTGGTAATCAAAGTACGCCTGAGCGCCTTTTTCTTTCCAGATTGCCATACCGGTTTCAGCCGCAGAGATGGACGCTTTCCAGCGGTCCCCGAAGATTGGCCATTCTTTAAAGACGAAACGCACGTTCGGATTGGCTTTCACGGTCTGCTCAACCAGCGGCGCCATGTGGCTGCAATACAGGCACTGGTAATCGAAGAATTCCACGAATGCCACTTTGGCATCTTTCGGGCCGTAGCTTGGGGTCGCCGGGTCATTCACCAGCGCTTTGGCGTTTGCCAGCACTGCACTCAGGGTTTGCTGTTGTTGCTGATCCGCCTGCTGTGCCTGCAATTTCTGGCTGACCTGCACCAGAATTTCCGGATGCTGCAACATGTAATCCGCCGCAATTTTACCAATGGCTTCCTGCTGCGCCGGGGTGAAATCTGCGGTTGCGCTGTCGGCAGCAAAAGCCAGCGTCGGCGCCAGCACCAGAGAAGCCAACAGAGTCATCGTCTGACGTTTCATCAAAAATCCTTAAAGTGAAATACGGGGAAAATCGGACAGTTGCCTTCAAAAGTAGAGGAATTTGGCCGGATTTGCAGGTTAAAAATTGTCATTTTTTATAAATATAAGGGCAGGAACGGCGGAAATAAAAAAGCCACGTACGCGATGACGTGGCTTTTTTGAAAACGATGGTCTGGCTTAGTTGCTGAAATCGCCCTGGGCGACTTTCTGCGCCTGAAGCAATGTCTGCTGTTTGCCGACCAGATTGGACATCATGGTGTTGTATTGTGTTGCCTGCTGCTGCGTCGGGAACTGTACGCCGCCATTGGCAAACGCGACCTGAGGGCCCTGTTGTTGCAGATAATCACCGACAGAGACGATATCCTGCGTGAAGCTTTGCAGCGCTGGCACCAGAGGCGTCAGCACGTTCGCTGGCTGGGTGACAACCGTGTTGTACACCTGGCCGTAAACCGCTTTCAGATCATCCGGTTGTTTCAGTGCCGCCATCGCCGTATCGGCTTTCACTTTTGAATCACGCAACTGTGCATTCAGCATACTCAGCGTGCTGGCTGCCTGTTGCAATGCGCTGCGCTGGGTCATGTAATCTTGCGGAGTACGCACCTGACCAATCGCGCTGACCACCGGTACCAGGCTGCCATCAACGGCGCCTTTCATCTGGCGGGAGAATGACAGGATAATGCCGTAGTCGTTCGCGTAATTACCAAAACGTTGTTTCTGATCTTCACTCAGCGAAGGCAAATTTTGCCCGCTGCGCATGACGGTATTTTGCAAATAATCGATAAAGGCTTTGCGTTGTTCCGGTTCTTTATCGCCACAGGCAGTGAGCTGGAAAACGACCAGCAATGCGATAAACGGCGCCAGCCAGCGAGAAAATACACCGCTTCTGATCCCTACAGCCATGAGTCCTGACTCCTGATTTCAATGTTCTTCTTCCGGCCAGTTCCCTGCCGATGCTGTGCATTCCATGCGGGTTATAGGATAGAACAATTGGGGGGAGAACGCTTTTTAAAAAAGCGTAGAAAAGTTTTAAATTTGAAGTTCAAGGTCAGGATCAACACCGCGGGCTCGCCGCCCACACTGGCCCAAAGGGTTTTAAACGAAACCCTTTGGAATCCTGCGTTTTTAAACTGCGCGCTCTGCTCGCTGGCTATGTTTCAGCTATCACTATGACAGGCTGGAAATCTTGCCGCTGCGCGGTCTCTTCTCTCGGTACTGGAGCCTCTGGTCTCCAGTCCGCTCCGCTCAGCAAGATTTCTGAATCGCCCGCAGCTTTTTAAAAAATAAAGAAAGTAAGGTTGTGAAGTCAAAGCCTGAGGCCGGTTCCAAAATACCGCCGGAGGAGAGGTGCAAAACCGCGTGTTTTTTTACGCGGGTTGTAACCCGAACGGAGGGCACCGCGCAGCGGCGGAATTTTGCGGCTGTCGCCACGGCAGCTGAAACATAGTCAGCGAGCAGAGCGCGCTGTGAGAAAACGCGGGAGTCCAGAGGGAGAAGGTTTATTCTCCCTCTGGTCGGTGTGGGCCGATGCCCACGACCTTGACTTTAATTTTGACTTTAAAAAGTCAACTGCTTACTGAAGCAGCGAAATATCCGCGACCTGCAGGAACAGCTCCCGCAGTTTAGACAGCAGCGTCAGACGGTTGATACGCACCGCTTCGTTCTCATCCATTACCATCACGGTATCAAAGAACGTATCGACGGTTTCGCGCAGCGCAGCCAGTTCCACCAGCGCTTCTTTGTACTCACCGGCCGCAAACAGCGGTTCCAGTTTGTCACGCAGAACCACCAGATGCGTCGCCAGTTTCAGCTCAGCAGGTTCTTTCAGCACGGACGCGTGAACGTGATCCAGCAGAACGTCGGTGGATTTCGCCAGAATGTTGGACACACGCTTGTTGGCCGCAGCCAGCGTTGCCGCTTCATCCAGCGTACGGAAATAGCTCACCGCTTTCACACGCGCATCGAAATCTGCCGGTTTGGTCGGACGACGTGCCAGCACAGCCTGAATGGTATCGACCGCGTGACCTTCTTCCTGATACCACGCGCGGAAACGACCGAGCATGAAATCAACCACTTCATCGACAACCTTGGCGTTAGTCAGCTTGTCGCCGTACAGGCGCACGGCTTCTTCGGTCAGGGTTTGCAGATCAAGCGGCAGGTTTTTCTCAACGATGATACGCAGAACACCGAGCGCGGCACGACGCAATGCGAACGGGTCTTTATCGCCTTTCGGATGCTGACCGATGCCGAAGATACCGGCCAGGGTGTCCATCTTGTCAGCGATTGCCAGCGCGCACGCTACCAGCGAAGCCGGTAACTCGTCGCCCGCAAAGCGTGGCTGATACTGTTCGTTCAGGGCTACCGCGACTTCTTCCTGCTCGCCGTCGTGACGCGCATAGTGCATGCCCATCACGCCCTGCGTGTCGGTGAATTCGAAGACCATGTTGGTCATCAGGTCACATTTTGACAGCAGACCGGCGCGTTTTGCGTTCTCAACGTTGGCACCGATTTTCTCAGCGATCCAGCCTGACAGCGCCTGAATACGGTCGGTTTTGTCGCGCAGCGTACCCAGCTGTTTCTGGAACAACACGGTTTCCAGACGCGGCAGGTTATCTTCGAGACGTTTTTTGCGGTCGGTATTGAAGAAGAATTCGGCATCGGCCAGACGCGGACGCACCACTTTCTCGTTACCGGAAATGATTTGCTGCGGATCTTTCGACTCGATGTTAGCCACGAAGATAAAGTTCGGCAGAAGTTTGCCCGCAGTGTCGTACACCGGGAAATACTTCTGGTCGCCTTTCATGGTGTAAACCAGCGCTTCAGCCGGAACCGCCAGGAATTTCTCTTCGAATTTCGCGGTCAGCACCACCGGCCATTCGACCAGAGACGCCACTTCTTCCAGCAGGCTTTCGCTCAGATCGGCGATGCCGCCAATCTCTTTCGCCGCTTTCTCCGCATCCTGTTTGATCAGCGCTTTACGCTGTTCGTAATCCGCAATGACTTTGCCGCGTTCCATCAAAATCTGTGGATACTGATCGGCGTTGTCGATGATGAATTCAGGCTCGCCCATGAAGCGGTGACCGCGAACCGTGCGGGCAGAATCGATACCGAGGATTTTCGCCGGGATCAGCTCATCGCCTAACAGCAGCGTGACGGTGTGAACCGGACGCACGAACTGCACGTCGGAATCACCCCAGCGCATCAGTTTAGGGATTGGCAGTTTAGACAGTGAAGTGGCGATCATCGCCGGCAGCAGTTGTTGCGCGCTTTCGCCTTTGACGTGCGCACGGTAAACCAGCCATTCACCTTTGTCGGTGACCAGACGATCGGCCTGATCAACGGTGATACCGCAACCGCGAGCCCAGCCTTCAGCGGCTTTGCTTGGATTGCCTTCGGCATCGAATGCCTGCGCGACAGCCGGGCCGCGTTTTTCAACTTCGCGGTCAGCCTGAGATTCATGCAGACCGGAGACTTTCAGCGCCAGACGGCGCGGAGCTGCAAACCATTTTACGTCGCCGTGTGGCAGGTTCGCCGCATCCAGCTCCGCAGTCAGGTTAGCGGCAAAAGATTCAGCAAGGCTGCGCAGAGCCTTCGGTGGCAGTTCTTCCGTGCCGATTTCCACCAGAAATGTTTTTTCAGTCATGGACTTATCTCACTTCTCGTTCTTTTTGCACATCGGGAAGCCCAGCACTTCGCGGGAAGCGTAATACGCCTCAGCTACCGCTTTAGTCAGGGTACGGATGCGCAGAATGTAGCGCTGACGTTCAGTCACAGAAATCGCTTTACGCGCGTCGAGCAGGTTGAAGCAATGGGCCGCTTTCAGGATGCGCTCGTACGCGGGCAGTGCCAGTGGCTTTTCGAGAGCCAGCAGGGTTTGTGCTTCTTTCTCGTGCTGTTCAAAACAGGTGAACAGGAAATCGACATCGGCGTATTCAAAGTTATACGTCGATTGCTCCACTTCGTTCTGATGGAACACGTCGCCGTAGGTGGTTTTACCCAGCGGACCGTTGCTCCAGACCAGATCGTAAACGCTGTCCACGCCCTGGATGTACATCGCCAGACGTTCCAGACCGTAAGTGATTTCGCCGGTTACCGGTTTACATTCCAGGCCGCCGACCTGCTGGAAGTAGGTGAACTGCGTCACTTCCATGCCGTTCAGCCACACTTCCCAGCCAAGACCCCAGGCGCCGAGCGTCGGGTTTTCCCAGTTGTCTTCAACGAAGCGGATATCGTGGATCAGCGGATCAAGACCCAGCTCTTTCAGCGAGCCAAGATACAGCTCCTGAATGTTTTCCGGTGAAGGTTTGATCATCACCTGGAACTGATAATAGTGCTGCAGACGGTTAGGGTTTTCGCCGTAGCGGCCGTCGGTCGGACGACGTGATGGCTGAACATACGCTGCCGCAAAAGGCTCAGGGCCGAGTGCGCGCAGGCTGGTCATCGGGTGCGAGGTGCCCGCGCCGACTTCCATATCCAGCGGTTGAACAATGGTGCAGCCCTGCTGCGCCCAATAATCTTGCAGTGTCAGGATCAGGCCCTGAAATGTCTTGGTATCAAACTTTTGCATGTTGGATTCGCACGCGAGAAAGTGGGTGTAAAGAGAGTGCGACAGTATACCCGCTGCACGGAAGATAATCAGCCAGAATGACACATCAGTTCAGCCGGATTTGCTTTCGGGACGCCAGTATTTAGCGCTTCTCAGCCAGTTTATACGCTTCGTTGCCTTCGCGTTTACCCACCGCGACAACGGTCACGATGATTTCCTGATCTTCTACCTGATACACCAGGCGATAACCAAGACTCTTTAATTTGATTTTATAGCGGTTATTTTTAGGGCCACATAAGCGGGCAGAAACCACGTGAGGATCCTCCAGCCGCTCGGCCAGTTTCTTTTTAAATTGCTCCTTGAACGTTGGGGCAAGTGCTTTCCATTCTTTTAAAGCTGATTTGAAAAAATTGAGTTTATAAGTCATCCAGTGTCAGCCTTATCCTTTCTTCACCCTGCCGCGCATCCATTATGCGGTTCAATTCAAGGTCTTCTGCAAGACTCAGAAAATAGGCGTAAACATCGGGCGGAACGCAATAAAAAGCGGGCTCGTTACGATTGAGTATCGCCACCGCTTCGCCTTCGCCTGCACTAAATGTTCCCATCGGGTCGCGTTTTAGTTCAGTAATACTGGCGGCTGAGGAAGTGAGTATTTCAAACGGCATAGTTTTTCTCCTTTTTTCATACTATGCCGTCAGTATAGCTTTTAAAGACATCCTTTAAAGCACTCTTAATAATATCTTTTAAAACCGCGCACTGATCCCAGCGTTATAGGAAGTTTGCTCGCCGGAATCCAGCCCGGTGGTTTGAGAAATAGCCGCAAATGCTGAAATGCTGTGGGTGATTTGCACGTTTAAACCTGCGGTCATATCAACCCAGTCGTCATCCTGCTCGCCGGTAGTGCGGCTGAACCGCGTGCGGGTGGATTTGATCGCGCCGGTGGTGGTGTAGGTTTTATCCCCAAACTGCCGGTCATACGTTACCTGTGCATAAGGATTAACGATGCCGAGTTCGGCATTGACACGCCAGCCCAGTGCGCCGATTTGTGAATGGGAAGTCTGATCGCCAAAGCGCATTGAGGTGCTGTTATTCCCCTTCTCGCTGTAACCGTCAACACTGCTGTAATCCCAGCTGTATTGCGCCACTGGCCCGGTTTTCAGCACCGGCAGCACCGGGAAATCCCAGCCTGCGGTGACGCGTCCGCCGATCTGTTTACCGTCGGTATCACCACGTTCGGTACGGGTGGTGGGTCCGAGGGTGATGCGGCGTTTGATGTCGTCATAATTGAGCGAACCGTAATGCAAATCGCCGTTGATCCAGCCATTTTCGGCGATTTTAATGCCCGTGAATGCGGTCGCCATCCAGCCGCGCGTGCGGTAGCTGTAGTGATCGGTCGGATCGTCTTTATCATCGGAACCGGAAAGCATCAGCCCCATCATCCAGCGATCGGTCATCTGATAATCCATGCCGATATTCAGCGAGTTAGATGTCAGGTCGCCATCGCCCAGACCCATCGACGGACTGAATTTGCTGTCCGCACTTTGCCCGGCGTAGCCGCCAAACATGCCGAAAGTGCCGGCGTCATTATCCTGCGTGCGCAGCTGCTGATAACGGCTGTCGAGCAATCCCTGCGTATTTCTCGCCAGCGCCAGTGACCCCTGACTCAGCGCCGAGGCTTCCAGCGGGCCGTCGATCACCGACTGAATATACTGGGCAATCAGCGCGTGCGCCTGAGGTGTCGGGTGGAAATGGTCCGAAAACAGGAAAGCTTTACTGGTGTCGAAGCCCGGCAGGTTCGAGGTACATTCCGACGCGGATGTCCCGACCGGACAGGCGGTACCGGCAGTATTGGCGAAACCGTATAACACCGGATCGGCCACCACTTCGTTGAACAGCCCGTTGATATCCACACGCGCAATATTGCCGCCGGTTTTCGCCAGCGCGATATCTTCGGTGGTGTTGTAAGTGTCTGTCAGACCGCCAGCCACGTCTTTCAGCGCGTCATAAGCCGCTGCCAGCCCTTTGGCGATCACGTCCTGCACCAGCGGAATACCGGAGCCTTCCGCCGCAGCGGCTGCCAGCGCATTGTGAATGGCTTCGGTGCGGGCATCGGCATCCGGCGTATTTTGTGCATTGAGATACTGATATGCCGCTTCCAGCGCCTGTTGCTGCACCGGCAGTAATCCGACCTGTATCACGCCTTCCATCAGCACCGGCGTCAGGCCGATATTCGGCACCGTTGGCACCACGACCGTTCCGGCTCCGGCTTTCAGTAAGTCGTTCACCTGCGAGGCCGCCTGCGTCGCGCTGTTGGTGGCAATTTCCACCGCCGTGATCGGGTTCAGGCTCAGCGCCGCAGCGGCCAGATCGTTGCCGCCAATCCAGTGCACATACAGCCCGTTCGGGTCGGCTTTGCCGCCGGTCGAGGCCAGATAGCTTTTGACCTGATCCTGGGTGGTGTAGTCAGAATCCAGCCCCGGTACCGCGACGCCGCCGCCTTCGGCATAGTTCAGGCCGCCTTTTGAGGACGGCGTTAACGTTGTGCCGATGTTATTCGCCAGGATTTCGTCATAGAGCTGATGTGAGCTGCTGTCGAAGGTCCAGCGGCCAATATTGCCGGTATCACTCAGGCTGTCGCCGAAAACATAAAGCTGGTCAAAAGCCTGCGCAGGAGCCTGCATTCCCAGGCACAGTGCCACCGCGAATGCCCCTTTCGTCAGCCTTAGAATGGACGTCTTTTTTCCGGTCATAAGTGTGATATCCCTGATAGATCGGTGTCGCAACGCTATGATTGAATGTAAGGATTGCGTAATAAGTGGCTTTAAATATTGTTCAGATCCGACCAGCGTCAAGGCAGAGGTTCAGAAATTGCGACGTTGCAGAGTTATCCGAGAAGCCACACACTGACGCCACGCATTTCAGCCTCTTATAAGGACAACAGAATGGCGACCACCCGATGCAGCTGGGTTTCGAAAGAGCCGGTTTACCTCGAATATCACGATAAAGAATGGGGCGTTCCGGTTCAGGATGGACGCGAACTGTTTGAAATGCTGTGTCTCGAAGGCCAGCAGGCAGGCCTGTCGTGGATCACCGTGCTGAGAAAGCGTGAGAATTATCGTCAGAACTTCCATAATTTTGACCCCAAACGTATCGCGAAAATGACCGATGACGATGTGGAACGTCTGGTACTCGACGCGGGTATTATTCGTCACCGTGGCAAAATCAAAGCCATTATCGGCAACGCACAGGCGTATCTGGCGATGCAGGCCAGCGGGGAGGACTTCTCAGAATTCATCTGGAATTTTGTCGGCGGTCAACCGGTCATCAATAATCCCCCCGGTCCCGAAGGCGTTCCGGCGAAAACGGCGGTTTCAGATGCCATGTCCAAAGCGCTGAAAAAGAAAGGTTTTAAATTCATCGGATCCACGATTTGTTATGCCTTTATGCAGGCCGCCGGGCTGGTGAACGATCATCAGTCGTATTGCTTCTGCCATCCCGCGAATCAGCCGTCATGATCCGCGCTGCGCAGCCCGGCGATACCGAAGCCATTCTGATGCTGTGGCTGCGCAGTTCATTACTTTCCCATCCTTTTATCGCCGATTCTTACTGGATTGAAAGCCTGCAAATGGTCAGGGAAGAGTTTCTGCCCAAAGCGCGCGTCTGGGTGGATTGCGATGCGAATGATGTGATTGGCGGATTTATCGGCGTACTGAATCAGCAGTTTATCGGTGCACTGTTTGTCGAAGAATCCCATTACGGCGATGGCACCGCACAACGGCTGATGGGCGCCGCTAAAGATGAATATCCGGTGCTGCTGCTGGAGGTCTATCAGCAAAATCACCGCGCTGTCGCGTTCTATCACAAGGAAAAGTTTGAAATCTCCGCCCGCACCCGCCATCCCGGCACTGACTTACCGACCTATATCCTGCGCTGGTTCCGGCCCCTTTCTGAATAAGTTCCTGAAACCGGTAAAAATACAAAAAGGGATATCCGGAATTCTCCTACTGCTTAACACCGCGAAATTGCGCATAAAGAGCGCCAGAACGCCGCAGGACTGATGTCCTCCCGTTGCATTTGTTTATGTTTTGACATCTTTTTCTGTGCAACTTCTCAGAAAGCGCGAAGTCATAATGCAGCGGTTAAGTTCTGAATAATAAACATCCTGAAGGAAATAAGATGAGCAAAAGATTAGTTGTGGTTGCGGGCGTACTTTGCGTCACCCTGGGCCTGTCGGCCTGTACCACTAACCCCTACACCGGCGAATCAGAAGCAGGGAAATCCGGCATTGGCGCAGGTCTTGGGGCCGCGCTCGGCGCAGGCGTCGGTATGCTGTCTTCTTCTAAACACGACCGCGGCAAAGGCGCGTTGATCGGTGCCGCAGCCGGTGCCGCACTGGGCGGCGGTGCAGGTTATTACATGGATGTGCAGGAATCTAAACTGCGCGACAAAATGAAAGGCACCGGCGTCAGCGTGACCCGTCAGGGCGATAACATCGTGCTGAACATGCCAAATAACGTGACCTTCGATACCAACAGCAGCACGCTGAAACCCGCTGGCGCTAACACGCTGACCGGCGTGGCGATGGTACTGAAAGAGTATCCGAAAACCGCCGTCAACGTCGTCGGTTACACCGACAGCACCGGCACCCGCGCGCTCAACATGAAGCTGTCGCAGCAACGTGCTGACGGCGTGGGCAGCGCGCTGATCACGCAAGGTGTTGAAGGCAGCCGTGTTCATACCACTGGCGCAGGCCCGGACAATCCGATCGCCAGCAACAGCACCGAAGCGGGCAAAGCGCAGAACCGTCGCGTTGAGATCACCCTCAGTCCGTTGCAGTAAATTTCGTCCTGCCCCTGATAAAAACGGAGCCACCCGGCTCCGTTTTCGCGTTTGTGATATTCTCCCGCCACGTGCCTTCCCACCTGTGTAACGGATGTGAGTATGTCTCTGAAAGCCATTGCGAAAGATCTCGGTCTCTCTGTCACCACCGTCAGCCGTGCGCTGAACGGGTACGATGACGTTTCAGCTGACACCAAAGCACGCGTTCAGGCGGCGGCAGATTTACGTGGCTACCGGCCCAACACCCTCGCCCGACGGTTGAAAATGGGTAAAATCGACGCCGTTGGCCTCATTTTCCCCTTCACTTCTCATCCGTTAAGCAATTCCGCGTTTATCGAAATGGTCGGCTGTATTACCCGCGAACTGGCAAAATATGAAATCGATTTACTGCTGGTGCCGGATGAACTGGGCACCTTTTCGTGGCGCAGACTCATCGAAAGTAAACGCGTCGATGCCATGCTGGTGGCGCATACGCTGGATAACGATCCGCGACTGCTGGATTTGCAGCAGCGTAATTTCCCGTTTCTGGCGCTCGGGCGCAGCGGATGTCTGACGCAGGATTACGCCTGGTTTGATTTTGATAACCGCGCCGGTATGCAGATGGCGGTCAATCATCTCGCCGTGCTCGGGCATCAGCGCATCGCGTTTCTCGGCGAAAATAATCAGCAATCGTTTATCGGTCAGCGCTATCAGGGTTATCTCGACGGATTGCAGTCAAACGCCCTGCCACATCATCCTGATTACGTGCATAAAATCAGCCCGAGCCGCCGCGCCGGTTATCAGACTACGCAGGCGCTGCTGGCCTTACCGGTGCCACCGACGGCGATCGTCTGCGACTGCAACATGCATGGCGAAGGTGCTGCGCTGGCGTTGCATGAAGCCGGATTACTGCTCAGCGGCGGTGTTTCCCTGATTATCTTTGACGGATTGCCGTGCGACAGCGTGCCCGATGTGGCTGTGACCGCTGTCCGTCAGGGCACGCGTGAAGCGGTCGGGTTGCAGATTGCCACCATGACCATGGCGCTGATCCGCAACGAACCGCTGAAAAATTTGCAGGTTCTCTGGCAACCGGAATTGCAGGCGGGCGTCACCGTCCATCCACCACGCTGATATTTCCCCCTTAGATTATTTTTCCACCCTATATCACAGTTTTTAACCTTCACATTTCCCATCCGAAACGTTTCGGATCAATAGTTACTCCACCTGATCGCGTCTTATCAGCGCAAATCTTTCTGTGGAGCAGTGACTATATGGAAAACCAGATTGTTCATTTAACCGGCGGGCATACCAGCCTGATCGTCCGTTGCACGCCTTACGCCGAAATTCTTTACTGGGGAAACCGCCTCAGTCAGTTTTCCGCAGATGACATCATTTCGCTGAGCCGCGCCGTGCCCAATGGCCGGATTGATGTGGAAGCGCCGGTGAATGTCAGCGCGGATTCCGGACGCGGTTCTTTCGGCACACCGGGCGTGGAAGGCCATCGCGACGGGCTGGACTGGTCGCCGGTGTTCAATACCACGCAGGTAAAGCACGACGAAAACCAGCTCACCATCACCACCGAAGACGCGATCGCCGGGCTGCAATTTCGCAGCGAGTTGCGCCTCGATGACAGCGGCGTTTTGCAGATGCGTAACGCGCTGACCAATCTCAAGCCTGGCACCTATCAGGTGACGCGGCTGGCCGTGACGCTGCCGCTGCCGGAACGCGCCGCCGAAGTAATGGCGTTTCATGGCCGCTGGATCAAGGAGTTTCAGCCGCACCGCACGCTGCTGGATCACGGCGGCATCATTCAGGAAAACCGGCGCGGTAAAACGTCTTCCGAATATTTCCCGGCGATGATGATCGGTCATCCGGGTTTCAGCGAAGAACAGGGCGAAGTCTGGGGGATGCATCTGGGCTGGAGCGGCAACCATCGTCTGCGCGCTGACATCAAAATCGACGGCCGGCGTCTGGTGCAGGCCGAAGCGTTGTATTTCCCCGGTGAACAACGGCTTGAACAAGGTGAAACGCTGGAAACGCCGTGGCTTTACGCCAGCTATTCCGCCAGCGGCCTGAACCGCATGAGTCAGCAATTCCACCGCTTTGTCCGCGAACAGATTTTGCGCTTCCCGGCTGAGAAACCGCGTCCGGTGCATCTCAACACCTGGGAAGGGATTTATTTCGATCACGATCCAGACTACATCATGCAGATGGCGACTGAGTCCGCCGCGTTAGGCGTGGAACGCTTCATTATCGACGACGGCTGGTTCCGTGGCCGCGACCACGACCGTGCCGCGCTGGGTGACTGGTATCTCGATGAGAAGAAATACCCGCACGGCCTGAAACCGGTGATCGACCACGTCAAAAATCTCGGCATGGAATTTGGTATCTGGGTCGAGCCGGAAATGATTAACCCGGATTCCGATTTATATCGCGCCCATCCCGACTGGCTGCTGGCATTGCCCGGTTATCAGCAACCAAGCGGGCGTCATCAGTTCGTGCTCGATCTGAATAATCCGCAGGTCTTTGATTATCTGGTGGAACGTATGAGCTGGCTGCTCGGCGAACACGATGTGGCTTACGTGAAATGGGACATGAACCGCGAAATCGTTCAGCCCGGTCACGAAGGCCGCGCGGCGCTGACGGCACAAACGCATGAGTTTTACCGTCTGCTGGATGTGCTGGGCGAACGCTTCCCGCACATCGAGTTTGAATCCTGCGCGTCCGGCGGTGGCCGTATTGATTTCGAGGTGCTCAAACGCAGCCATCGCTTCTGGACATCTGACAATAACGACGCGCTGGAGCGGCAGAAAATTCAGCGTGGCATGAGCTATTTCTTCCCGCCGGAAGTGATGGGATCGCACATCGGCAACAAGCTGTGCCACGCCACCTCGCGCCAGCACAGCATTGAATTCCGTGGCCTGACGGCGTTGTTCGGTCACATGGGCATTGAGCTGGATCCGGTGAAAGAAGGCGAGGCGGAGCGCGCCGGTTTTGCGAAATACACCCGCCTGCATCAGCAGCTGCGCCCGTTATTACACAGCGGCGATGTTTACCGCGTGGATACGCATGACGAGACGATGCTGATTAACGGCGTAGTCAGTAAAAACGCCGGCAGCGCGGTATTTCTGATCAGCCAGCTGGCGATGCCGACCTGGTCATTGCCCGGATCGTTACGGGTGCCGGGGCTGAAACCTGAAGCACGTTATCGCGTGACGGTGCTGGATGAACCGACGTTGCTGAAAGGCGGCGGCGGCGGTCACACCATGCGCGTGCAACCGGCCTGGCTGCATGAATCGCCGGTGCTGAGCGGTGAATGGCTGGCGAATGCCGGGCTGGCGTTGCCGGTGCTGGATCCGGAAAGCGCCCTGCTTCTGGGCTTCGAAGAAATCAGATAACAACAAAAAACGCCGGTACGACAGTGCCGGTTTTCATGGTTTCGGCAAGGCAATCACTATGAACCCTACACAAACTTCCGATCGTTGCTTCTATAAAAACAATACTAACTTCTGGATATTCGGCAGCTATTTCTTCCTCTATTTCTTCATTATGGCGACCTGTTATCCGTTTTTACCGATCTGGCTTTCTGACGTGATCGGCCTGAGTAAAACGGAAACCGGCATCGTGTTTTCCAGCATGTCGCTGTTCGCTATTCTGTTTCAGCCGATATTCGGCATCATTTCTGACAAGCTCGGCCTGAAAAAACATCTTCTGTGGGTCATCGCCGTGCTGCTGTTCCTGTTTGCGCCGTTCTTCATTTACGTCTTCGCGCCGTTGTTAAAACTGAATATTGTGCTCGGGGCCATTCTCGGCGGCGCCTATATCGGTTTCGTGTTCGCGGGCGGTTCCGGCGCAACTGAGGCGTATATCGAAAGAGTCAGCCGCAACAGCTCATTTGAATACGGCAAGGCGCGGATGTTCGGTTGTTTCGGCTGGGGAATTTGCGCCTCGACGGCGGGCGTGCTGTTTAACATCAATCCGGACATCGTGTTCTGGATGGGTTCCGGCGCGGCGATCATTTTGATGATTTTGCTGCTGATTGCCCGTCCGCAGGAAAACAAAAACGCGCAGGTGCTGGATAAACTCGGTGCCAATCAGCCGCAATTCTCGCTGAAAACGGCGGCGTTGTTACTGAAAGAGCGCAAACTGTGGATGCTGATTTTGTACGTAATTGGCGTGGCCTGCGTGTATGACGTGTTTGACCAGCAGTTCGCGACGTTCTTCAAAACCTTCTTTGCTTCTCCGCAGCAGGGCACGGAAATGTTCGGCTACGTCACCACCGCCGGTGAGTTGTGTAACGCGCTGATTATGTTCTGTTCTCCGTGGATTATTAACCGCATCGGCGCAAAAAATACGTTGCTGCTGGCGGGTACGATTATGTCGATCCGCATTGTCGGTTCGTCATTTGCGACCACGGCCATCGAAGTGATCCTGCTGAAAATGCTGCACGCGCTGGAAGTGCCGTTCCTGCTGGTCGGGGTGTTCAAATACATCACGCAGATTTTTGACGTCCGGTTCTCGGCGACCATTTATCTGATCGGGTTTAACTTTGCCAAACAGCTGGCGGCGATTTTCCTTTCGGCCTTCGCTGGTAACCTGTACGACCGCATCGGCTTCAGCGATACCTATCTGATCCTCGGTGGTATTGCCTTTGGCGTGACGATCATTTCGGCCTTTACGCTGAGCAGCAGACCGAAGTCCGATGCGGTTTCCGGCGTCCAGACGGCAGAAGGATTGCGCTGACTTACGGGATGCAGCCTTTCGGCACTCTGTGCTAGTCTCCGTGGGACAAGCATGAGGGGAGAAAGGCTGTGAGTAAAAAACAGGAACCGGGCGCGGCGGTTCGGGCAACGATACGTGATGTCGCCAGCGCCGCTAAAACGGGTAAAACCAGCGTTTCACGTTATCTCAACGGTGAACAACACCTGCTGTCCGATTCGCTGAAAGAGCGCATCGGGCGGGCGATCTCCCTGCTCGATTATCAGCCGAGCCAGATGGCGCGCAGCCTGAAAAGCGGCCAGACGCGTCTTATCGGGCTGATCCTCGCTGATATTACCAATCCCTATTCTGTCGATGTGATGCGCGGCGTTGAAGCTGCCTGCCGTCAGGAAGGGCTGACGCTGCTGGTGTGCAACACCAACAACGAGCTGGATCAGGAAAAGCATTACCTGCAACTGCTCAGCAGTTATCGCGTGGATGGCATTGTGGTGAACGCCGTGGGCATGCGCGAAGCGGCGATTTCCACGCTGCAACAGGCCAATTTACCGATGGTGCTGATTGACCGCAAAGTGGCGAATTTCGCCTGCGACGTCATCGGCCTGAAAAACGTCGAAGCCACACAGATGATGACCGATCACCTCGTAAAGCAGGGTTTCGAAGCACTGCTTTTCGTCAGCGAACCCGCCACCGTCAATACCCGTTTCGACCGCCTGCGCACGTTCCTGCAACGGATGCAGCAATCCCCGCAACTGACGGGCGAACAGGGTGAGATTGAGCTGTATAACACCGAAGGGCTGGACAATTTGCTGCGCGATTTTGTCGCGCGACACGCGGATAAACACAAAGCGGTGATGTGCGTGAATGGCGCACTGACGTTACAGGTCGCGCGCGCCATGCAGCGGCTGAATCTCCGCTGGGGGCCGGACATCGGTTTATCCGGTTTCGATGAACTGGTGTGGGCCGATCTGGCGGGCGTCGGCATTACCACCCTCAAACAACCCACTTACGACATGGGCGTGGCGGCGCTCAGACAACTGGTGACCCGCATTCAGGGCAATACTGAGCCGGTTAAAGACCTGGAGTTCTCCGGCGAACTCATTGCGCGCGGTTCTACCGCAGCTCGCTGATCCCTTTTACTTCCCGATTTCCTGCCCGTTCTTCGTGAGCGGGATCATATTTTCGGGCTTTTGTTCTGTCGTCTGGAACCGGTTCCAATTAGGTTGTATAAAACGAAACAAAACGTTAACAACGGCACGACGTCTCATTTGCTTGACTAAAATGAGGTGTCGAAATGATTGCCTGCACCTTATTGGCAGCGCGCCCACACAGGAAAAACGTTCATGAAAAGAGAAATCGTCATTGTCACCGCCGCCTACGGCAACAGCGTGGTGAAAGACCTCGGTGGACAGGCTGAACTGCTTTCTGTCATTGCCGCGGCAAAAGCCGATGGCGTGGAAATCCGCCGTGAATTGTTCTCCCCGCAGGAGCTGGATACGTTACCGGCGCTGGCGGAAAAAATTCAGCATCACGGATTGTTTGCGGTTTACTCGGTGCCCTTCCCGCTGTTTTTGATGGGTGGCGAGCTTAATCCTGATGCACCACAATATTTTGAAGAGGCGCGCATTCTCAATGCCCGCACGATTAAGTTTTCACTCGGTGAATTTGAGCCGGGTCAGGATCTGACACCGCTGAAAGTGGTGCTGGCATCCAGCCCGGTGAAGCTGGTGGTGGAGAACGATCAGACCCCGGAATGCGGAATTCTGTCGCGCATCAATGCCTTCATGTTTGCTGCGGAATCCCTGCATTTGCCATTGAGTATGACTTTCGACATGGCCAACTGGCTGTGGGTCGGACAGGATCCGGCGATTGCCGCTGAGCGTCTGGCACGTCATGTCGGTTATGTCCATGTGAAAGCAGCGGAAAAACGTGCCGGTAAATGGCATGCCGTGGCGCTCGATAACAGCGATGGCAGCTGGGAACCCTTATTGAAAATGTTGCCTCAGGATGTTCCGCGCGGCATCGAATTCCCGCTTGAAGGGGATGATTTGATCGCCGTAACGCGCCATTACGTGGACGTTTTGCGCGGCTGATTTCGCGGCACCCTCACCGGTGCGGGGAAGGCTGAGGCATTATCAGGAGATACCGTTATGAACAAGTCCAGACTGGCCTCGCGCCGCTGGTGGTACATCATGCCAATCGTGTTCATCACTTACAGTCTGGCGTATGTCGACCGCTCAAACTTCAGTTTCGCGTCGGCGGCCGGTATCAATGATGATCTTCACATCACCAAAGGCATGTCCTCCCTGCTCGGTGCCCTGTTTTTCCTCGGCTACTTTTTCTTCCAGATCCCCGGCACGATTTATGCCGAACGGCGCAGCGTTAAGAAACTGATTTTCTGGTGTTTATTGCTGTGGGGCGGTTTTGCTTCGCTGACCGGCGTGGTGACGAATATCCCGATGCTGGCGGTGATCCGCTTTGCCCTCGGCGTGGTGGAAGCCGCTGTCATGCCCGCTATGCTGGTGTACATCAGCAACTGGTTTACGAAATCCGAACGCTCGCGCGCCAATACGTTTTTGATTTTGGGTAATCCGGTCACGGTGCTGTGGATGTCGGTGCTTTCCGGCTATCTGATCAAATCGTTTGGCTGGCGCGAAATGTTTATCTTTGAAGGCATTCCGGCGGTGATCTGGGCGATTATCTGGTGGTTCAGCGTCAAAGATAAACCCGAAGAAGTCAGCTGGCTGAGTGAGCAGGAGAAAAAAGCCCTGGCCGAACAGCTGGAAGAAGAACAGAAAGACATTCAGGCAGTCGGCGGTTACCGCGAAGCCTTCCGCTCGCGAAATGTGATTTTCCTCTGTCTGCAATATTTCTTCTGGAGCATCGGCGTGTATGGCTTTGTGCTCTGGCTGCCGTCTATTTTGCGTGATGGTAAGTCGATGGGCATGGTCGAAGCGGGCTGGTTGTCCTCGGCTCCTTATCTGGCAGCCACCATCGCGATGATTCTGGTGTCATGGGCATCAGACAAAATGCAAAACCGTAAGCTGTTTGTCTGGCCGCTGTTGCTGGTCGGCGCCCTGGCGTTCTTTGGATCCTGGGCCGCTGGCACAAACAATTTCTGGCTTTCGTACAGTTTACTGGTAGTCGCCGCTGCCGCAATGTATGCCCCGTATGGTCCGTTCTTTGCCATCATTCCTGAAATGCTGCCGAAGAATGTGTCCGGCGGCGCCATGGCCTTAATCAACAGCCTGGGTGCGCTGGGCTCGTTCTTTGGTTCCTGGTTTGTCGGCTATCTGAACGGCAGCACCGGAAGCCCGGCCGCCTCATTTATTTTTATGGCCGTCTCGCTGCTGCTTTCTGCGGGATTAACCCTGGTCGTCAGGCCACGAAAGGCCGCAATGAAACCGAAAGGGAAAGTTTCCTTAACCTGAAAATCTGAAAATACTCATTTAAAGAGTTGGAGTTTGTAATGAATAAGCCGTCAATTGTTCTGTACAAAAAACTGCCTGCCGATTTGCATCAACGTCTTGAAGAGCATTTTGCTATTACCGAATTCGATGGCATCACTGACAAAAACCGTGCGGAGGTTTTTGATGCTCTGCAAAACGCAGAAGGGCTGCTGGGTTCTGGCGGAAAAATCGATAAAGAGTTGTTCGACCATGCGCCACGCCTGCGTGGGGTTTCTACCATTTCCGTCGGCTACGATAACTTTGACGTGGCAGAACTGACCCGCCGCGAAATCCCGATGATGCACACACCGACGGCGCTGACCGATACCGTCGCTGATACCGTGATGGCACTGGTGCTATCTACCGCCCGCCGCGTGGTGAATGTGGCCGAGCGCGTAAAAGCCGGTGAGTGGAACGAAAACATTGGCGAAGACTGGTTCGGCATCGATGTTCACCACAAAACCATGGGTATCGTCGGCATGGGCCGTATCGGTCTGGCGCTGGCGCAACGTGCGCATTTCGGTTTCGACATGCCGATTTTGTATAACGCACGCAGCCAGCATAAAGAAGCGGAAGAGAAGTATGGCGCACGTAAATGCGAGCTGGACGAGTTGCTGAAAGAGTCTGATTTCGTCTGTATCTTGCTGCCAATGACCGAACAAACCTTCCATCTGATCGGTAAGGAAGAACTGGCGAAAATGAAATCCAGCGCGATTCTGGTCAGCGCAGGCCGTGGCCCGGTCATTGATGAACCGGCCCTGATCGAAGCACTGAAAGCCGGTACGATTTATGGCGCAGGCATGGACGTGTTCGAGACTGAGCCGCTGCCAAAAGATTCTCCGCTGCTGAGCCTGCCAAACGTGGTGGCGCTGCCGCATATCGGTTCCGCAACGCATGAAACCCGTTACGATATGGCGGCCTGTGCAGTGGATAACCTGATCGCCGCCCTGAAAGATGACGTGAAACAGTTCTGCGTGAATCCGGAAGTTCTGAAGAAGTAAGATTAAGAGTGGGCAAGACCGGTCCGGGCGTAATCCTGCGGCCGGTCTCCCGATTATTCTTCGAAGGGTCAGAGGTACCTCATCAATATCTCTCTGATTTTTCCGTCAGCTTTTCTTGCATATATTTCGTTGTTAAACGCATGAAGACTGTTTTTCAGTGACAGCGTCGGGACATCGTCGGGTGCCAGAAGCTTAAAGGACAGGCTGCCAGTAAAGGCCTTTCTTCCGGCGACCATCGACTTAAATTTGTTGAGCAATTCTTCTCCCCCCAGTTCACGGGCACGGACTTTCAATCCTTTAATAAGAGGGTCTTTCCAGGTTTGCTTGTCGTAATAAGGTAAACGTTTTTTCAGTGACAAATAGTCGGAAAGGCTTTGATCGCCCGACATCATGCCGGTCTTGCTGATACTGGTCAGATTTTTAAACGTCGTGCCGGGAATGGTTTGGGTAATAAAGATATGTACTTTTTTCTTCCCCGTACCGCGGGAAAAACCGTGGCACTGGAATATATTTTCGTCTTTCATGGTTGAATAATGACATTCAGAAAACAAATCATTATAAATTGACCCTGATAAGGATTCTTTGAGGTTTTTCAGCAATCGTTCAATACTTCCTTTTTCCCTGCACACCAGGACATAAGCTGAATTATTCGGTAAGCCACTGTCTTCTATCAACGAATTAATAATAAAAATCTGAGCGCAGGTTGTCACGGTATCAGAACTTAAATAGGCAAGATATAAGCTACAATTTTCCGGCAACGATAAGTTATAACCGTCCAGTAATTTAATGATTTCCTGTTTCGCTGATTTTTGTATATTGATAACTTCCTGCTCAGGCATGGGTAAATAACCCATCGATTTCTTAGCGAACCCAAGGTTCTGGACAATGATGTTTTCGAAGCACAGACTCAACAGGGCCGCTTTATAATCACGATCAGATGAAGCCGCATCCCGGGTGACATCCATTTCATCAATCAGAATAATGGTATTGCATGTTATTATTTCCAGCTGATAGAAAAGATCAGCCAGCACTGTCGATAATACATCGGGAGACAGGAGACTGTGGGGCGTCACAATAACCACCGGGTCATCATAATTCAATTTTTTATCCGGATTTAACACTTCCTTCCCCTGGATATTAATATATCTGGTTTTGGCATTTACCGTAATTAATGCCCCCTCAGACTGGGTGCTCCGCGCGATGTATTTTATTTTCTTTCCCAGCGCATAGTCTCCTCCGCCTGCCGTAAAGATATTCAGTATAAGTATGCTTCTTTTCATTTTATCAACCTGATTTATATATTCTTAAACATAATTATGCCAAGGGAGAAAAAATATCATAAGCCGTTTTTTATTACTCCGTCATTAAGCATAAAGGGATCCGTTCAGGGATATTCCAAAAAATACAGTGAATGATTTTCCGTATTCATCTTTTTTAATACTTCTCCGCGTCAAAACCCGCTGGTCCGATTGCACTGTTTTGCTGCAGGCGTTATGGTGGAAGACACATTTTGATAACATACAAAGTTTTCTATGACGTTTTCTGCTTTCGGTGACAAATTTACCCGTTTTTCAGGCATCACACGCCTGATGGGCGACATGAATGACGGTTTACGCACTCCCGGCGCAGTGATGCTGGGTGGCGGCAATCCGGCGCAAATTCCTGAGATGCAGGATTATTTCCAGACGCTGCTGATGGAAATGCTGGCTGCAGGCAAGCTGACCGAAGCGCTGTGCAATTACGACGGGCCGCAGGGCAAAGATGTGTTGCGTCATGCGCTGGCAGAGATGTTACAGAAAGAGCTCGGCTGGCAGCTTGACGCGCAAAACATCGCACTGACCAACGGCAGCCAGAGCGCCTTCTTCTATTTGTTCAACCTGTTCGCCGGACGCCGTGCCGACGGGAGTATGTCAAAAGTGTTGTTCCCGCTGGCACCGGAATACCTCGGTTATGCCGACGCCGGTCTGGACGAAAATCTGTTTGTTTCAGCCAAGCCAAACATCGAATTGCTGCCGGAAGGCCAGTTCAAGTATCACGTCGATTTCGATCATCTGAATATTACTGATGATATCGGCCTGATCTGCGTTTCCCGTCCGACCAACCCGACCGGCAACGTGATTACCGACGAAGAGCTGATCCGCCTCGATGCACTGGCACAGCAGAAAGATATTCCGTTACTTATCGATAACGCCTATGGCGTGCCGTTCCCCGGCATTGTGTTCACTGACGCGACGCCGTTATGGAACCCGAATATTATTCTGTGCATGAGTCTGTCGAAACTCGGCCTGCCGGGCTCACGCTGCGGCATCGTGATTGCCGATGAGAAAATCATCAAAGCGATCAGTAACATGAACGGCATTATCAGCCTGTCTCCGGGCAGCGTCGGACCGGCGATTGCCCATGAGATGATTGCGCGTGGCGATTTACTGCGCCTTTCAAACGAGGTCATCAAACCGTTCTATTTCCAGCGCGTGCAGGAAACTATCGCTACGCTGCGCCGTCATCTGCCGGAAGAACGTTGTCTGATCCACAAACCGGAAGGTGCGATTTTCCTGTGGCTGTGGTTCAAAGATTTGCCGATCACCACCGAAGTGCTGTATCAGCGCCTTAAACAGCGCGGTGTGCTGATGGTGCCGGGCGATTATTTCTTCCCGGGGCTGGAACATCCGTGGCCGCACACGCATCAATGTATGCGCATGAACTACGTGCCTGATGCGGATCAGATCGAGCGCGGCGTGAAGATTCTGGCGGAAGAAGTGGAAAAAGCGCACGCGGAAGGTTGAGAGTCGATTATCACTTATGAGTTTAGGTCTGGAAGAGGTGTTTAACCTTTTCCAGACCTTTTTTATAAGCGTAATCATTATTACTAAATAAAATAAATACTTACCCCACCTCTTTCTAATACACGCCTCATTTATTATTTCCTGATAACAAAAAATTTATTGCAGCCCTGGAGTTATTTTTCTTCTTAAAACCATTGATTAATGAGATAAAAAAGTAAAATAAACAAAAACTTAATTGAACTTTAAGTATATTAATATAAAAAACCTGTAGTGTATAAATCAATCTTTTAATGTGATTTGTTCTCACGCCTCAATCTTAAACCATATAAAAATCATATTTATGTTCAAGAAATTATCAAACTTTATATCCAGAACAGATGGCGAGAGCCATAGTTTCAGTCAGGCTCAATATGCGCAGAAAAATAACTGGATGAGCAATAATCCAAGAAATCTGCCCGGTGCCTGGATTGGCAGTTTTACTGATCCGAGGACTAACCAAACAATGTATGGCTTACAGGGAGCATGCCTTGGGTTATCCGCCGCTTATCTGATCAAAGGACAGAACTGGAGCACGTTTAAACAATATCTGGATACCCCGGAATGCCACAGACTCACGCTTGGCATTATGAACTATCAGGAACAATATGGTGATGTAATACAGGCACAAAACCGGGCAGCGGCGCTTGCAAAAATGCAAATCCCTGTGAAACAGAATAAATCATTATTTAGCCGGTTTACTCATAAAAAAAAGGCAGAAGTGCCAAAAAATATAACCTACCTCTCTTCCTCAGAGGCCTTCAATCACATTGTAAAAGTTCAAGGTGGGATTAACTTTATCGATATAGTGCGTTTAAAACCCATTGAAAATACCATGGAAAGAATAGATGTTCTGATGGCACATATTGCTTCTAACTTTAAATACAGAATAAACATGCACCGTCCTGGTGGCGGACATGCTGTGGCTATTACAACCGGAAGGAAAAGGATAAAATTCTTCGATCCTAATCAGGGAGAGTTTTCATATCCCGATACGGCGGAAGGACGTGAATACTTTAAGGTCGCTCTGGCTTTACTCTTAGAAGACCGTTATCCAAGGTATAAAGAATTGTCAATTTCCCGTTATACCTGCTAAAGAGAATGATTTTCTTTCTGTACCTTGTAAAACAGTGCCTTCTGAAAGGAAGCACTAACAGAATAAACCTTGTTCAGCATGATATTCCAGAGTAGGTTTTCGGTGCTAATCAGGATTTTGTGTTTTCAACGCCTGGCATAAACATTTCACATTAGCCAGCTCCTGACAATCTGCTGGAGATTTCAGTTCAGGGAAGGAAGCGTAATAAATTGATATTATAAAGTTATGTTATCAAGAAAAATATCATAACCACATTTGTAATTTATATAGACAAAACAAGACATTAAGAAAATCACATCACTATAGGCATATCCTTAATTTATCATTAAGCACTTCGCTTATGAAAAAACCTTAGTATGAAACTCTACTTTTTCGTAAGAAACTCAATCATAAATTAACTCTTAGAAAAATCGCCCATGCCTATAGAAAATAAATTAGCGCTATTTGCCTCTCAAACTCATGGTCAATACTCTCCTTTTGATCAAGATTCTTATATGCGGAAAAATCGCTGGGTAAGCGATAACCCCAGAAACCTGGCAGGAGCCTGGATTGGTAGCTTCCGACTTCCGTGGATGAATAAAGAATTATATGGTTTACGAGGTGTGTGCCTTGGCCTGTCTGCGGCCTATCTGGTTAAAGGACATAACTGGAGCACATTCAAACAATATCTTGATTCCCCTGAGTGCCATCGGCTCACACTGGGCATCATGAATTATCAGGAACGATATGGTGAGATCAGTCTGGCGAGAAAGGTTGCGGCTGAACAGGCAAAATCCCAGGCAACGGCACAAAATGGCGCATCAGCAGTCAGCAATCCCAAAAAGATAGCTGTACCCAAACAGATAGAATACGTCACTACTGCAGATGCTATTAAGTTGTTGGTAAAGGTTCAGGGAAATATTAACTTTATCAGCAGAATTGAACTGTCACCGGTTGAAGACGTTGAGGAAAGAATCGAAGCCTTAATGAAACAGATTGATTCGAACTTTGGCTACCAGTTAAGCATCAGAGGCGGGGGCAGCGGACATTCAGTAAGTCTCACCACCGGGCAAAAAAGGATAAAGTTTTTTGATTCTAATTTCGGTGAAATATCCTACCCCGACACAGAAGTCGGGCGGGAGTCATTTAAATCTTATCTTTGCTTTATATTTAATGAGGTTTATAAGAAATTCAACATAATAATTATCTCTCGTTTTACTTACTGATTAAGATAATACTCCCCTCGTCATACGCTGTTTTATGTTCCCCCTTACCGGGGGAACATAAACAGATCACGTCTTAAGCCGACGTATTTTCCAGCGCAGATTTTTCAGTACCAATCGCAATTTTCTGCGGCTGCAACGCTTCCGGAACATCTCGTACCAGACTGATATGCAGCAGGCCATTGGTAAATTCAGCTGCCGATACGTGCATATGCTCTGCCAGAGTAAAGCTCAGGGTGAAAGGCTTGATCACTAATCCCTGATGCAGATATTCCACTTTTGTTTCCGGCTGAGCAGGCGTACCGCTGACGGTTAAACGCGGCCCTTCGACCTCAATATTCAGCTCGCTCTGCTGGAAACCGGCCAGCGCCAGTGAAATGCGATAATGATTGTCGTCAGACTTTTCAATATTGTACGGAGGAAAAGCCTGATCCGCGCCCTGCATTGAACTGGCTAATTTATCGAAACCAATCCACTGACGCAGTAATGGGGAAATATCGTAATTACGCATGGTATAACTCCTTCTTAGAAGCGAGATTTAACATTCCGTCATCCTGTCTGGATATGACGGCGCAGCTCCCTGACGGCGAGCCTAAACTTTTTCATTTTCTGGCGGTCAATAACGATGGCCGCCTGAGACTTAGTGCCGGTACTTATTGCCGACACCTATTGCCGACAAATCAGCGGATTTCGATACGCCGCGGTTTGGACGTTTCAGGAACGATGCGTTCCAGATCGATATACAGCAAACCGTTCGACAAATTGGCGGCTTTTATTTGGATATGTTCCGCCAGCTGGAATTTGCGTTCGAAATTACGTTCAGCGATGCCCTGATATAAATAAGTGCGGTCGGTTTCAGTCGGTGCATGTGCGCCTTTCACCACCAGCATGTTGTCATGGGCCGTGATGTCCAGCTCTGACTCGGCAAAACCTGCGACCGCGATAGCAATCCGGTAATGGTTTTCGTCAACCAGCTCGACATTATATGGGGGATAGCCGCCACCCTGATTCTGACCCGATTCGATAAGATTAAATAAACGGTCAAAACCAATGGCAGAACGGTATAACGGGGATAAATCAAAATTACGCATGCCCACTTCTCCTGATATTCAGCGAGTATTTTTAAATAGCCTTCCATTCGGACAGGCCAGCGTCGCAGTGATGACAGGAGAACCCTTCCGGCGTTCCTCCTCCTGCGTCGTACAGTAAAAATGGAGACGAAAGGGATTTTTTCAAGCCGGTAAAAACAAAAAAATTTGGCTGTTGTTTATATGCTGACAGCCAAAATACATGACAGGTCAGGGCGAAAAGCCAGGGTGAGCAGGCAGTTTCCTGCAAGATTTCAAATAGTAATTACACTTAATGGGATCGCAGCCACAGAGCTACAGCTTGCTTTGTTAATTTTTTGTGCTGAGTGGTATAAGTCACTTTGACTTAAAAGCTCAGCCTGACAGCATAAGATGAGTTCTAAAATGATGAAATTTGCACTGACGCCGCTGATGACAGGATGTGTTTTTTTAGCGACGAGCGGTTGTTCCAGCGTGATGAGCCATACCGGGGGAGACACCGGATATTATTCAGGCGCACGTGCTGATGTGAATATGATGAAAAGCGATGATACCAGCTGGGCGATGACGCCTCTGCTGCTCATTGATTTACCGTTCAGCGCCCTGCTGGATACGGTATTACTGCCTTATGATTATTACCGCAGCGGAAAAGTGACGACGCGCGATCGCGTCAGAGCGAGTGAAGAACACAATATTGCGCTGAGCAACGGCGTGGATATTGACCACGTTCCGCCAATGACCACCACCGATCGCGGACATAAGTCTTCGGCACATAGAAAATAAGCGTAAAAAAACCGGCCAACATGATGAGATCGTTTCAAACCCTGGCCGGTTTACTCTATGAGCTACTGAGCGTCGGTAACAAAAATCTGAGCGAATTCCCCGCACTGGCGCATAAACGCCACTTTGCCGCCATCCGGTGAATACACTACTGCATCGGCGCAAGGCACAATCTGCGTTCTCTGCGTTAACCGCTGCATTTCTCCGCTTTTAACAGCAAGACGCATCACGCTGTTATCACAGACCAGTGCCAGCGATTTTCCGTCCGGGCTCCAGCTGAACGCCGACTGAATGCCGTTGTCAGAATGGCTGATCTGCACCGGTTCACCACCGTTGGGTGACACCGTCCAGACCTGAACCACATCGTTTTTATCCTTCATCAGAAACGCAATCTGTGCGCCATCCGCTGACGCGCGCAGCCAGTGACGTGGTTGCAGGGCAATACCCTTTTCAGTGAACGTGATACGTCTTTGCTTCACGCCAGACGGTGGCGCAGGCAATGTTTCCGGCGTGCCTTGCAAAGGTTTATCACCCGCCTGACGATAATCCGTATCGTTCTCAGGTAAATCCACCACGAAGATTTCCGGATGCTTTTCGCCATCAGCAGAAAGGGTATCGCCGATAAAGGCCAGCGCCCAGCGCTGCCGGGAACCGTCGGCTTTTACATAGCCTTCCTGCCCGATCCAGCCTTCTTCATAAGCGCGGTTGATATCATTGCTGGCCGGCTGAGGAGCAGGCGTTGTTTCGCTGACCAGTACGCTGTAATGGCTGCCATCGTATTCACGAGGGTGATGCTTTGGCGGCGTAACGGGATAGCCGGAAAGGGCGATACCGACATTGCGCAGGTCGCGAGCCGGATCCAGTTCATGCAAAACATGGTCGTTATAGGTAAAACTCAGACGCGAACCGTCCGGACTGAAAACGTGGACGTGCGTGCCGCCGCGCAGGGCGCCGGCGGTATAAGGCGCGGTGATATCCATCGCATCCAGCGTGACCGCCTTTTCGCACGCGGGGTCAGACACGATAACGCCGCGGCGATGGTGAAAATCGTACTGCCAGCTGGCATCCGGATTTTCCGGGCCATGAATAAATGCATAACGGGCGGGAAGGTCGGGGCTGACCGTTACCACACCCACGTGTGCGCCATCTTGCGCCTGATAAACCACTTCCGCTTCACCGGTTTCGACATTCACCCGCTCAATGGTTGAGCCGGTGAAAGAACCGCCATGCGGACGCACGTCGTACACCAGCCACTGGCTGTCCGGCGTCCAGACATTAATGTTAGTCAGCTGATGCCCGCGGGCATCAGAAGTTAATTGTTTTTCCATGGCTGCGAGGTTCCTTTCTGCCAACTCAGTCGTTCAGAACAAACTTCTCGACCGCAAATGCCACACCGTCTTCGGTGTTGGTTTTGGTGACGAACTGGCTGACGGCTTTCACGCTGTCCAGCGCATTGCCCATCGCGACACCGATTCCGGCGTATTCCAGCATAGCGATGTCGTTTTCCTGGTCGCCCAGCGTCATTACACTCTCGCGCGCGATACCCAGTTTTTCCGCCAGCACTTTCACGCCTTCGCCTTTATTGACGCGTTTATCCAGAATTTCGAGGAAGTACGGCGAACTTTTCATGATGGTGTAGCGTTCTTTGGCTTCGGCCGGAAGCTGACTGATGGCGCGATCCAGCAGTTCAGGATCATCAATCATCATCACTTTCGGGAAGGTCAGTGCCGGATCCATTTCGTCTGCCGGGCAGAATTGCAACGGAATGCCGGTGGTGAAGGATTCATGCACGCTGTATTTGCTGATAAAGCGGTTGGCGGTAAACAGGTCAGTCTTAGTCAGTGCATGGAAATGCACACCCAGCTCGCGCGCCAGCTGTTCAAAGTAGTGATAATCTTCAATCCTGAGGGATACTTCGGCAATCACGCTGCCATCTTTGGCATTATGTACCAGCGCACCGTTGTTGGTGATGCAGTAACAACCGTCCTGCTGCAAATCCAGTTCCATCAGGTAACGCTGCACGCCGACGAACGGGCGGCCGGTCGCCAGAACGATTTGCACACCTTTCGCCCGTGCTTCTGACAACGCTTTTTTAACGGCAGGCGTCACTTCATGCTGCGGATTGAGCAACGTCCCGTCCATATCAATTGCAATTAATTCAATAGCCATAGCATCCTCAGAGTTTAAGAAATCTTCCTCAATGCTATCGCGATTACCCGCTGTAAAGCCAGCCGGAAAGCGGGTTCGCACAGACGAAAAAAAGTCCGAAGCGGTTTCCCGGTTCGGACTCTGTATCAGCTCATACCTTGATCAGATATCGATTATCAGATATCGATGTTGGCAGCTTTCAGCGCGTTCTCTTCGATGAAGGCGCGGCGCGGTTCAACCGCATCGCCCATCAGCGTGGTGAACAACTGGTCAGCGGCAATGGCATCTTTCACGGTCACACGTAACATGCGACGTTGCTCAGGATCCATGGTGGTTTCCCACAGCTGATCAGGGTTCATTTCGCCCAGACCTTTATATCGCTGAATCGACAGACCACGACGGGACTCTTTCACCAGCCATTCCAGCGCCTGTTCGAAGCTGGTCACTGGCTGACGGCGTTCGCCACGTTCGATGTAAGCATCTTCTTCGATCAGGCCGCGCAGCTGTTCGCCCAGCGCACAGATTTTGCGGTATTCGCCGCCCTGAATGAAGTCTGCATCCAGATCGTAATCCGTATCGACACCGTGCGTACGAATACGCAGAACCGGTTCGAACAGCTGATGTTCGCGGTTTTCACGCACGATCGCGCTGTAAGAACTGCCGTGCTGCTCTTTCTCGTTGAGGCGCGCTACCAGCGATTCCATCCAGGCCTGAACTTTCGCCTGATCAGTCAGATCCGCACCCGGCAGGGTTGGCTGATAGATCAGGTTGTTCAGCAGCGCACGCGGATAACGACGTTCCATACGGCCAATCATTTTCTGCACGCTGTGATGTTCAGCCACCAGTTTCTCCAGCGGTTCACCCGCCAGGGCCGGTGCATGGGCGTTGGCGTGTAACGTTGCCCCGTCCATGGCGATGGAAATCTGATACTGATCCATCGCTTCGTCGTCTTTAATATACTGTTCCTGCTTGCCTTTTTTCACTTTGTACAACGGCGGCTGTGCGATGAACACGTGGCCACGTTCTACAATTTCAGGCATCTGACGGTAGAAGAAGGTCAGCAGCAGGGTACGGATGTGTGAACCATCGACGTCGGCATCGGTCATGATGATGATGCTGTGATAGCGCAGTTTGTCCGGGTTGTATTCGTCACGGCCAATGCCGCAACCGAGTGCGGTAATCAGCGTGGCCACTTCCTGAGAAGAGAGCATTTTGTCGAAGCGCGCTTTCTCAACGTTGAGGATTTTACCTTTCAACGGCAGAATCGCCTGGTTCTTACGGTTACGGCCTTGTTTTGCAGAGCCGCCCGCTGAGTCCCCTTCCACTAAGTACAGTTCGGAGTGAGCCGGGTCGCGTTCCTGACAGTCCGCCAGTTTGCCTGGCAAGCCAGCCAGGTCCAGCGCGCCTTTACGACGGGTCATTTCACGGGCTTTACGTGCTGCTTCACGGGCACGCGCTGCGTCGATGATTTTACCAACAACGATTTTGGCGTCTGACGGGTTTTCCATCAGGTAATCCACCAGCTTCTCGTTCATCAGCGTTTCAACGGCCGTTTTCACTTCGGAAGAAACCAGTTTGTCTTTGGTCTGAGAAGAGAACTTAGGATCCGGAACCTTCACCGACACCACAGCAATCAGGCCTTCACGGGCATCGTCACCGGTGGCGCTGATTTTAGATTTCTTGCTGTAGCCTTCTTTATCCATATACGCGTTCAGGGTACGGGTCATCGCCGAACGGAAACCGGCTAAGTGAGTCCCGCCATCGCGCTGTGGAATGTTGTTGGTGAAGCAGTAAATGTTTTCCTGGAAACCATCGTTCCACTGCAACGCCACTTCAACGCCAATGTCATCTTTTACCGTGGAGAAATAGAACACGGTCGGATGGATTGGGGTTTTGTTTTTGTTCAGATATTCCACGAAAGCTTTGATGCCGCCTTCATAATGGAAGTGATCGTTTTTACCATCACGCTTGTCCAGCAGGCGGATAGCCACGCCGGAGTTCAGGAATGACAGTTCGCGCAGGCGTTTCGCCAGAATGTCATACTCGAATTCGGTGTGATTGGTGAAGGTGTTGAAGCTTGGCCAGAAACGTACCGTGGTACCGGTCACGTCAGTATCGCCAATCACTTTCAGCGGATCCTGAGGCTCACCGTGCACGTAAGTCTGAGTATGGACTTTGCCTTCGCGGCGGATAACCAGTTCCAGTTTTTCCGACAGGGCGTTAACGACGGAAACACCCACGCCATGCAGACCACCGGAAACTTTATACGAGTTATCGTCAAATTTACCGCCGGCATGAAGAACGGTCATGATGACCTGAGCAGCAGAAACGCCCTCTTCTTCATGAATACCGGTCGGAATGCCACGACCATCATCCTGTACGGAAACAGAGTTATCCGCATGGATCGTGACCTGAATCTCTTTACAGTGGCCCGCGAGGGCTTCGTCGATAGCGTTGTCCACAACCTCGAATACCATGTGGTGCAGACCAGTGCCGTCATCGGTATCGCCGATATACATGCCGGGGCGCTTACGCACCGCGTCCAGCCCTTTTAATACCTTGATACTTGAGGAGTCATAAGAATTCGACATCAACGTTTCTCGCTCATTTTTAGTCCTGTGATAGAACGGCTATTTTACCTTGTTCCACGCGGAACATCTTGCCCTTTTCACCCATCATGTCGGTCACTTGCTCAGCGCTTATCGCACTGACAAAAACCTGTGCCTGGGTGGCTTTCAGGCGATCGGCCAGCAACCGACGTCGGTCGGCGTCCAGCTCAGAGGCAAAATCGTCAAGAAGATACAGGCAACGCCGCCCGCTCTGTCGGGTGAGAAACTCACCCTGCGCCAGTCTCAGCGCACACATCAGTAGCTTCAGCTGTCCACGGGACAGTAAATCTTCCACCGGCGTGCCGTCGGCACGAATGCGGAAATCCGCTTTATGCGGGCCTGATGCGGTATAGGTTAAGGCTCTGTCGCGCTCAAAATTACGCTCCAGCAACTCGCCGTACTCAGTTTCCTTGTCCCATCCACGCTGGAAAGAAAAACTGAGGGCGAATTCAGGCAGGAATTGTGCGCAGGTCGCGCTGATATCAGCCGCGATCGCGTCGCTGTACGCTGCCCGCCATTCGCTAATACGCTCGGCTAACGGGATCAGTTCCTGATCCCAGGCACGAATTTGCGCATAACGACTCACCTGGCGCAGCGCGGCGTTGCGCTGCTTGAGTAACCGTCGCAGGTTGCTCCAGGCGATAAAAAAACCGGGGTCGTGATGAAAACAACCCCAGTCAATAAATGCCCGTCGGTACTTCGGCCCGCCGTTGAGCAGGGTGAAGCCTTCGGGTGTGATCAGTTGCATCGGCAGCATTTGTGCCAGTTCAGACACTTTATGACCGTCAGTGCCATCAATGCGCACTTTGCTGTCGCCCTGGCGGCTTTTGCTCAGGCCAATCGACAGCTCACGATCGCCGCCGTCATCTACACGGGCGTGAAGAACAAACTCCGGCTGATCGTGACGGATAACGCGTCCGGCCTGCAAACTGCGAAAAGCGCGGCCATGCCCCAGCGTATAGACCGCTTCGAGCACGCTGGTTTTACCGCTGCCATTGGGACCGACCAGAAAGTTAAAACCGGGCGACGGATCTAAATCCGCCGCCTCGATGTTGCGGAAATCTTTTATCAGTAAGCGCGTTAAGGCCATCTAAACCAATTCCAGGGCGTCTTCGTCGCGGTCAGTTTGCGTGCGGACAGCGCACAACAAGCGGAGCGTACTCAAGTACGTGAGCATTGCGAGCACTGCCCAATCGCAAAATGACAAGTAAGATAGCCCGATCAGAGCCTCATTGGCATAACGACGTACGCGGCCGACTGGCTCGCAGCGTCTTCGATCTGCACGCTGGAAACAGAGTCTGTCAGCAGCAGATTAACGTCTTCGCACTTGAGCGCATTCAGCACATCGAGCACGTAACTGACGTTAAAGCCGATTTCCATTTCGGTGCCTTCGTAGCCGACATCCAGAATTTCTTCCGCTTCTTCCTGTTCAGGGTTATTCGCGGTGATTTTCAGCTGGTTATGGCTGACATACAAACGCACGCCACGGAATTTTTCATTGGACAGGATGGCTGCACGGGCAAATGCCTGTTTCAGCAAATCGCACCCGGCCTGCAGCGTTTTGTCCGGATTTTTCGGCAATACGCGGCGATAGTCAGGGAAACGACCGTCAACCAGTTTGGACGTAAAGATAAAGTCGCCGACGTGAGCACGGATATTGTTGCTGCCGATTTGCAGCTGCAATGTGGTGTCACCGCCGTCAAGCAGACGCACCAGTTCCATCACGCCTTTACGCGGTACGATGACTGAATGCGAAGGCAGAGACTGGCCGATTGGCATAGAACATACGGCCAGACGGTGACCGTCGGTCGCAACAGTACGCAATTCTTCACCTTCGGTTTCGAACAGCATGCCGTTTAAATAATAACGAACGTCCTGATGCGCCATAGAAAACTGCGTGGCTTCGATCAGACGTTTCAACGTGGCCTGCGGCAGGGTGAATTCTACTTCGCTTTGCCAGTCGTCGAGATTAGGGAAATCTGTCGCCGGTAAGGTCGACAGCGAGAAACGGCTGCGGCCTGATTTTACCAGCATGCGATCGCCGTCGAGTGCGACGGAAATTTCCGCGCCTTCGGGCAATCCACGGCAGATATCAAAGAATTTACGCGCCGGTACCGTGGTGGCACCCGCTTCATGTGGCTGAGACAGCGCGACTTTCGCCACCATCTCCATTTCCAAATCCGTCCCGGTCAGCGACAACGCGCCATCCGTCACCTGTAATAACAGGTTACCCAGAATAGGCAACGTCGGTCGTCCACCCAGCGGGCTACTGACCTGTTGCAGTGGTTTCAGCAAATGCTCACGTTCAACAATAAATTTCATAGCGCTAGGAAGATAATGTTCTGATTAAGTTGGAGAAATCTTCTTTGATGTCGTGACTTTCTTCACGCAACTGCTCGATTTTACGGCAGGCGTGCAACACCGTGGTATGGTCCCGACCACCGAACGCATCGCCGATTTCTGGCAGGCTGTGGTTGGTCAGCTCTTTCGCCAGCGCCATCGCCATCTGGCGTGGGCGGGCTACCGAACGGGAGCGCCGTTTGGAAAGCAGGTCAGCGACCTTGATTTTATAATATTCGGCCACTGTTTTCTGAATATTATCGATAGTGACCAGCTTCTCCTGAAGCGCTAACAAATCGCGCAACGCTTCACGAACGAAGTCGATGGTAATCGCACGGCCGGTAAAGTTGGCATTGGCGATCACACGGTTCAGTGCGCCTTCAAGCTCACGCACATTAGAACGCAGACGTTTAGCAATAAAGAAGGCGACTTCGCCTGGCAGACGGATATCGTTCTCGTCGGCCTTTTTCATCAGGATCGCCACGCGGGTTTCTAATTCTGGCGGCTCGATCGCCACCGTCAGGCCCCAGCCGAAACGCGATTTCAGACGATCTTCAACACCATTGATCTCTTTGGGATAACGATCCGAGGTCAGGATGATCTGCTGATTGCCTTCCAGCAGGGCATTAAAGGTGTGGAAGAACTCTTCCTGGGAACGTTCTTTATTAGCAAAGAATTGGATGTCATCGATGAGCAACGCATCGACAGAACGGTAGTAGCGTTTGAACTCTTCAATGGCATTGTTTTGCAGGGCTTTTACCATGTCCTGCACGAAGCGCTCGGAGTGCATGTACACCACTTTGGCATTGGCTTTACGCGCCATGATGCCGTTACCGACCGCATGCAATAAGTGGGTTTTACCCAGACCGGTGCCACCATAAAGGAAGAGCGGGTTGTAGGCACCGCCCGGATTGTCCGCCACCTGACGCGCCGCCGCGCGGGCCAGCTGGTTAGACTTACCTTCAACGAAGTTATCAAAAGTGTGTTTTGGATTGACGTTCGAGCGGTATGAAAGCTCGGGCTGAACAGGCGAACTGTCCCAGCTCGGACGTGAAGGCGCCAGTCGCGGAATAGCGGGCGCAGTCTGAGAACTGACGCTGGCCGCAACGGGTTGACTGACGCGCTGAATCATGGGTTTGCTGCCGACTTCAAAACGCAGCAACGGCGCATCCGCCCCGCAGAAATCGTTGAGCAAGCCGTTAATATTGTTTAAGTATTTGTCACGAACCCAATCAAGGACAAAACGATTCGGGGCGTAAAGCGCCAGCGTATTGTCGTTGAGTTCCGCCTGCAGGGGGCGTATCCACATACTGAATTCTGTGGCAGGTAGTTCATCCTGCAAACGGGCAAGACATTGCTGCCAAAGCGAAAGTGACACGGCGGACTCCACTCGAACAAGTATCAAAAAAGAAAAGGATCAGGATATTTTTTAAATCATGATTTTTGGCACACGTCCCGCCTGCCTGTATAAGGGGATGGGGGAAATTTCTCTCACCACCCTGTCAGTGGCGTAAAGTCACGTGCGAACCGCTTTTTACGGTTTGTGTCGAAAGCTACCCAGCCGGGATCGCGATCGGAATGGCGGATCATAACGCAATCCGACACAGAGATCCTCCCCTTCCTGACAGTTTAGATCCTTTTTATCCACAGGCAGCGGTCGGCAAGTGGGTAAGCTTAGCCGATCCTTTTTAAAATAGGCGATGTAATCATCACTGTGGTGAAAAAATAGGAGTCCGCTGAGCTAAATTTCATCACATTGCGAGAAAGATCTCCGCCCTGTGGATAAGGATCAGGCGAGGATCCTTGCGATTTACGGCAGAGTCCGTATAATCTTCAGCCCTACGTGTGAAGCCTGTGTTCCTGATGGTCATAACCAGATGGATATTGCGGTGTGACCACGGGCAATTCTGGTAAACACTTGAACCATTTCTGGCAATGTAAATTGACTCAGGACTGTACAGTTATTACAATCCCGCTTCTTTATATGTTGCGACAAAGGCACCGGTCTTTTTTTTGCCGAAATGTCTTCGCGTTTACTGATCAGTAATAATTTAAGTTTAGGTAGAAATCGCCATGAAACGCACTTTCCAACCGTCCGTATTGAAGCGCAACCGTAGCCACGGCTTCCGTGCTCGTATGGCCACCAAAAATGGTCGTCAGGTTCTGGCTCGCCGTCGTGCGAAAGGCCGTACCCGTCTGTCAGCTTCTAAGTAATAAAAGCTAACCTATTTAGTGGTTAAGCTCGCTTTTCCCAGGGAGTTACGTTTGTTAACTCCCCGTCATTTCACTTTCGTCTTCCAGCAGCCACAACGGGCTGGCACGCCGCAAATCACTATACTCGGCCGCCTGAACGAGCTGGGGCATCCCCGCATCGGTCTCACCGTCGCAAAAAAACACGTCAAACGCGCACATGAACGCAATCGGATTAAACGCCTAACCCGCGAAAGTTTCCGGTTGAATCAGCATACGCTGCCGTCGATGGATTTTGTGGTGGTCGCCAAGAAGGGTGTCGCCGATTTAGATAATCGCGCGCTGACGGAAGCGTTGGAGAAATTATGGCGTCGACATTGCCGACAGGCTCCCGCATCCTGATAAAGCTGATACGTGGTTATCAGTTATTCATCAGTCCGTTGCTCGGGCCACATTGCCGCTTTCGACCAACCTGCTCTCAATACGGTATTGAAGCAATTGGTCGTTTTGGCATGTTAAAAGGCAGTTGGTTGACTTTGAAACGCGTATTAAAATGCCATCCTTTGAACCCAGGTGGTGATGACCCCGTACCGCCGAAAACCGACAATAACAGAGAACTCTAACGATGGATTCGCAACGCAATCTTTTCCTCATCGCTCTGCTGTTCGTGTCTTTCATGATCTGGCAGGCATGGCAAACGGACCACGCTCCGCAACCGGCCAACCAGACCACGCAACAGACTGCGAACACTGCAAACGGTGATGCTGCTAACCAGGCTGTTCCTGGTAGCGGACAGGGCAAATTAATTACAGTTAACAGTGATGTGCTGTCATTAACAATCAACACCCGTGGTGGCGACATTGAGCAGGCTCTGCTGAAGGCTTACCCGACGACTTTGGGCTCTGACCAGCCTTTCCAGTTACTGGAAACCACTCCTAATTTCATCTATCAGGCACAAAGCGGTCTGACAGGTAAAAACGGTCCTGATAATCCGGCTAACGGTGAACGTCCTCTGTTCCAGACCAGCTCGGATACCTTCACGATGTCTGAAGGCCAGTCTGAACTGCGCATTCCGATGACTTACACGGCGGCAAACGGTGCGATTTACACCAAAACCTTCGTGATCAAACGTGGCTCTTACGCGGTGAGTGTTGAATACAATATCAACAACACCACAGCAGCTCCGCTTGAACTGACTCTGTTCGGTCAGCTGAAACAAACCACCGAATTGCCTAAGCACCGTGACACCGGCAGCAATAACTTTGCTCTGCACACGTTCCGCGGCGCGGCATACTCCTCAAGTGATGACAAATATCAGAAGTACGCGTTCGATAAGAGCGAAGTGCTGAATGTCACCACTCAGGGCGGTTGGGTTGCGATGCTGCAGCAGTACTTTGCGACTGCATGGATCCCGTCAGCGAAAGACACCAATACTTTCTTTACCAGCACCAACAATGGCATTTCTTCGATTGGTTTCAAAGGCACGCCGTTTACCGTTGCACCAGGCGCACAACAACAAGTGGCTTCCACTCTGTGGGTTGGCCCGGAAATTCAGGACAAGATGGCGGCAATCGCGCCTCACCTTGATCTGACTGTTGACTACGGTTGGTTATGGTTCATCTCTCAGCCACTGTTCAAACTGTTGAAATTCATTCAAGGGTTCGTCGGTAACTGGGGCTTCTCGATCATCGTAATCACCTTTATTGTCCGCGGTATCATGTATCCACTGACCCGCGCTCAGTACACGTCGATGGCGAAAATGCGTATGCTGCAGCCAAAACTGGCCGCCATGCGTGAACGTATCGGTGATGACAAACAGCGCATGAGTCAGGAAATGATGGCGCTGTATAAGTCTGAGAAAGTGAACCCGCTGGGTGGTTGTCTGCCGCTGGTTATTCAGATGCCAATCTTCCTGGCACTGTATTACATGCTTTCTGGTTCCATTGAATTGCGCCACGCGCCATTCATCCTGTGGATCCATGACCTGTCAGCGCAAGACCCGTACTACATTCTGCCGGTTCTGATGGGTATCACGATGTTCTTCATTCAGAAGATGTCGCCGACCACCGTCACCGACCCGATGCAGCAGAAGATCATGACCTTCATGCCGGTCATCTTCACCGTGTTCTTCCTGTGGTTCCCGTCCGGTCTGGTGGTGTATTACATCGTCAGTAACCTGGTAACCATTCTCCAGCAGCAGCTGATTTATCGCGGGCTGGAAAAACGTGGCCTGCACAGCCGCGACAAGAAAAAGTCATAAGTGAATGTCAGGGCGGCTTTCGTCCTGACCGCTAAACTTGATGATAAAAGACAAAGGCGGTCATTTGACCGCCTTTTGCATATCCGTAAAAAGACCAACAGAGATCATTGCTATGAGCACCTCAGATACCATTATTGCCCAGGCAACCCCACCCGGCCGCGGTGGTGTGGGCATTTTGCGCATTTCCGGCCGTGCGGCGCGTGATGTGGCACAGGCTGTCTTAGGTAAACTGCCCAAGCCGCGTTATGCCGATTATCTGCCGTTTCAGGATGCAGACGGCAGCACGCTGGATCAGGGCATCGCGCTGTGGTTTCCGGGCCCGAACTCTTTCACCGGTGAAGACGTGCTTGAGCTGCAAGGCCACGGCGGCCCTGTGATCCTGGATTTGCTGCTTAAACGCATTATCGCGCTAGAAAACGTGCGCATTGCGCGTCCGGGCGAATTCTCTGAGCGTGCTTTCCTCAACGATAAGCTCGATCTGGCACAGGCAGAGGCGATTGCCGATCTTATCGACGCCAGTTCCGAGCAAGCCGCACGTTCTGCGGTTAACTCCTTACAGGGCGCATTCTCTCACCGTATTCATCATCTGGTGGAAGCACTCACTCACCTGCGGATCTTTGTTGAAGCCGCTATCGACTTCCCGGATGAAGAGATCGACTTCCTGTCTGACGGCAAAATCGAAGCCAAACTCAATACAGTGATGGGCGATCTGGATGCGGTACGTGCTGAAGCACGTCAGGGCAGCTTGCTGCGCGAAGGGATGAAAGTGGTGATTGCCGGGCGTCCGAACGCCGGTAAATCCAGCCTGCTGAACGCGCTGGCCGGACGTGAAGCGGCGATCGTTACCGATATCGCGGGCACTACGCGTGACGTTTTGCGCGAACACATCCACCTCGACGGTATGCCGCTGCATATCATCGACACCGCAGGTTTACGAGAAGCCAGCGATGAAGTTGAGCGTATTGGTATCGAACGTGCATGGAATGAGATCGAACAGGCTGACTTAGTGCTGTTTATGGTTGATGGCACGACAACCGCTGCGACCGAGCCCGCGGAAATCTGGCCAGAGTTTATGGCCCGCCTGCCAGCGTCTTTACCGATTGTCGTTGTGCGCAATAAAGCCGATATCACCGGCGAAGCACTGGGGCAAACAGAAGTGGATGGTCACTCACTTATTCGCCTTTCCGCCCGTACCGGCGATGGCGTTGATCTGCTGCGTGACCATCTGAAACAGGTCATGGGCTTTAATCACAATATGGAAGGTGGATTCCTCGCCCGTCGCCGTCATCTGCACGCACTGGAAGACGCCGCACAGCATCTGGTTCAGGGTAAAGACCAGCTGCTTGGCGCCCGGGCCGGTGAATTACTGGCAGAAGAACTGCGCATGGCGCAGCAGTCGCTGAGCGAAATCACCGGCGAATTTACTTCGGATGACTTGCTGGGGCGCATCTTCTCCAGCTTCTGTATCGGTAAGTAATCCGACATTTGCATCAAACAAAACCCACATTGCAAAATGTGGGTTTTTTATTGTATTCAAAGTATTACAGCTTACCAGACTTTATAAACACGTCCGGTCTGCGCCCCTTCCACGCTGCGGCGATACGCTTTCGCCACCCGTGCTGCCGGAGCGGCTTCAAAGCCCGGGAAGAACGGGCCGTAAGCTTTCAGCGACTCTTCTACTACGGTCGGGCTGACCACGTTGATGCGGATGCCGCGTGGCAGTTCAATCGCCGCACCACGGACAAAACCTTCCACGGCCGCATTAACCGTGGTGGCGTTTGCGCCCTGACGGATAGGTTCATCAGCAATAATCCCGCTGGTCAGGGTGACGGAGCCGCCATCGTTGAGGAATGACTGACCGATCAGCGCAATACGCACCTGCCCGAGCAGTTTATCCTGCAAGCCGATATTGAATTGCTCTGCGGTCATTTCAGTCAGCGGGCCAAAGTGCAGGCTGCCGGTAGTGGCGATAATCGCATCGACTTTCCCGGTACTTTTGAAAAGCGCTTTTACGCTGTTTTCATCGGTGATATCGACCTGAAAATCACCGCGCGTCTTGCCTGCGGTGATAATTTCATGTTCTGCGCCGAATTCTCGGATCACCGCTTTACCCAATGTACCCGTCCCGCCAATCACTAAAATTTTCATCACAGCTTCCTCAACGTTGTTTGTTGGATCATCTTTCACCAAATTAAGAGTTAGATATAGACTCGTATTATTCGTTCTGTACTAACTCAGGGTTTGTAATGTGGATAAGCTGCGGAATATTGAAGTCTTTGTCAGCGTAGTAGAAACCGGAAATTTCAGCACTGCGGCGGAAAAACTGGGGATTTCGGCGGTGATGGTCGGTAAACACATTCAGCAACTGGAAAAGCATCTCAATGCCCGTCTGCTGCAACGCACTACGCGCAGGCAAAGCCTGACCGATGCCGGTGAAGTGTTTTATGAAAACGGCAAACGGGTGCTGGATCAGATGAAATTCACGGAAAGCGCGATGGAAAGCCTGCAAAGCGTACCGACCGGATTGCTGCGGGTCAGCGCGCCGGTATCCCTTGGCTCGAGCGTTATAGCACCGATGCTGGCCCGTTATCTGCAAACACATCCCAAAGTGAATGTAGAGCTGATACTGAGTAACGCGAGGGTGGATTTGATCGGCGAAGGTTTTGATGCAGCAATTCGTATTGGCGAAATCGGCGACGACCGTCTGGTGGCGAAGCCTCTGAAGCCTTATGAAATGGTGATCTGCGCGTCTCCAGGCTATTTGCAGCAGTTCGGCACGCCCGCGACGCCTGAAGACCTGAAAACGCACCCATGTCTGGTGCATACCGTCTGGAATCAGAGCGAAGGCTGGCATCTGGCGAATGCAGAACGCACCACGTCAGCGTGGCCGGTTAACAGCCGCTATGTGTCCAACGACGGTCATGCGCTGCGTGCTGCGGCACTGGAGGGCGCCGGTTTGCTGTTGCAGCCCAAAGTCCTGCTGGCGGAGGATATCGCCAGCGGCAAGCTGATCCCGGTGCTGGAGTCTTTTATCCCGAAGCCCCGGGTGGTGCATCTGGTTTATCTGCCTGATTTCAGGCCACGAGCCAAACTGACCAGCCTGATTAACTTCATGACGGAAAACGACTTTTACTGAGACTGAGTATGGCGTAAAACAGAAAGCGGTAAGTGATCGCTCACTTACCACCCAGTTTTGCACACTTTGAATCAGACGAAATCAGAGCTTAAAGCCCGCAACCACGGTTTCCAGCTGAACGGTCTGATCCTGCATCGCCTGCGCGGCGGCAGAAACCTGTTCGACCAGCGCGGCGTTCTGCTGCGTGGCGTTATCCAGCTGCGTAATAGCCACGTTAACCTGCTCAATGCCCAGACTTTGCTCCTGACTGGAAGACATAATTTCGTTCATCAGTGTCGCCACGTTGTTCACGCCGCCCATGACTTCATCCATTGTCGTCCCCGCCGTTGCCACCAGATTGCTGCCGGTGGAAATATCCGCCACAGAATCTTCAATCAGCTTTTTGATTTCACGCGCAGAGGTCGCCGAGCGTTGCGCCAGACTGCGCACTTCTGAGGCCACCACGGCAAAACCGCGCCCCTGTTCACCAGCACGTGCTGCTTCTACCGCCGCATTCAGCGCCAGAATGTTGGTCTGGAAAGCGATGCCGTCAATAACACTGATGATATCGACGATTTTGTGGGAGGAACGGGTGATCGACCCCATCGTTTCTACCACCTGCTTCACCACTTCCGATCCTTTTTCCGCGACTGCCGATGCGTCACGCGCCAGCTGGTTAGCGCCCTCCGCATTGGCTGCGTTTTGCTTAACGGTGCTGGTCAGCTGTTCCATTGAGGCTGCCGTTTCGACAATAGAACTGGCCTGTTCTTCAGTTCGCGCAGACAAGTCCAGGTTACCGCTGGCAATCTGGCGCGAAGCTGAAGTGATCGCCAGACTGCTGTCACCAACCTGACGCAGAATGGATTGCAGGAAAGACAGGAAGCTGTTGAAGCTCTGGTTGATCTGATTGAACTCAGGGCTGCGGCTGTCCGGTAAGCGTCGGGTTAAATCCGCGCCGCCCGCTGAAAGCTGAGCGATATTTTTATTCAGTGCGGCAAGCTGGCGCATAAACACTTTAATCGCCGCAATCAGCACAATCAGCAGCAGTAAGACCATCGGGATTTGTACCAGCCCGAGACTCGTCAGAATGCTATGGCTGCGCGCCAGCAACTGACTGGTCGGCATATCGGTTGCGATATACCACGGGCCCTGAATGTTACTCATGAACATCGTATGCGACGTACCATCGTTGTCGTAATCCGCCACCAGAGAGGATTGATCGTTAATCTGGTCGAGGCTTTTGCGGATCTGCATCGCCAGCGGAGAGGCTTCGCCCAGCGACGCCAGTTTCGGCAGCTTTTCATCCGTGGAATGGCTGGTACCAACGATGGTGCCGTCTTTCTCCACAATATAAATTGTCGCGTGAACCTTTTTCTCCATTTCCGTCACCAGCTGGTTAAAGAAGCCCAGCGTCACGTCGATAGTGGCAACGCCCCACTGTTTGTCGCCTTTATAAATCGGCATCGCACAGTTGGTGCGTGGCTGGGTGCTGGCGTCATCGAAATAGGCGGGAGCCCAGACGCACTGCCCCTTTTCACCTTTGGAGGCGGCGAGATACCAGGACTGATCGAAATAGTTCGGCGATTCTGCGCTGTTCCAGAAAGTATTCACCGTCAGCTGATTATTACTGTTTCGGGCAAAGAAGGTGCTGAATTTGATTTTTGCCGGATCGCGCTGGTTCGGCAACGGCCAGATACCGCCTCCAAACACGGCGGCATCACCGTACTGATCAACCAGAGCAGGCAGCAGCCGGTCGATACTGTCGCTGTCCATTTGTGCGACGGTCTGGGTGATGGTACGTACCTGAGACTCAACTTTATTCAGGCGATCGTTAATGGCGACGGCCACATCATCCACCTGGTTAGCCACCAGATTACTTTCGGTTTGTTTCAGCTGAGGAGCAATAAAGACCTGGATCACGATAAGCGTAACGATGACCAGCACAATAAAAAACAAGCTGATCAATGCGATAAAGCGGGATTGCGTTGTTTTTAACATTTTAGGGTACTCACAGGCGAAGCAGCGAGATCGCTGCTTAACTAGTAACGGCATTTTCTGACGTTTCTTTATGTTGCTATAGTAGATATATCTGGCACCCGGATCTTATGAGTGAAAATCCAGAACATCATTCCGATGAGATTTCTTCTCAACTGGCGATTAAAACTGTGATTTGTTTCACTTTATGGTGATGAAAATCTGTCTGAAAAGTGAATGAAGTGTGCGCCACTGCGAGTTTTAAGCGGTTTTTAATGATTTCTCTTAATGTTATTCTTTAGAACAATTGAGAAAATACGGTCGAACCATTAATCATGGAGTGAACAATGGCGTGCCATTTTGCAAGATGGGCAATGACGGATGCAGAACCGGATACACACCGGTTGCCCAAAGAGATCGTATTATTCGCAAAACACCTTTCCGAAAAACAGCGCAAGCGTTTCTTAAACGGCCGCGTGCTTCTGGCAGAAATGATTTTCTACCTGTACGGAATTGCTGAACTTCCTAACGTGATCACCTTACCCAGCGGTCGTCCGAGTTTCGAATCCCTTGATCTCCCTGATTTCAGCCTGGCGTATGCCGGTAGCACTGTCGGTGTCTTAATCAGCAGTGAAGGGAAAGTCGGTCTGGATCTCGAAATCATTCATGCCCGCAGTGCGCTGGTGAATCCGCAACAGCAGTTACAGCTTTCTGCGGTGGAGAAAACCTGGATTGCCATGCAATCCGATCCTGTGGAATCCTCGCTGCAACTGTGGTGTATCCGCCAGAGCATGCTGAAGATGTCCGGCCTCAACGATCAGGGTCCGCTGACGCTCAGCCTGAATCCGGCCTCTGGCCGTTTGCGGTCTGCCGTGACACCGGAGGCGCAGGTAATGAGTGATATTGAAGGGTCGATAACCTGGTCATGCGCGCAATCTCCCTCGATAATCCGGTTGCAGTGCTGGCGCTATGAACCCGAAAACGGTTTCACCCGCACACAAACACTTTCCACAGATCAGCAGTCCGAATCACCGCACTTTATGAAATTCATCAGCCTGCCGCCTGCTAAATAAAACTTCACTTATGTTTACGCTCGTCGACCCGTTTTTCGTTTATGGTTACAGGCAGTTCCTTTCGTAAAATCATCCATAACAGGAGTTAGCCATGTCAGTTACACCACTGAAGTTTGTCACACTGTTAGGTAGTCTTCGTAAAGCGTCATACAACGGCATGGTGGCGCGTACATTGCCGAATGTCGCCCCTGAGGGCATCGTGATTGAAGCATTACCTTCCATCGGTGCCATTCCACTCTATGATGCGGATATTCAGCAGGAAGAAGGTTTTCCGGCGGATGTTGAAGCGATTGCGGAACAAATCCGTCAGGCGGATGGCGTCATTATCGTCACGCCGGAATATAACTATTCCGTACCGGGTGGCCTGAAAAATGCCATCGACTGGATTTCACGTTTGCCAAACCAGCCGCTGGCCGGAAAGCCCGTGCTGATCCAAACCAGTTCAATGGGGCCGGTCGGTGGCGCACGCTGCCAGTATCACCTGCGCCAGATCCTGGTTTTCCTTGATGCCATGGTCATGAACAAACCTGAATTTATGGGTGGCGTCATTCAGAGCAAAGTGGATGAGCAGACAGGCGAAGTGGTTGATCAGGGGACGCTCGATTTCCTGCGCGGCCAGCTGACGGCATTTGCCGACTATACCCGCCGCGTCAGCAAATAATTCCGGTCATCAGAAATGCAAACAGCCCGCAAATGCGGGCTGTTTTTTTATCGGCGTTAAGCAGACGTCAGCGGATTAATGCCCGTCTACGAACGCGATTTTCAGCACGAACAGCAGCGCAACCACAACCACACATGGGCTGATTTCTTTCCAGCGGCCGGTGCCCAGTTTCATCACCACGTAAGAGATGAAGCCCAGCGCGATACCTTCAGTGATCGAGAAGCTGAACGGCATCATCACCGCAGTGACGAACGCCGGAACGGCTTCGGTCAGGTCATCCCATGACACGCGCGCCAGGCTGGAAGTCATCAGTACGCCGACATAAATCAGCGCACCCGCTGCGGCGTATTCCGGCACCATGCCGGCCAGCGGGGAAATGAAGATCACCAGCAGGAACAGCAAACCGGTGACAACCGCAGTCAGACCGGTACGGCCGCCGACGGACACGCCGGAGGTGCTTTCAATGTAAGCGCCCACAGAAGACGTGCCGATAAATGCGCCGGCAACGGAAGATACGCTGTCTACATACAGCGCCTGTTTCATCTGCGGGAATTTACCTTTCTCGTCCGCCAGACCGGCCTTGTCGGTCACGCCGATCAGCGTGCCGGAGGAGTCAAACAGGTTCACCAGCATGAAGGAGAAGATGACGCCCGCCAGACCGATATTCAGCGCGCCTTTCAGATCCACCTGTCCGACAACCGTGGTAATGCTCGGCGGCATCGACCAGAAACCGGTGTAATGCACGTCGCCAATCATCAGGCCAATCACGGTGGTGACAATAATCGACACCAGCACAGAGGCATGGAAGTTTCGCGACGCCAGCACGGCAATAATGAAGAACCCGAGTACGCCCAGCAGCACGTTGTGCGAGGTCAGATTACCGATGGTGACGATGGTGTCAGGGTTCGGAACGATAATGCCGGCGTTTTTCAGCCCCATCATGCCGATAAACAGCCCGATACCGGCGGTAATGCCCACGCGCAGACTGACCGGAATATTGGCAATCATCCAGTAACGGATGCGGAAAATGGTCAGCAGCAGCAAACCGACCGCGCCCCAGAAAATCGCGCCCATCCCGATCTGCCAGGAAACGCCCATCGCGCCCACGACCACAAAAGCAAAGAACGCATTCAGACCCATCGCCGGTGCCAGAGCGACCGGAAGGTTGGCGATCACGCCCATCAGGATGCTGCCGAACGCGGCAATCAGACAGGTGGTCACGAACACGGCCTGTTTATCCATCCCCGCAACACCCAGGATCTGCGGGTTCACGAAAACGATATAGACCATGGTCAGGAAGGTAGTTAAACCGGCGATAGTTTCGGTGCGTACGGTGGTGCCGTGCTGCGTCAGTTTAAACAGACGTTCAGCCAGACCTTTACCCGCAGTCGCATTGCTCTGTGGTGTGCTCATTGGTGAGTTCCAAAATGGGGGAAAAACAATCGGGGGGTATCCTAAGGATTTTAGCCCGAAAGCGCCAGCACTGGATGTATGGGATTAAATCTATCGTTCGGGTACAGTGCCATAATGCACGCCAATAGATGAAACGCTCACAGGGAGAAAGTATGTCACAGGTTGAATGTGTCTTTTTTGATTGCGACGGTACGCTGGTGGACAGTGAATTGTTGTGCTGCGAAGCCTACGTCGAAATGTTCGAGCATTTTGGTGTGACGGTTTCTTTCGACGAAATGTATAAGAAATACAAAGGCGTCAAACTTTACGAAATCGTCGCGATCGTCAATAAAGAGCACGGTATCGATGTGCCGAAAGAAGAAATGGAAGTGGTGTTCCGCCAGCACGTTGCGCGGCTTTTCGACACTAAACTTGAGCCTATTGACGGTGCGCGTGAACTGCTGGAACACATTACCGTGCCAATGTGCGTCGTCTCCAACGGCCCGGTCACCAAAATGCAGCACTCGCTCGGCCTGACCGGTTTGCTGCCTTTCATGGGCGATAAGCTGTTCAGCGGCTACGATTTGCAGCGCTGGAAACCCGATCCGGCGGTATTGTACAAAGCCGCCGAGGTCATGGATGTGCTGGTGGAAAACTGCATTCTGGTAGAAGATTCCGTGGCAGGCGCACAGGCCGGGATCACCGCAGGCATCCCGGTGTTTTACTACTGCGCCGATCCGCATAACCCGCCGCTGGATCACCCGCTGGTGACGACTTTCCACGACATGCGCGAACTGCCGGGGATCTGGCGTCAGATGGGTTATCAGATCACGGGTTAAGGGCGATCCGTTGTTGATTCACGCTCAACATCAGGCGGCCAGCGTACCGTTCTGAACGGCGTCCAGTCTGCTGGCTTATCGGTCAGCAGCGGGTTTTTAGGTACCGGTCTGGCTTCCATGTAGTGGCAGCAGTGGCTCCATAAACCGTAAGCATCGCGCAGATTGCCCACCGTCCAGGCGAGCACAAACCGGTCCACGACCTCATATGTTCCCGGTTTACAAACCGCGCAGTATATCCGGTGCCCCCAGTCTGCATGCCCCGCCAGCTGCACCCGTTCTCCCTGAATATCGGCCCAGTCAAATACCTTGATCACCACCGGCCAGCGCTTCCAGGGCCAGATACTTTTTTTGTACTCGTAGACATAAACCTTCTGACGCTTTCGGTTAAAACGAACAGGTGCGCCCCGGGGTTCAAATAAAACCCTTTTGATGCAGTAGATAAAAAATGAGGAAAATACAAAAACAGGAAGATAGAGACTAAACAATAATAATAAGTCAGAAGCAGCATTAATAATAAAAACAAGACGAATACTAAAAAATAAAACAATAAGTATTGCAATCAAGCTGAACCATAACCCTCCCCACCCGTAATTCACATAACGCGGGATCTCCATCCACACATCATTGATTTCATTCACCCGGATCAGCTGCGGCGGAGCTTTCTGATCGTCTGCCTGTTTAGGTAAATCTTCATCCCAGTATCGAACTGGCGCATCAAGTCTGGACTGTCGTTTCATCACATCATCCCTGTTGCGGTGGTTGATTCACGTTCAACATCTGACGGCCAGCGTACCGTTCTGAACGGCGTCCAGTCTGCTGGCTTATCGGTCAGCAGCGGGTTTTTAGGCACCGGTCTGGCTTCCATGTAGTGGCAGCAGTGGCTCCATAAACCGTAAGCATCGCGCAGATTGCCCACCGTCCAGGCGAGCACAAACCGGTCCACGACCTCATGTGTTCCCGGTTTACAAACCGCGCAGTATATCCGGTGCCCCCAGTCTGCATGCCCCGCCAGCTGCACCCGTTCTCCCTGAATATCGGCCCAGTCAAATACCTTGATCACCACCGGCCAGCGCTTCCAGGGCCAGACACTGCGCTGATATTCATATACATAAACTTTCTGCCGCTTGCGGTTAAAACGAACAGGTGCGCCCCGGGGTTCAAATAAAACCCTTTTGATGCAGTAGATAAAAAATGAGAAAAATATAAAAACAGGAAGATAGACACTAAACATGGATAATAAATCAGATGGAAAACTTGGAATAAAAACAAAGACAACGCAAATAATTACAGCAATAAGAGTCATAAATGTACTAAACCATTGTACACCCCACCCGTAATTCACATAACGCGGGATCTCCATCCACACATCATTGATTTCATTCACCCGGATCAACTGCGGCGGGGCTTTCTGATCGTCTGCCTGTTTAGGTAAATCTTCATCCCAGTATCGAACTGGCGCATGAAGTCTGGACTGTCGTTTCATCGCATCATCCCTGTTTACTGACCGTCAGGCCCAGCTGATAATCTGCATCAGTATTATCCGGCCAGTAATTCGCGACCAGTTTCACTTTCGCTGTACGGCTTTGTTCCGCCCAGACACTGACCATCAGATTCAGGCTGTTTACCTTCCTCTCTTTACCGCCTTCCGTTACCGTCTCCTCATCCACTGACAGACGGTATTTATAATAACCGGAAGGCTCCACAGCCTGATACCCGTCAGCCTGCCCCGGCGCACTCACTGATTGCGAGAACAATACCTTATCGTCACCGGCACGCGCCAGACGCACGGACCAGCCACCTTTGCCTGCCGCCCATCCGGGCATACTCACTCGCAGATCGATGCGTTCATAAACCACACCCTCAAGGGTGGTGCGACCGGTCGGGCTAACAGCAGAAGCAAAAGGTAGATTGGTAATCCTTTCCGCTGGCAGGCTTTGCAGCCTGAAGGGGTAGAAGTCGCCTGCTCACTGGCAACCGCGTTCTTCAACATCTGACTTCTGAAATCCATGAATAACATTCCCTTGTTTTTTTCATGGTTAATACGCCGAATTACACACGATGTAAAACTTAACCTAAATTTCCTCTATGAATGGATTTGAATTGTGATCCTGATCGTAAGCCTGCATCCGCTTTTCCAGCTCCGCTAAGGATCGCAGGCCATCTGCCAGCGGCAGGGTTTTATCATTGAAGATTTCAAGCGACCACGGCCCGGTGAAGCCTTTTCGGTTCAGCGTGCTGACGAAATCCACCAGCGGTAAATCACCCTGCCCCGGATAACAGCGATAACTGCGGCTCCATTGCTGCACGTTCATGTCTTTGTAGGGCGCATCAGCCAGTTGCAGGAAGCTGATTTTATCCAGCGGCACTTCGTCCAGCCGGTCAAGATTGTCGCCTACAGCGAGAATATGGAAGCTGTCGAGCACAATGCCCAGCGCCGGACTGTTCACCTCACGTACGCGATCCCACGCCTGCCGGTAGCGGTTGATGTGTTTGCCCCACGCCAGCGCTTCAAAGCCGATACGGATATCATAAGGCTCCGCCATTTCAGCCAGCGCGGCGAGATCGGCAATCTGTACATCCCGCTCCGGTGAGCTTTCCGGATCGGTGTTGCTGCACACCAGTAAATGATCGCAGCCCAGCTCGCGCATCAGATCAAACTGACGGCGCGCGCTGGCGAGTTTTTCGATACGTTTTTCCGCAGGAACGCCTTCGAAATCGCGGAAAGGCTGCAGCAGGAAAATACGCAAGCCGAGGGAATCGGCGAGATTACGGATAGCCACCGGCTTGACCGGACTTTTAAGCAAATCATCTTCGAATATTTCCACACCATCAAATCCCGCAGCAGCTATCGCCGTGAGCTTTTCAGGCAAGGTTCCTGGTACTGAAACTGTCGCAATTGAACGTAAACGGGTGGTTGCAGGCAAAATAGCGTCCTTTAAGTCAGGCTTCGATACTTACAGTAGTGGACCCTCATGCCACGTTCGTCAAGTGCAGAGGCGTTGTATGAACGCACGGATTGTAACTGAGCGACGCAATGGTTAATCTCTGTGGCGTGAATGTGGTTAATGATGAGGATAAGACGCTGAGCAGCCAAAGTTCCCCGGCGCCGGGACGTAAAAATGATCCGATAGGACTGAAGCAGCGCATTTTTGACAGCGCTTTGGCTGAATTCGCAGAATCCGGTCTGATGGGCGCACGCATGGAAAATATCGCTTCCAACGCCAGCACCACGAAACGTATGGTGGTCTATCACTACAAGACCAAAGAAGCGTTGTACATGCTGGTGCTGGAGCACGTTTACCGCGGTATCCGTCAGCACGAGCTGGATCTGGATCTCTCGTCATTTCCGCCCGCTGAAGCTATCGTCAAACTGGTCGAAGCCAGCTTTGATTTCCACGTCTCACATCCGGAATTCATTCGTATTGTTTCAACGGAAAACATGCTGCGCGGCCGGTTTATCCGTCAGTCCACCAGCATCCGTGAAATCAACAAATCGGCATTAACGCTGCTGGAAGATATTCTCGCGCGTGGCAAGCAAAGCCATCTGTTCAAAGAAGATGCGCAGGCACGCGACGTTCACCGTCTGATCAGCAGCCTGTGCGTACACCAGGTTGCCAACCAATATACGTTCGGCGCATTGTTTGAAAATCCGGATGAAGTGGATTTACAGACCGCCCACTACCGTCAGCTGGCCGTCATGGTTGCCCTGCGCTACGTGATGAAGTAATTGCGCTGATCGGACGCTGTTACAGAGCGGATAGCAAAAAGGCCTCGTAAGAGGCCTTTTTTGTCGGGCAATATCAGCCAGCGATTATTCTTTTGGCGCGTCTTTGCCGTCTGTCAGCAGCTTGTCCAGCGCATCGCCGCCCACGTGACGGAAATCCTGACCCTTCACGAAGTAGAAAATGAATTCGCAGATGTTCTGGCAACGGTCGCCGATACGCTCAATAGAACGGGCGCAGAACAGCGCAGTCAGCACGCTCGGGATAGTGCGCGGATCTTCCATCATGTAGGTCATCAGCTGGCGCACAATGCCTTCATATTCCTGATCCACTTTCTTGTCTTCACGGTAAATACGTACCGCTTCGTCAAGATCCATACGCGCAAACGCATCCAGCACATCATGCAGCATTTCTACGGTGTGGCGACCCAGAGATTCCAGGCTGACCAGCAGCGGCTGATGCAGATGCGAGAATTTTTCCAGCGCCGTGCGGCAGATTTTATCTGCCACGTCACCGATACGTTCGAGTTCAGAAATGGTTTTGATGATCGCCATCACCAGACGCAAATCGCTGGCGGTCGGCTGGCGCTTGGCAATAATGCGCACACAGGCTTCGTCGATCGCCACTTCCATCAGGTTAACTTTGTCATCACCTTTGATGACGCGTTGCGCCAGTTCGGCATCCTGATTGTGCATCGCCGTAATGGCATCAGTCAGTTGTTGCTCGACCAGCCCGCCCATTGCCAGAACCTGCGTGCGGATGTGTTCAAGCTCGGCGTTGAACTGGCCGGATATGTGTTTGTTTAAGTTCAGGTTGTCCATTGTTCTTACCTCAACCGTAGCGGCCAGTAATGTAATCTTCAGTCTGTTTGCGCGCTGGCGAGGTGAACAGCGAGTCGGTATCGCTGTATTCGATCAGTTCGCCCAGATACATAAACGCAGTGCGATCTGAACAACGCGCAGCCTGCTGCATGTTGTGGGTCACGATCACCACGGTGTAATCAGATTTTAGCTCGGTGATCAGTTCTTCGATACGACCGGTAGAAATCGGATCCAGCGCAGAACAAGGTTCGTCGAGCAGCAGAACGTCTGGGCGGATCGCAATACCGCGCGCGATACACAGACGCTGTTGCTGACCACCGGACAGGCTGTAACCGCTCTGGTGCAGCTTATCTTTGGATTCGTTCCACAGCGCGGCCTTGGTCAGTGCCCATTGCACGCGCTCATCCATATCGGTACGGGAAAGCTTTTCAAACAGACGCACACCAAACGCGATGTTGTCATAAATAGACATCGGGAATGGCGTCGGTTTCTGGAAGACCATACCGACTTTGGCGCGCAGCAGCGCGATGTCCTGCTTATCCACCAGAATGTTTTCGCCGTCGAGCAGGATTTCACCTTCTGCGTGCTGTTCCGGATATAACTGGTACATTTTGTTGAACGTACGCAGCAGCGTGGATTTACCACAACCTGACGGACCGATGAATGCCGTGACTTCGTTCTTAGCGATATCCAGGGAAATATTTTTCAGCGCGTGGAATTTGCCGTAATAAAAGTTCAGATCGCGAACCTGAATCTTGCTGTTGGATGCGTCAGTCATTCGACTCATTAAGACATCTCTCTTATTCGCGCGCCGCGTGGCGACGCCGGGTAAACAGTGACGGCAGCCGTTTTCGTCTGCCATCGATAATGAATGAACTTATTGCTTTTTCGGCGCGAAAATCACACGCGCCAGAATGTTCAGCAGCAGCACGCACACCGTAATCAGCAGCACGCCCGCCCAGGCCAGTTGTTGCCACTCGCCAAACGGGCTCATCGCAAACTTAAAGATAGTCACCGGCAGGTTGGCAATCGGCTGCATCATGTCAGTGCTCCAGAACTGGTTGGAGAGTGACGTGAACAGCAGCGGCGCGGTTTCACCGGCAATACGGGCAATCGCCAGCAAAATACCGGTGATAATGCCGGAAACAGACGCTTTCAGCGTGATGGCCGAAATCATTTTCCATTTCGGCGTACCCAGCGCGTAAGCCGCTTCACGCAGGCTGTCGGGCACCAGTTTCAGCATGTTTTCCGTGGTACGGATAACAATCGGGATTTGTAACAACGCCAGCGCCAGAACGCCTGCCCAGCCAGAGAAGTGACCCATTTTTGCCACCATAATGGTGTACACAAACAGGCCGACAACGATGGATGGCGCAGAAAGCAAAATGTCGTTGATGAAGCGAATAAATTCAGCGAGCCAGGATTTGCGACCATATTCGGCCAGATAAATCCCCGCCATCACGCCCAGAGGCGTACCGATGACCGTCGCCCATAAAATCAGTAATCCGCTGCCCGCAATGGCATTCGCCAGACCGCCGCCCGCCGTGTTCGGTGGCGGCGTGTTTTGCGTGAACAGCGCCAGCGACATCCCGTCCACACCTTTGACGATGGTGGTAAACAGGATCCAGACCAGCCAGAACAGACCAAACGCCATGGTCATCATCGAGACCATCAGCGCGATACGGTTTTTCTGACGGCGCCATGCCTGACGTTTACGGCGTGATTCCAGTAATGCTGCGTTACTTTGCATGTCGAGTGTCGTCATCTTAACGGCCCTCTTTCTTAGCCAGACGCAGGATCATCACTTTCGACAGCGCCAGGACAATAAAGGTGATAACAAACAAGATCAGCCCCAGTTCCATCAGCGCGGCAGTGTGCAGACCGGCTTCCGCTTCGGCAAATTCGTTTGCCAGTGCGGAGGTTATACTGTTGCCCGGCGCATAAAGTGAGGCGCTGTCGAGCTGGTAGGTGTTACCGATAATAAAGGTCACTGCCATGGTTTCGCCCAGTGCGCGTCCCAGACCTAACATCACGCCACCGATTACCCCGTTTTTGGTGAACGGCAGCACGATGCGCCAGATCACTTCCCACGTGGTGCAACCAATGCCGTAAGCAGATTCTTTCATCATCACCGGCGTTTGCTCGAACACGTCACGCATGACGGAGGCAATGTACGGGATGATCATAATGGCGAGAATGACGCCCGCCGCCAGAATACCGATACCAAAACCCGGACCGGCGAACAGTGCGCCAACAATCGGGATACCGGAAAGTACATCACCCACCGGCGTCTGGAAGTACTGCGCAAACAGCGGTGCAAAGACAAACAAACCCCACATGCCATAAACAATGCTGGGGATCGCCGCCAGCAGTTCGATAGCAATACCCAGCGGGCGTTTCATCCAGTTCGGCGCCAGCTCAGTGAGGAATAATGCGATACCAAAGCTGACAGGAACTGCAATCAGCAAGGCAATAATGGAGGTCACGACCGTGCCGTAAATCGGCACCAGTGCGCCGAATTGTTCGTTCGGAGCATCCCAGGTTTTCGTCCACAGGAAGGATAAACCAAACTTTTCGATGCTCGGCAGGGAAGCAATAAACAGCGAGACGATAATGCCGCCCAGCATGAATAGCACAATCAGCGCAGCCAGTTTGACCAGAGCGCCGAAGATGATGTCACCGTTTTTGCTGGGTGCCTTGATAGCCGGCTTGTATTCAGCCATACCACTCTCTTTTAATTCAAATTTAATTCCCTCCCCGGCCGGAGAGGGAATGAAGCAGAGTTACTATACCCAAAATAATTGGAGTTGCACCAAGCCAGCTGCAAGTGAATCCCGGTGAGCTTACTCAGGTAAGTGATTCGGGTGAACGAGCGCAGCTAACGCCGGTGCAGCTTCAGGTATGACAGGTATTCCTAGTACAGTGCTTTGCCGCTGCTGTCTTTAACGTTGGTTTTCCATGCTGCACGGATCTGCTCAACCACTGATTCAGGCAGGGCTGCGTAATCCAGATCGGTCGTCAGCTTGTTGCCGTTTTTGTAAGCCCAGTCGAAGAACTTCAGCACTTCAGTGCCTTTCGCTGCGTCTTGCTGATCTTTGTAAATCAGAATGAAGGTGGTGGAGCTGATTGGCCACGCATTGTCACCTTTCTGATTAGTCAGGTCCTGAGCGAAGGTTTTGCTCCAGTCAGCGCCTTTAGCCGCTGCGCTGAAGGATTCTTCAGTCGGGCTGATCGCTTTACCGTCAGCATCAACCAGCTTGGTGTAAGCCAGGTTGTTTTGCTTGGCGTAAGCATATTCTACATAACCGATTGAACCAGGCAGACGCTGAACAAAGGCTGCAACGCCGTCGTTACCTTTACCGCCGAGACCCGTAGGCCAGTTCACAGTAGAACCAGAACCGATTTTGTCTTTCCACTCGCTGTTTACTTTCGCCAGGTAACTGGTGAAGACATAAGAGGTACCGGAACCGTCAGCACGGCGAACGACCGCGATGTTGGTGTCTGGCAGTTTCACGCCCGGGTTCAGCTTGGTGATCGCAGCGTCGTTCCACTTTTTGATTTTGCCGAGGTAGATATCACCCAGCGTTGCGCCGTCCAGCGTCAGCTGACCGGATTTGATCCCCGGGATGTTAACAGCCAGTACCACGCCACCGATCACGGTAGGGAACTGGAACAGGCCGTTTTTGGCCAGATCTTCGTCTTTCATCGGGGCATCAGATGCGCCGAAGTCTACGGTCTTAGCGATGATTTGTTTCACGCCGCCGGAAGAACCGATGCCCTGATAGTTAACCTGAGTACCGGTTTCTTTCTGATATGCGTCAGCCCACTTAGCGTAAACAGGAGCTGGGAAGGTGCCGCCAGCGCCAGTCAGGTTAGTGGCAGCGAAAGCAGACATTGCTGTGAGGGAGAAAGTCGCTGCTACAAGACCGGCGACGGTGTTACGCATCAATTTCATGTTCCACTCCTGGTGGTTTTAAACTTCCCGACTGATGTCGACGTTAATTAAAGTGTTTGGCACAGGAGGAAAATAGGACAGTTTAGTGACAGTAAAATGTACGTTATGTGACAGTTTTATGACACTGGTCACAATTCGAACTATACGGGCAAAATGCGGGGATTTTAAGCGGGAAATGCCGGTTGTGACACCGGCAGATGACAAAAAGCGGGCAAATTATCGCCCTTTCTTCTTACGCCCGGGCTGGGCAAAACGCTTACGGGAGCCTGAATTACCCTCCGGTTTTTCGGTATTTTTCGGTTTTGTGACAGCCGGTTTTGCAGCAGTGGGTTTCTTAGCCTGAGCAGTTTTTGCCTGCGCTTTTTTCGCCGGTTTATCTTCAGACGACGAATTTTCAATCAGTTTAAATAACTCAATGAGTTCATCATCGGTCAGGTCGCGCCATTCGCCCAGCGGCAATCCTTTCAGATTGATGTTCATGATGCGCACGCGTTCGAGCTTAGTGACTTCAAAACCAAAGTGCTTGGTCATACGGCGGATCTGGCGGTTAAGCCCCTGCACCAGCGTAATACGAAACACCATCGGCGCTTCTTTCTTCACTTTGCACTTTTTCGTCACGGTACCGAGCATCGGTACGCCCGCGCCCATACCGGCAATAAACTCGTCTGTGATCGGCTTGTTGACGGTGACGATGTATTCTTTTTCGTGGTCGTTACCGGCGCGCAGGATTTTGTTGACCAGATCGCCATGATTGGTCAGCAGAATCAGGCCCTGCGAATCTTTATCCAGACGGCCAATCGGGAAGACGCGTTTGCTGTGGTTAACGAAATCACGGATGTTGTCCCGCTCACCTTCTTCCATCGTGGTGATGATGCCGACAGGTTTGTTCAGCGCGATCAGTACCAGATCTTCTTCATCACGCGGCTCGATAACCTGACCATTCACTTTCACCACATCGCCGGCAAATACCTGAGCCCCTACCGCGGCACGCCTGCCGTTAATAAAAACATTTCCCTGTTCGATGTAACGATCGGCATCGCGGCGCGAGCAAATTCCGCTCTCGCTGATGTATTTGTTAAGACGAATGGAGTCGGTCTGCATTGAGCAAAGCACCTTCAGAAAAACGCGAACTATACCTTATCCGGCGCGGGTTACGAAGTCTGAGAGAAGAAAATCGTGACCGTTTACTGAGAAAGAGAAAAACCGGAAACAATAAAAAAGCGCCCCGAAAGGCGCTCAGAGAATCAGCGACTGAACCGGTCGGTTTTATTCGACGGTCACAGACTTCGCCAGGTTACGTGGCTGGTCAACGTCGGTGCCTTTAATCAGCGCAACGTAGTAGGACAGCAACTGTAACGGCACGGTGTAGAAAATCGGTGCGACGATTTCTTCAACGTGTGGCAGCTGGATAATCTTCATCCCTTCGCTGTCGGTGAAACCGGCGTCCTGATCGGCGAAGACATACAGCAGCCCGCCACGGGCGCGCACTTCTTCGATATTCGATTTCAGTTTTTCCAGCAATTCGTTATTAGGTGCAACGACGATCACCGGCATATCCGCGTCAATCAGCGCCAGCGGGCCATGTTTCAGCTCGCCCGCCGCATAAGCTTCTGCGTGAATATACGAAATCTCTTTCAGCTTCAGCGCACCTTCCATCGCGATCGGATACTGATCGCCGCGACCGAGGAACAGGGCGTGATGCTTGTCAGAGAAACCTTCAGCCAGAGATTCGATGGTTTTATCCAGCGACAGCATTTGTTCGATACGCGCAGGCAACGCCTGAAGCGCGTGAACAATGTCATGCTCAACTTGCGGGCTCATCCCTTTCAGACGGCCCATGCGTGCCACCAGCATCAGCAGAACGGTCAGCTGCGTAGTGAACGCTTTAGTAGAGGCCACGCCAATTTCGGTACCGGCTTTGGTCATCAGCGCCAGATCGGATTCACGCACCAGAGAAGAACCGGCCACGTTACAGACCGCCAGAGAACCGAGATAACCCAGCTCTTTGGACAGACGCAGCGCTGCCAGCGTATCAGCCGTTTCACCAGACTGAGAAAGCGTGATGATAAGGCTGCCCGGACGAACAGCGGATTTGCGATAGCGGAATTCTGACGCGATTTCGACATCACATGGCATACCGGCCAGAGATTCGAACCAGTAACGAGCCACCATGCCGGAGTTGTAAGACGTCCCGCAGGCGATGATCTGCACGTGCTGAACACGGGACAGAATTTCGTCAGCTTTTTCGCCCAGTTCGCTCAGATTGACTTCGCCGTGATTAAAACGCCCTTCGAGGGTGTTTTTAATGGCCAGCGGCTGTTCGTAAATCTCTTTTTGCATGTAGTGACGGTAAACGCCTTTGTCACCGGCGTCGTACTGTACTTTGGATTCGATCTCTTCACGCTCAACGGCATGACCATTTTTATCATAAACGCTGACAGAACGGCGCTTAACCTCAGCAACATCACCTTCTTCCAGGAACAGGAAGCGGCGGGTAACAGGTAACAGCGCCAGCTGGTCGGAAGCGATGAAGTTTTCACCCACGCCACGGCCAATCACCAGCGGGCTACCGGAACGGGCAGCGACCAGAACAGACGGGTCGCGGCGGTCCATCACTACCGTACCGTACGCACCACGCAGTTGCGGGATAACACGCTGAACGACTTCCAGCAGCGTGCCGCCCTGAAGTTGTTCCCAATGCACCAGATGCGCGATCACTTCGGTATCCGTTTCAGAATCAAAACGGTAACCGCGTTCAATCAGTAATTCACGAAGAGGTTCGTGGTTTTCGATAATACCGTTATGCACTACCGCAATGTAATCAGACACATGCGGGTGGGCATTGGCTTCAGAAGGCTCGCCATGTGTTGCCCAGCGGGTGTGAGCAATACCGGTACCGCCGTGCAGCGGATGTTCATCCAAAGCATCGGCCAGCATCTGGACTTTGCCCAGACGACGCAGACGTCCCATTTTCCCGTCAGCATCAATCACAGCCAGACCGGCTGAGTCATAACCGCGGTATTCGAGACGGCGTAAACCTTCCAACAAAATTTCAGCAATATCGCGTTGCGCCACAGCGCCTACAATTCCACACATCAGTTTTATTCCTATAGAAGGTCTTTCGGGACCTTTTTGATGCCTGACCTGATTTATCCACAAGCCCCGTTTTCCGGTGTACTTGCGGTTCCCCGAGCCTTGTAGAGAGTTGGGGATTATTATGTTTTGGACTGAATTTCGACGACAAAATGCAGACCAAAACACAACGTGATAAACAAACATCAGGCGCAGAAAACTGCGCCTGAATGCTTAAGCCTCAGAATAGCTTATTTTTTCTTCACCGGTTTCTGCCAGTCAGGCTTGTGCACCTGCGGCACGCGGCTGAGCAGCAGACCGTTATCCGGCACATCGCGCGTCACCGTCGTACCCGCAGCAATAGTCACGTTATTACCGACCGTGACGGGCGCGACCAGTTGTGTGTCAGACCCGACAAAGACATCATTACCAATGACAGTTTTATGCTTGTTCACGCCGTCGTAGTTACAGGTGATGGTGCCCGCACCGATATTCACGTTATCGCCAATCTCGGCATCGCCAAGATAGGAAAGATGACCGGCTTTCGAGCCTTTACCCAGGCGCGCCTTTTTAATTTCGACGAAATTACCTACATGCGAGCCTTCAGCCAGTTCAGCGCCGGGGCGCAGACGGGCAAACGGTCCGACAGTACAACCGCTTTCCAGCAACGCATCTTCGAACACGCTGTACGGGCTGACTTCACAGTCATCGCCAATTACGCAGTTCTTCAGCACGCAACCCGCACCAATTTTGACGCGATCGCCCAGTTTTACGTGACCTTCAATAATTACGTTAGTGTCGATCACCACATCAATGCCGTGCGCCAGCTCACCGCGCAGGTCAAATCGCGCCGGATCCATCAGCATCACGCCCTCCAGTAAAAGACGCTCAGCCTGTTCGCTCTGATATACGCGCTCGAGACGGGAAAGTTGCAGGCGGTTATTCACGCCATCCACTTCACTGTTTCGTGCAGGGTGAACGGTGGCGATCAGGTGTCCTTCCGCATGCGCCATCGCAATAATATCGGTGATGTAGTATTCACCCTGCGCGTTGTTGTTGTTCAGCTGACCGAGCCAGCGTTTGAATGACGCGCCGTTAGCCACCAGAATACCGGTGTTAATTTCCTGAATTTTCAGCTGTTCTTCGCTGGCATCTTTCTGCTCGATGATGCCGGTAACAACGCCATTCTCACGAACAATACGGCCATAACCGGTCGGATCATCCAGCACCACGGTCAGTAATCCAATGCCGCCATCGGGCTTGGCTTTGAGCAATTTATTCAAGGTATCGACGGAAATCAGCGGAACATCGCCGTACAGCATCAGCACATCTTCATCATCAGCAAAGAACGGCGCCGCCTGCTGCATTGCATGACCGGTGCCCAGTTGCTCTGCCTGTAATACCCAGTTCAGATCACTGCCTGCCAGATTTTTCTTCAGTAAATCGCCGCCGTGGCCATAGACCAGATGCACGTTCCGGGCACCCACTTGCGTGGCCGCATCAATGACGTGCTGAACCATTGGCTTGCCGGCCAACGGGTGAAGAACTTTCGGGAGGTTGGAGTACATGCGTGTCCCCTTGCCCGCGGCAAGGATCACCACACTCAGTGCGCTGTTCGACATAGGTAACCTGACAAATCCAATTTGAGTGACAAAAGTAACCCGTTCAGTGCGCGGATTACTACATATTTCGCTTCAAAAACCGCCCGCAGACCGCAGCCTGCAAGGGTTGTATGCTGCATAGACTACACCAAAAAAACTGAGGGTAAAGTGTCGATTAATCACGCAAGCATTCCACTAAAAGCGAAAATTTGCGTTGGGGAAAACACTGAAAATGTACTTTTTTAAAGGCAAAAAAAAAGCGACCCGAAGGTCGCTTTTCTAACTGATGTTGTTACATCGCTTTTCTGGTCAGTTCGATAACGCGAAGTTTCGCGATCGCCTTAGCCAGTTCCGCTGACGCCTGAGCGTAATCAACGTCGCCGTGAGAACCACTAATGTGTTCTTCCGCTTTGCGCTTGGCTTCAAGCGCGCGCGCTTCGTCGAGGTCTTGCCCACGGATTGCAGTATCAGCCAACACGGTCGTTGCATTCGGCTGCACCTCAAGGATGCCACCGGAAAGATAGATATACTCTTCTTCACCGTGTTCTTTAACAATGCGCACCATGCCAGGCTTGATGGCGGTGAGCAGCGGAGCATGCCCCGGGAAAATACCCAGTTCGCCTTCGCTACCCGTCACCTGGATTTTTTGTACCATGCCTTCAAACATACGTTTTTCAGCACTGACAACGTCCAGATGGTAAGCTTTTTCAGCCATGTCATCCTCTCTCACAACAAACTAGCGTTACAGTTTCTTGGCTTTTTCCACTGCTTCATCAATGGTGCCAACCATGTAGAACGCTTGTTCCGGCAGGTGATCGTAGTCGCCGTCCATAATGCCTTTGAAACCACGAATGGTATCTTTCAGCGATACGAACTTACCCGGAGAACCGGTGAAGACTTCGGCCACGAAGAATGGCTGGGAAAGGAAACGTTCGATCTTACGCGCACGGGATACAGCCAGCTTGTCATCTTCTGACAGCTCGTCCATACCCAGGATCGCGATGATGTCTTTCAGTTCCTTGTAACGCTGCAGAATAGACTGCACGCCACGAGCCACATCATAGTGTTCCTGACCAACAACCAGTGGATCCAGCTGACGGCTGGTAGAGTCCAGTGGGTCAACCGCCGGGTAGATACCCAGTGACGCGATCTGACGGCTCAGTACCACGGTCGCATCTAAGTGAGCAAAGGTGGTGGCTGGGGATGGGTCAGTCAAGTCATCCGCAGGGACGTAAACGGCCTGAACGGAAGTGATTGAACCACTTTTGGTCGAGGTGATACGTTCTTGCAGAGCGCCCATCTCTTCCGCCAGTGTAGGCTGATAACCTACCGCTGATGGCATACGGCCCAGAAGTGCGGACACTTCGGTACCGGCCAGGGTATAACGGTAAATATTGTCAACAAACAGCAGTACGTCACGACCTTCATCACGGAATTTCTCCGCCATGGTCAGGCCGGTCAGTGCAACGCGCAGACGGTTACCTGGTGGCTCATTCATCTGACCATAGACCAGGGAAACTTTGTCGATAACGTTGGATTCGGTCATTTCGTGGTAGAAGTCGTTACCCTCACGAGTACGTTCACCCACGCCCGCAAACACAGAATAACCGGAGTGCTCGATCGCGATGTTACGGATCAGCTCCATCATGTTTACAGTTTTACCCACACCCGCACCACCGAACAGACCGACTTTACCGCCCTTAGCGAACGGACACATCAGGTCCATAACTTTGATACCGGTTTCCAGCAGTTCCTGGGAGTTTGCCAGCTCTTCATAAGAAGGCGCAGCACGGTGAATCGCACGACGTTCTTCTTCGCCGATTGCACCTTTCATGTCGATTGGTTCACCCAATACGTTCATGATACGGCCCAGTGTTGCAACACCCACAGGTACTTCGATTGGGTGTTCCAGGTTGTTCACTTTCAGACCGCGACGCAGGCCGTCTGAGGTACCCATTGCGATACAACGAACAACGCCGCCGCCTAACTGTTGCTGTACTTCCAGCACCAGTTTGGAGGTACCGTTTTCTACCTCAAGAGCATTGTACACGTTCGGTACTGCATCCTGAGGGAACTCGACGTCCACCACGGCGCCGATTACCTGGATAATCTTTCCAGTAGCCATCTTGAATCCTCTACGTAATTCGTAAACCTAGCTTAAACCGCGGAGGCTCCCCCGACGATCTCGGTGAGTTCCTGAGTGATGCTGGCCTGACGAGCTTTGTTGTATACCAACTGCAGCTCTTTGATCAGGCTGCCGCCGTTATCGGTTGCGGCTTTCATCGCTACCATTCGCGCGGCCTGTTCGCTGGCCAGGTTTTCTACGACGCCCTGATAAACCTGAGATTCCACGTAGCGACGCAGGAGGGTGTCCAGCAAGGCTTTAGGGTCCGGCTCATACAGGTAATCCCAGGACTTCTTCGCCAGTTCGCCGTCTTCTGCCGGTGGCAGTGGTAACAGCTGAACGATGCGGGGTTCCTGAGACATGGTATTGATAAATTTATTGCTGACAACGCATAACTTGTCTAAGCGACCTTCGTCGAAAGCCTGCAACATCACTTTTACGGGTCCGATCAGTTCTGACAGAGAAGGGTTATCCCCCATGCCAGTCACCTGAGCAACAACGTTGCCCCCCACGGAGCCGAAGAAAGAGGCTGCTTTGGAACCGATCAGTGCGAGATCAACTTCAACACCTTTTTCGGACCAGCCTTTCATCTCTGACAGCAGCTTTTTGAACAGGTTAATGTTCAGACCACCACAAAGACCACGGTCGGTAGACACCACCAGATACCCGACGCGCTTAATTTCACGCTCATCCAGGTACGGGTGCTTGTATTCCAGATTACCAAGCGCGAGGTGACCAATCACTTCACGGATGGTTTCTGCATAAGGACGGCTGGCCGCCATGCGATCCTGCGTTTTACGCATTTTGGAGGCGGCGACCATTTCCATCGCTTTAGTGATCTTTTGCGTGTTTTGCACGCTGCTGATCTTACTACGTATCTCTTTTCCGCCGGCCATCTCTGCTTCTCCTCAAGACCAAACGGCCTGCCGGGTTTTAATACCAGCAGGACCGTTTAGTGTTACCAGGACTGGGTTGCTTTGAAGGTATCGAGGATATTTTTGAATTTACCCTCGATCTCATCGTTATACGCACCAGTTTGGTTGATTTGCTGCAGAAGCTCGCCGTGCTCACGGTCGGCATAAGCCAACAGTGCCGCTTCGAAGCTACCGACTTTAGACAATTCAACGTCTTCCAGATAACCACGTTCTGCTGCGAAGATGATCAGAGACTGCGCAACGATTGACATCGGAGCGTATTGTTTCTGTTTCAGCAGCTCGGTCACTTTCTGACCATGGTTCAGCTGTTTACGCGTTGCTTCGTCCAGATCTGAGGCGAACTGCGAGAACGCAGCCAGCTCACGATACTGTGCCAGAGCAGTACGAATACCACCGGACAGTTTCTTCATGATCTTAGTCTGAGCAGCACCACCAACACGGGATACCGAAATACCTGGGTTAACCGCAGGACGAATACCGGCGTTGAACAGGTTTGATTCCAGGAAGATCTGACCATCTGTAATCGAGATTACGTTGGTCGGAACGAACGCGGAAACGTCACCCGCTTGCGTTTCGATAATTGGAAGCGCAGTCAGGGAGCCGGTTTTGCCTTTCACTTCACCCTTGGTGAATGCTTCAACATACTCGGCGTTAACACGCGCAGCACGTTCCAGCAGACGGGAGTGGAGATAGAAAACGTCGCCAGGGTAAGCTTCACGACCTGGTGGACGACGAAGCAGCAGGGAAATCTGACGGTAAGCAACAGCCTGTTTAGACAGGTCATCATAAACGATCAGTGCGTCTTCACCGCGGTCACGGAAGTATTCACCCATTGCGCAACCGGAGTACGGTGCCAGGTATTGCAGTGCAGCAGATTCTGATGCAGTTGCAACAACAACGATGGTGTTTGCCAGTGCGCCGTGCTCTTCCAGTTTACGAACCACGTTAGAAATGGTGGACGCTTTCTGGCCGATAGCCACATAGATACATTTGATGCCGGAATCGCGCTGGTTGATGATCGCATCGATCGCCAGAGCTGTTTTACCGGTTTGACGGTCGCCGATGACCAGTTCACGCTGACCACGACCAATTGGGATCATGGCATCAACGGACTTATAACCTGTTTGCACAGGTTCATCTACGGACTGACGTTCGATAACGCCAGGTGCGATCGCTTCGACAGCTGAGAAGCCGTCGTGCTCTACCGGACCTTTACCGTCAATAGGTGCACCCAGGGTGTTAACAACGCGACCTAACAGGCCACGGCCAACGGGAACTTCCAGGATACGACCCGTACATTTTACTTTCATACCTTCGGCGAGGTCAGCGTAAGGGCCCATTACAACGGCACCTACAGAGTCGCGCTCCAGGTTCAGGGCGATAGCGTAGCGGTTACCCGGCAGCGCAATCATTTCGCCTTGCATGACATCGGCTAAGCCGTGCACGCGGATGATCCCGTCACTGACGGAAACGATAGTACCTTCATTGTGAGCTTCGCTCACCACATTGAACTGAGCAATGCGCTGCTTGATCAGTTCGCTGATTTCGGTGGAATTCAGTTGCATGCTCCAGTCCCCTTAAGACTGCAAGACGTCTGCCAGGCGTTCAAGACGACTGCGAACGCTGCCATCAATCACCATATCACCTGCACGGATTACGACACCGGCAAGAACAGACTTGTCAATTTTGCAATTCAGCTTAACTTTGCGAGACAGACGTTTTTCCATCGCAGCAGCAATTTTTGCCTGCTGTTCTTCCGTAAGCGGATTTGCTGAAGTCACTTCAACTTCAGCAACAGCCTCGAGAGAGGCGCGCAGTTCGATAAACTGCTCCAGCACTTGCGGAAGAACGCGTAAACGTCCATTTTCAGCCATTACCTTAATCAGGTTTTGGCCTGCGTCGTCGAGTTCGTCACCACATACGGCAATAAACGTTTTAGACAAAGTTTCAGGCGCGCTAGCACCGGAAAGCAGTTCTTCAATTTGTTCATTGCGCGTGACTTCAGCCGTGAACGCTAGCATGGACTGCCAGCGGTCTAAGCTTTGGTGCTCAACGGCAAAGTCAAAAGCTGCTTTGGCGTAGGGGCGAGCTACAGTTACAAATTCAGACATCAGCCCCTCCCTCCTTACAGTTCAGCGACCAGTTTATCAACGATGTCGCTGTTAGCAGCTTCATCCACGGAACGTTCGATGATCTTCTCGGCGCCAGCAATGGCCAAAATTCCGACTTGCTTACGCAACTCTTCACGGGCGCGTTGGCGTTCGGCGTCGATCTCTGCCTTGGCTTGCGTCACGATCTTGTTACGTTCCTGCTCGGCTTCAGCTTTTGCTTCGTCGACGATTTGAGCTTTACGCTTGTTCGCCTGATCGATGATTACCTGAGCTTCAGCTTTGGCTTTCTTCAGTTGGTCGGTCGCATCGGCTTGCGCTAAGTCCAGCTCTTTTTTGGCACGTTCTGCGGAAGATAAACCTTCAGAAATTTCTTTCTGACGTTTTTCGATGGCAGCCATAATTGGCGGCCATACGTACTTCATGCAGAACCAGACAAACAGGACGAACGCGATAGCCTGGCCGAGGATTGTTGCGTTAAGATTCACAGCACAATGCCTCTTTCAAAGTGAATTATTTGATGTAGTTCGATTAACGCTGAGCGAACTCAGTGTTAAGCGACAGCAAACATCACGTACAGACCCAGACCAACCGCAATCATTGGGATTGCATCGACCAGACCCATAACGATAAAGAACTGTGTACGCAACAGAGGGATCAGGTCAGGCTGACGTGCAGCACCTTCCAAGAATTTACCACCCAAGATGCCGATACCGATTGCAGCACCGATTGCCGCCAGGCCCATCATCACAGCGGCAGCCATGTACAGCAGATCCATACTCAGGTTTTCCATGACAGTCTCCAGTTTGTTTCAGTTAAAACGCAGTAGTGTTGAAAGAAAATCAGTGTTTTTCAGATGCCATCGAGAGATAGACAATCGTCAGAACCATGAAAATAAAGGCTTGTAGCGTAATGATCAGGATGTGGAAAATGGCCCAAGGCACATTCAGAACCCACTGTGACCACCACGGCAACAGGCCAGCAATAAGGATGAAGATCAACTCACCCGCATACATATTGCCAAACAGTCGCAGACCCAGTGAAACTGGTTTAGACAGCAGGCTGACACCTTCAAGAATCAGGTTAACCGGAATGAAAACCGGATGATTGAATGGCTGCATTGTCAGTTCTTTAATGAAACCGCCAAAGCCTTTCATCTTAATGCTATAGAAAAGAATCAGAATGAATACGCCAAGTGCCATGGACAACGTGATATTCACGTCAGCCGTAGGAACCACACGCAACGCTGGCAGACCAAAGATGTGCTCGCCGATGAATGGCAGCAAATCGATTGGCAGCAAATCCATCAGGTTCATCATAAACACCCAGACGAAGACGGTCAGCGCGAGAGGTGCAATCACTTTGCTTTTGCCGTGATACATGTCACGCACGCTGCTGTCGACGAAACCAACGACCAGTTCAACTGCGGTTTGCAGTTTACCCGGGACACCGCTGGTGGCGTTTTTGGCTACGCGATGGAAAATAACCAGAAAGAGTACTCCGAGGAACACGGAGAAAAACATCGAATCGATGTTAATCGACCAGAATCCCGTCCCGATCTGAAGCTGAGTCAGATGGTGACCGATATACTCTTGTGGAGTAGAGATTTCTCCTGATGCAGACATGATGCCTCTTACCCTTTAGTAGTTAAGTACGGTAACTGTTAATGACGGCCGGTGCCAAAATCTGGGTCATCAACACCGATAAATAGGCCAACCCCAACGGAGCAAATGCCGCCTTAAACAGGCCAAGTGCGATAACCATTAAGATTACCGTAACCAGCACCTTCAGCGCTTCTCCGATAGCAAAGGACCAGGCAACCCGTCCAGAGACCGTTGTTTGCGCCTGGTGGCGCCATGCAAACAGCATGAACAGTACATTTGGCACCCAGGCGGCCAAACCACCCATAAGAGCCGATGTGGTCCATTCCAGGCTTTTAAAACCAAATACTGCACTGAGCAGAACAAAGGTCAATAACTGCAGTATTAACAGCTTTCTGGCAACCTTCACACTATTTGTACTGTGTAAAATACCGGATACAGACATGACGTTTGTTCTCTCCGTATCAAGTACCTAGCTGGAGGTAGACTGAATGCCGTATATCACTGCCTTTACTGTTTTGAGTCAAGCAGCAAAAACCGAGCAAATTATACGGGGCACAGGGACGAATTCAATGGATAAGTAGCGAAAAGGTGAACAATTATTTAAATTTTCCCCTTCACGACTATTTTGACAACCAAACTATAGCTGAATTTGCCCTTTTTGGTTTGATACGGTTATTTCATCACCCGACAAAGAAGCGTGCACTGGATCACATAATTAACGCAGGACACTTTATATACCCTGCACTGTTTGAATGTCTTTAGCTAATCAGGCCTTTTAAAACCTTTATAAATCAATTTGTTAATAAAACACTGCTCGTTAAACAAACTTATTTAAAAATAACCACGATTTATTGACACAACAACCCAACAAATAACAACATTTTTATTACAACTTGAATATCCGCAGGGTGACGGACGTTCAATTTCACAAGTGACTATTACAGTCCGGATTAAAATAAAAACATCTCATAAATGCTATCAGTATGTAAAAAAGCGGTGATAGAGAGTTTGCCACCGCTATATAATTAGCCTGCTCATTTTAACTGTGTTAACACAGCCGTTTTTTAAATATTATTTGATAAAACGCAACTTTAGTTTGAGAGAAGAATGACCAGATGACGTTCCCCGTCAAGTTCTGGTACCTGCAGTTTTATGACTGATTCCAAAGTGATACCTTCCGGTAATGCGGCCAGCTCATCATCAGGGCTGACTCCTTTTAAGGCGTAAAACCGCCCCTGCCCTTTTTGCGGCAGATGATGGCACCAGGAAAGCATATCCTGAAGGGACGCAAAAGCACGACTGATCACCCCATCAAAAGGCGGCTCTGGCTCAAACTCTTCCACACGGCTTTGTACCGGTTCGATATTTTTCAGCCCCAGCTCATGCTGAACCTGACGCAGGAAGCGTACACGCTTACCCAGGCTGTCCAGCAGCGTGAAGTGTGAATCAGGGCGGACAATGGCCAGAGGAACGCCTGGCAAACCAGGACCAGTGCCGACATCAATGAAACGACTGCCTTTCAGGTGTTCATTCACCACGATGCTGTCCATGATATGACGCACCAGCATTTGCATCGGGTCACGAACAGATGTCAGGTTATAGGCCTTGTTCCACTTATGCAGCAGTTCAACATAGCCAATCAGTTGCTGTTTTTGCTGATCGGGTAACGCTATTCCTGCCGCAGCAAGCAGCGAGTCCAGTTTCTTTTGCACAGTGAATCCTCAGAAAGAGTCGATATTCGGGAACAGCCCGGTTGAGAAATGATAAAACACTCAGAAAGATGGGAAAAGTAAGAACTGACCGCCGCTTTGGCTACAAAGGGCGGTCATAAGAGAGGTGAGTTATGCGCTACGGCGCAGTAAGCCTTGTTTTTTAAGCCAGATCAGCAAGATCGAGATAGCTGCCGGCGTAATACCCGAGATCCGCGATGCCTGACCAATGGAGGTCGGCTTGTGATCGTTAAGCTTGGCGATCACTTCATTGGAAAGACCATTCACCTGCCGGTAATCAAGATCAACAGGCAGTAAGGTGTTTTCATTGCGCTGCTGTTTTTCGATCTCTTCCTGCTGACGGGCAATATAGCCTTCATATTTGATCTGAATTTCTACCTGTTCTGCCGCCTGTACATCCGGAACGGAAGGTGCGAACGGGGAAAGACGGGTGATCAGCTCATAGGTCATTTCAGGACGACGCAATAACTCTTCCGCACTGGCTTCTTTAGAAAGCGGAGCAGAAAGATGCGCGTTAATTTCTTCAACCTGTGCATGATGCGGGTTCACCCAGATGCCACGCAGGCGCTGACGTTCCTGTTCGATCATTTCCAGTTTTTCGTTGAAGCGTGCCCAGCGAGCATCATCAACCAGACCTAACTCACGGCCTTTTTCAGTCAGACGTAGATCGGCATTGTCTTCACGCAGCATCAGGCGGTACTCAGCACGTGAGGTAAACATGCGGTACGGTTCTTTGGTGCCCAGCGTACACAGGTCATCAACCAGCACACCAAGATAAGCCTGGTCGCGACGCGGTGCCCAGCCTTCCTGCTCAGTGGCACAACGGGCAGCGTTCATGCCAGCCAGCAAGCCCTGCGCAGCGGCTTCTTCATAACCAGTGGTGCCGTTGATCTGTCCGGCAAAGAACAGACCGGCGATAAATTTGCTTTCCAGCGTCGGTTTCAAATCACGCGGATCGAAGAAATCGTATTCAATCGCATAACCCGGACGAACGATGACGGCATTTTCCATCCCCTGCATAGACCGGACGATCTGCATCTGCACATCGAATGGCAGGCTGGTGGAAATACCGTTTGGATAAACTTCATTGCTGGTCAGGCCTTCCGGTTCAAGGAAGATCTGATGAGAATTGCGATCGGCAAAACGCATGACTTTATCTTCGATCGACGGGCAGTAACGCGGGCCGATCCCTTCGATGATCCCTGCATACATTGGGCTGCGATCCAGATTATTGCGGATCACGTCATGGGTTTTTTCGTTGGTATAGGTCATGTAACACGGGATCTGCCGCGGATGTTGCGACACGTTGCCCATGAACGAGAATACTGGTGCCGGATTATCACCGTGTTGTTGTGCCAGCACACTGAAATCAATGGTGCGGGCATCGATACGCGGAGGTGTACCGGTTTTAAGACGGTTAACGCGTAAGGGTAATTCACGCAGGCGCTGAGACAAGGAGATCGCAGGAGGATCCCCGGCACGACCACCGCTGTAGTTCTCCAGACCGATGTGGATCTTCCCATCCAGGAAGGTACCAACCGTCAGAACAACCGATTTAGCGCGGAATTTCAGCCCCATTTTGGTCACAGCACCCACGACCTGATCGTTTTCGACGATCAGGTCTTCAACCGGTTGCTGGAAGATCATCAGGTTTGGCTGGTTTTCCAGTGCGGTACGTACTGCCTGGCGATACAGAACCCGGTCAGCCTGAGCACGTGTCGCCCTGACAGCAGGGCCTTTGCTGGCGTTTAGTATCCTAAACTGAATGCCCGCATGATCGATAGCCGTGGCCATCAGTCCGCCCAGTGCGTCCACTTCTTTTACCAGATGTCCTTTCCCGATCCCGCCAATTGCAGGGTTACACGACATCTGTCCCAGCGTGTCGATATTGTGGGTTAATAATAAGGTCTGACGTCCCATGCGTGCAGAAGCCATGGCGGCTTCGGTACCTGCATGACCACCACCTATGATGATGACGTCAAATTGATCCGGATAAAACATGCGACTGCACCTCGGCGTTCAAGCGAACTTTCTTTGTATGGCGTTGGGAGGAGGGATTCTACTCAAGTTTTGAGCTTCCACAAGTCCCCGGGGATCTTCACTAATTAAAAGAAGATCTTTTTTATTTAAAGATCTCTTATTAATACTTCTATTAAGATCGCGATCCTCTGTGCATAAGTCATTTTTGTTTATGAAGATCAGTATGCTAAGAAGGATCGAATGCTGTGAATGATCGGTGATCCTGGACAGTATAAGCTGGGATCAGAATTGAGAGTTATGCACAGCATGAAAAGCGTACAGGAGTTGTTAGAGGGATAACTACGGGTTTTACCCTGCTTTTAAGCATAGTTATCCACATCTGATCGCCTGAAATTTACACTTATTTGATCAAATTAATCCAGTTGATCACCCAAACCTCGGCCGGATCCTCAGGAATTTCGTGTTGAGTCACGTCGATCTCAAGACGATCACCGATCCGTTTTGCCCCTAATGACGTCAGTTTTTGATCCAACGAACCGATCGCGCCACAGAAGGTGTCATATTCACTGCTGCCTAAACCTAATGCGCCAAAGCGTACTTTTGACAGATCAGGTTGCTGATCTTCCAGCTGCTCCATAAATGGTTGCAGGTTATCAGGCAACTCACCCGCACCGTGTGTCGAGCAAACAACCAGCCAGATCCCTTCCTGCGGAACTTCATAGAGCTCGGGGCCATGGAACATCTGAGTGGAAAAACCGGCTTCTTCCAGTTTCTCAGCCACGTGTTCTGCTACATATTCGGCACTGCCAAGCGTACTGCCACTGATCAGGGTAATGTCAGACATGGTGCTCTCACCCGGGAAAAGGAGACTATTGTACGCTGTGAATGAGCTGGGATCTACCTGTGGATAATAGGGGTATAGAAATCAGTGCTCAGGGCTGGATGGTACGTGTGATGGGGTTCTGCAGGGAGATAAGCGTCTCGGTTGACTGGATCTCATCAATTGTCTGGATCTTGTTGATAAGTACATGCTGGAGGGAATCAATCGAGCGGCACATGATCTTAATGAAAATGCTGTAATGCCCGGTGGTGTAATAGGCTTCGACCACTTCTTCTATACTCTCTAGCTTTTTCAGTGCTGACGGATAATCCTTGGCGCTTTTTAAAATGATGCCAATAAAGCAGCATACGTCATAACCCAGTTGCTTGGGATTAACGGTAATATGCGCGCCGGTAATGATGCCTGCCTGCTTCATTTTCTCTACGCGGACGTGGATAGTTCCCGGGCTGACCGTGAACACTTTTGCCAGTTCCGCATAAGGGGTACGGGCGTTCTCCATCAATGCATTCAGGATCCCGCGATCCAGCTCATCGAGCTGATAGATTTCAGTCATGGTTATCTTTCTCTGTAGGCTTAATTTCGCTGCCAGCGACGTTGTACGCGGCTTTTAACGCCCGTATCAAAGCGCCAGATGTGATCGAAGATCCGCAGGATTCCGGGCTTGCCATAATGTGACATCGCCAGAGCATGAAAGCGATGTTGCTTCTCTTTTTGCAGCGTCCTGACTTTTCTTTGCACCTCATCAGGCAGGCGCTGGGCGATAAAATCGGAAATGACCACGGCATCGGCATCATGCCATTGTGGTGACGCTAGTTTATCCAGCGTGGCATTCAGACAGGCTGCCAGATCGGTACCGCCGCGAAAATGCTGTCCCAGAAAGCGCAGCGCCTGATCCAGACCGCCGTTGGACGTCAGTTCATAATGGATCACTTCACTGGCGAACAACATGATGTAACAGCGGCGGTTATCCGCCAGTGCAATCTTCAGCAGTGCCAGACAGAATGCTTTGGCGCACTGTTCGTTAAAACCGCCCATAGAACCCGAGGTATCGACGCACACCACAAAAGGCCCGCGCGGTTGTGGTTCCTGTTGCTGATAAACCACCGGGCGTTTAACCACTTTCTCACGCCAGACATCACCTTGCAGCCGATAGGTCATCAGCCGCTTTTCCAGCAGGCGGCGGTAAAATTCGTACTCCAGTTCGGGCAGCCCCAGCGTTACCAGCTCCGTCGGCATCAGGCGCAAAATATCATCGCTCTGATGGATACCGTTGACTTCTTCCGGTACCGTCGCGGGTTCACGCACCATCAGCCGGTGCGTTTCCATTTTGGCATCTTCATGCGGGCTGGTTTTGACGGTCTGACTGCGCCCCAGCTGTTCGGCCAGATGCATCAGTTCAGGTTGTTGCTGGAGAAATGCCCCGAAACGAGCCAGCGACTGGATATCGCCACGCATGCGCTTTCCTTTACTCATATCCCATAAACGACCGGCCGCCGTATCGTTCTCTGCTAATAAAGGAGAGAGCTCGCTGCTGAGCTCCAGACGTTGCAGCAGTTCTTCCTGCAGCTGCTCCTGTTCCTGTTCCAGTAACTGCTGATGAACGGTCACCGTCTGGAAGGTCAGATTCAGGCGCCAGCGCTGGAGGAACAGGGTCTGGAAGCTGTTGCCGGTTTTGGCGGTGCGGGAGGCTTCATGATTCTCCTGCAACGTTCGGGCTTCTGTCGTGAAAGGGGAGCTTAGCCGTTCAAGCTCTTCAAGAAGCGCAGGCAGTTCCGACTGAAAAGTAACGGCATCAGTCTGCTGGCAATGCTGATAAAGATAGAATTCTTTCGCCAGATCTTCCGGAACAGGGGTTTCGTGGATCCTCTGGCGAAGGCGCATCTTCCATTCGGGAAGATCTTTGGTCAGCGCCCGTTTGAGACGTGGGAATTTCTTGAAGAAAACCGCCATTGCCGGTGCCGCCAGCAGGCCGATGATCGATTCCTCAATCAGTTCAGCCTCGCTGATGGCCAGCAGAAGATCCAAAGACTCCAGACTGAACATGATCAGTGTCCGCTGAACGTCTGTTGCTGATGACGCAGCTGTTCAGATACCTGCAACAGGCTGGCCTCAATTTTTGCCATCCATTCTGCCGGCACAAACAGACAGTTTTGCTGCTGGCCAAATTCATGCCTTTGCTGAGCCAGTTTTGCGGTGAGATCGCTGAGCGTATTTTTCATCTCATCGGGAACGGCAATATGCTCATGTCCTGGCAGGGTCAGCGGTGTGCTCTGACGACTCACATCCAGCACCAGCAATTGCTGTTTATCGTCGATTTCCAGATCAACGGTCTGAGCAAAACCAATGCCATTGATTTTGGCTTTCAGTACGCCCCCTTTATTGAGCCAATCCTCCAGAACGATACGTTCAAACAGCAAATGCGTGACTTTAATGTCATGCAGATGCAAAGGCGTTTGCAGTAATAATGTCAGGCTGGTGGTGGTCATCGTGTCAGGCAGAGAGTATTGCGGCTTGCGGCTGAATATTCCGGCTTTTTTGCTCAGCTTGATGGACTGCCGTGAGCTTTGTTGCTGCTGATGCTGCATCCATTGCTGATTAAGCTGCTGGATTTTCATCAGCAGTGTTTGCTGCTGGAAAGCCTGCTCGGTGATCAGCTGTTCGATCTGCGTTTGCAGCAGGTTATAGGTGTTCAGGTCGTGCCATAAACAGTCTTTGAGCAGGATCAGATCGACTGGCGTGATCGCATTCCGGCCGCTGAAGAAGGCGCAGGCCTGCAACAGACGCAGGGCTTTTTTCCAGCGACGGTCGGAGACATAAGGCGCGGTATCCAGGGCATCAAGACGCTGACGCAACTGGAAAATCAGTTCAAAGCAGCTGTCTGAAAGCGTAACTTTGTCGATTTCCGGCTGCCATTGTTGGTATTCTTCATCGCTGATACTCAGGGACTCTGCCACCGGATTGGTGCTTTCATTATTGCGGCTGGTGAGCAGCGAGCGGAAATTTTGCTTATCCTGCACTTTATCCAGCCACAGACGGATCAGCATACGGTCATACAGCGCTTCCAGACCGCCGTCGGCTTCAGGTAATTCGTTAGACGCACTGACCAGCAGGCGCATCGGAATAGGGGCTTCGCGCTCGCCATTACGGAAACGACGTTCGTTGATGGCCGTCAGGAGCGTATTAAGGATGGCAGGGCCTGCTTTCCAGATTTCATCAAGGAAGACAATTTCAGCTTCCGGCAGATAACCTTCGGTCAGACGCAGATAACGGCCTTCATCTTTCAGGGCCTGAATCGACAGCGGACCAAAGACTTCTTCCGGCGTGGAAAAGCGCGTCATAAGATATTCAAACGCGCGGGCGTGACGGAAGGCAAATTTCAGACGGCGGGCAATCAGACTTTTTGCAATACCCGGCGGGCCGAGCAGGAAAACGCTTTCACCGCACAGTGCGGCCAGCAGGCAAAGTCGTATGGCATCCTGCCGCTCGTACAGGCCATGTTCTAGTGCGTTAGCAAGACGGGCGATCCGTTCTGCCAGAAGGGGAGATTGCGCCATACTGTCTCTTCCGGTTTCCATTTAGTTGTTGAATAGTGTACTGGGTTCTTATGAGAAGCTACGATTATTTTTATCGTTATAGCTTGTTGATTACTAAAAATTTTCTATTATCAAAATTGTGACCCCGTTCATCTGAACCCTGGTTTAGCTGCACATTTAAGGGTAGGCAATCAGATTTATTCGTGCATACTGTGCGCCTTTTAGTGGGCATCATAAGACTGAGCGCACGCATCGCTTACAGATGTTCGAGCAAAAAAGAAAAGAAACGAAATATGAGCACTGAACATAAACGGTCACTCCCAGCAGTAACCCTGGCCGCCATTGGTGTGGTCTATGGCGACATTGGTACCAGTCCTCTCTATACCTTAAGAGAGTGTTTTTCCGGTCATTATGGTTTCAACGTTGAACCCAGCGTCGTTTTTGGTTTTCTTTCTCTGATTTTCTGGATGTTAATCCTCATTGTTTCGCTCAAATACCTCACGTATGTGATGCGGGCGGACAACGCAGGCGAGGGCGGTATTCTGACGCTGATGTCTCTGGCGGGCAGAAACACTTCGGCACGCACCACCGCCGTTTTGGTCATTCTCGGCCTGATCGGGGGAAGCTTCTTCTATGGTGAAGTGGTGATCACTCCGGCTATTTCTGTTCTTTCCGCGATGGAAGGTCTGGAAATCGCAGCACCTTCACTTGATCCCTATATTGTCCCTCTTTCTATTACTGTCCTGACGCTGCTTTTCATTATTCAGAAACACGGCACCGGCATCGTGGGCAAACTGTTTGCACCGGTGATGTTGCTGTGGTTCCTGACGCTGGCTGTTCTCGGCGTCAACAGCATCATGCAGAATCCTGAAGTACTTCGCGCCATGAACCCGATGTGGGCGGTTAACTTCTTTATCGAGCATAAGTCGTTTTCCTTCCTGGCGCTCGGTGCGGTCGTTCTGTCGATTACCGGCGTGGAAGCGCTGTATGCGGATATGGGTCACTTCGGGAAATTCCCGATCCGTCTGGCCTGGTTCACCGTCGTGCTGCCTTCTCTGGTGCTGAACTACTTCGGTCAGGGCGCATTGCTGCTTAAAGATCCGGAGTCGATTAAAAACCCGTTCTTCCTGCTGGCACCTGACTGGGCTTTAATCCCGTTACTGGTGCTGGCGACGCTGGCGACTATTATCGCGTCTCAGGCTGTTATCTCCGGAGTGTTCTCCCTGACCCGTCAGGCTGTGCGTCTGGGTTATCTGCCGCCAATGCGCATTATTCACACCTCAGAAATGGAAGCGGGTCAGATTTATATCCCGGCCATTAACTGGCTGCTGTATTTTGCGGTGGTTATCGTTATCGCCAGCTTCGAGCATTCGAGCAACCTGGCGGCGGCATACGGTATTGCTGTGACCGGTACGATGGTGCTGACCAGTATTCTTTCCTGTACGGTGGCGCTTAAAAACTGGCACTGGAAACCGTTCCTGGTGGGGCTTTTGCTGATCGGTCTGCTGTTTATGGATATCCCGCTGTTCGCGGCGAATGCCACGAAACTGTTCTCCGGCGGCTGGTTGCCGCTGACGCTGGGTCTGTGCATGTTTATCGTCATGACTACCTGGAAAAGCGAGCGTTTCCGCCTTATGCGCCGCATGAACGAGCATGGCAACTCTCTTGAAGCGATGATTGCGTCTCTGGAGAAATCCCCGCCGGTTCGCGTTCCGGGAACCGCGGTGTATATGTCCCGCGCCATCAATGTCATTCCGTTTGCCTTGCTGCATAACCTCAAGCACAACAAAGTGTTGCATGAGCGTGTGGTGCTGCTGACGTTACGCACCGAAGATGCGCCTTATGTGCATAATGTCCGGCGCGTCACAATCGAACAGCTTTCTCCGACGTTCTGGCGTGTGGTCGCGAGTTACGGATTTAAAGAGACGCCGAATGTGGAAGAGGTTTTCCACCGCTGTGGTCTGGAAGGGCTGCCATGCCGGATGATGGAAACCTCATTCTTTATGTCGCACGAATCGCTGATCCTGACCAAACGCCCGTGGTATCTCTACTTCCGTGGCAAGCTCTTTATGGCACTCAGCCGTAACGCCTTACGCGCACCGGATCAGTTTGAAATTCCGCCTAACAGGGTGATCGAACTCGGTACGCAGGTAGAAATTTAACGCTAATTTCTGCCGGTCACAGGGCACCTTCGGGTGCCCTGTTTTATTTTCGCTTTCTCCTTTCTGAAACGACTAACTCAAATTTCCCTGCGGTTTCTGAATCATTCAGCGAAACGTTTCGACGCTGATCACAATTCCATCACTTGTCCGTTGCCATGCGTGGTGAAGTTAATAAACTCATCCGTGAGCGAAACGTTTCGCTGTAGGAGTTCACAATGAAGAAGTCACCGCTGTTAAATGCCGAAATCTCACATGTTATTGCCCGGTTAGGTCACACCGATCAGCTGGTTATTGGCGATGCCGGACTTCCGGTGCCAGCAGCTTGCCAACGCATCGATCTGGCTCTGACCCAGGGAGTTCCCACCTTTTTACAAGTCTTAGAGGTAGTGACACATGAGATGCAGGTTGAGCGGGCTATCCTCGCCGAGGAAATCCTCACTAAAAATCCTCAACTCCATGAAGCGTTGCTCGCCCAATTGACACAACTCGAACAACACCAGGGAAACACCATTGCTTTGGATTACGTCAGTCATGAGGCATTCAAAGCGCAAAGCGAAAAAAGTCGGGCTGTGATCCGCAGCGGGGAATGTTCGCCTTACGCGAACGTTATTCTGTGTGCCGGCGTAACCTTCTGAGGCCTTTATGCAACCTTTGCTGCAACTGACAGGCATTGATAAAGCCTTTCCCGGCGTTAAAGCACTTTCCGGCGCGGCGCTCAGCGTCTATCCGGGACGTGTGATGGCGCTGGTGGGAGAAAACGGCGCGGGCAAGTCCACCATGATGAAAGTGCTGACCGGCATCTACCAGAAAGATGCCGGCTCAGTACATTTTCTGGGCAAGGAAGCGGCGTTTAATGGCCCGAAAGCTTCTCAGGAAGCCGGAATTGGCATCATCCATCAGGAACTGAATCTGATCCCACAGCTGACTATCGCTGAAAACATCTTCCTGGGCCGTGAGTTTGTAAACGGTTTTGGCCGCATCAACTGGAAAAAGATGTATGCCGAAGCCGATAAACTGCTGGCGCGCCTGAACCTGCGCTACAAAAGTGATCGTCTGGTTGGCGAATTATCAATTGGCGATCAGCAAATGGTCGAAATTGCCAAGGTGCTGAGCTTTGAGTCGAAAGTCATCATCATGGATGAACCGACGGACGCCCTGACCGATACCGAAACCGCCTCTTTGTTTAGCGTGATCCGCGAGCTGAAAGCTGCAGGCTGTGGCGTGGTGTACATCTCCCACCGTATGAAAGAAATCTTTGAAATCTGCGATGACGTGACGGTATTCCGTGACGGGCAGTTTATCGCTGAGCGTCCGGTCAGTTCTCTGGAAGAAGACACGCTGATTGAAATGATGGTTGGCCGCCGTCTCGAAGAACAATATCCGCGTATAAATCATCAGCGCGGTGCGCTGCGTCTGCAGGTGCGTGATGTCAGCGGTCCGGGCGTAAATAACGTTAGCTTTGATCTGCACAGCGGCGAAATTCTGGGGATTTCCGGTTTGATGGGCGCAGGCCGTACTGAACTGATGAAAATTCTCTACGGTGCATTGCCGCGTAAAAGTGGCTATGTGTCGCTTGACGGACGCGAAGTGGTCACGCATTCACCGCAGGACGGACTGGCAAACGGCATCGTTTACATCTCTGAAGATCGTAAGCGCGATGGCCTGGTGCTTGGTATGTCAGTGAAAGAAAATATGTCACTGACTGCGCTGCGCTATTTCAGCCATGGTGGCGGACGTCTCAGGCATGCGGAAGAACAGCAGGCTGTCGGCGACTTTATCCGTCTCTTCAATATTAAAACGCCGTCGATGATGCAGACAATCGGCCTGCTTTCCGGTGGTAATCAGCAAAAAGTGGCGATTGCCCGCGGATTGATGACGCGGCCAAAAGTCCTGATCCTCGACGAACCGACGCGTGGCGTTGACGTCGGTGCCAAAAAAGAGATTTACCAGCTTATAAACCAGTTCAAGCGCGAAGGGCTGAGCATCATCCTGGTTTCCTCAGAAATGCCGGAAGTGATCGGCATGAGTGACCGTGTTTTGGTGATGCATGAAGGTCATTTAAGCGGTGAATTCCCGATAGAACAGGCTACGCAAGAAGTGTTGATGGCAGCCGCTGTCGGCAAGCAATACGGCGTGACGCAGGAGTAATCAGATATGAGTTCTCAGACATTGCCAGCCAAGAAGCGCTGGATCAGTAAAGAGTGGTTGTTGGAGCAAAAGTCTCTGATTGCGCTGCTGGTGTTGATTGCGGTGGTTTCTTCCATGAGCCCAAATTTCTTCACGCTCAATAACCTGTTTAACATTCTTCAGCAGACGTCGGTCAACGCCATTATGGCGGTCGGCATGACGCTGGTGATCCTCACCTCGGGTATCGATTTATCCGTCGGTTCTCTGCTGGCGCTGACCGGCGCGGTGGCAGCCTCGATTGTCGGGCTGGAAGTGAATGCATTAGTCGCGGTGGCTGGCGCGCTGGCGCTCGGTGCCGCCGTCGGTGCGGTGACCGGGGTGATTGTCGCCAAAGGCAAAGTGCAGGCGTTTATCGCCACGCTGGTCATGATGTTGCTGCTGCGCGGTATCACGATGGTGTACACCAACGGCAGCCCGATCAGCACGGGTTTTAATGATGTTGCCGATGTCTTTGGCTGGTTTGGTATCGGCCGCCCGCTGGGTATCCCGACGCCGGTCTGGCTGATGGCGGTGGTGTTTATTGCGGCCTGGTACATGCTGCATCACACCCGCTTAGGACGTTATATCTACGCGCTGGGCGGTAACGAATCTGCGACGCGTTTGTCAGGTATCAGCGTCGATAAGGTTAAAATTATCGTCTACTCCCTGTGTGGTTTGTTGGCGGCTCTGGCCAGTATCATCGAAGTGGCGCGCCTGTCTTCTGCGCAGCCTAATGCTGGTACAGGTTACGAACTGGATGCGATTGCCGCAGTGGTATTAGGGGGAACCAGCCTGTCCGGGGGTAAAGGACGCATTGTCGGAACGCTGATCGGGGCACTGATCCTTGGCTTCCTGAATAACGGTTTGAACTTATTAGGTGTTTCTTCCTACTACCAGATGATCGTAAAAGCAGTTGTCATCCTGCTGGCGGTGCTGGTGGATAACAAAAGCAACAAATAACCTCTCCTACAGGACTTATGACCATGAATATGAAAAAACTGGCTGTCTGGGTTTCCGCCGCAGCGATCACCGCTTCTTTCAGTGCTAACGTTCTGGCGAAAGATACCATTGCGCTGGTCGTTTCTACTCTGAACAACCCGTTCTTCGTTTCCATGAAAGACGGCGCGCAAAAAGAAGCGGACAAACTGGGTTACAACCTGGTGGTACTTGATTCTCAGAACAACCCGGCAAAAGAACTGGCGAACGTGCAGGATCTGACCGTTCGCGGCACCAAACTGATGCTGATCAACCCGACGGATTCTGATGCGGTAGGTAACGCCGTTGCGATGGCAAACCAGGCGAAAATCCCGGTGATCACCCTTGACCGTCAGGCAACCAAAGGGGTTGTCGCCAGCCACGTGGCTTCTGATAACGCCTTCGGCGGCAAAATGGCCGGTGATTACATCGCTAAGAAACTGGGCGAAAATGCCAAAGTTATCGAACTGGAAGGTATCGCCGGTACGTCTGTTGCCCGTGAACGCGGTAAAGGCTTCGCTCAGGCAGCTGAAAAACATCATTTCCAGATCCTCGCCAGCCAGCCTGCTGACTTCGACCGCACCAAAGGTCTGAACGTGATGCAGAACCTGCTGACCGCGCATCAGGATGTGCAGGCCGTGTTTGCTCAGAACGATGAAATGGCGCTGGGTGCATTGCGTGCCCTGCAGACTGCCGGTAAAACGGATGTACTGGTCGTAGGTTTTGACGGCACCGAAGACGGTATTAAAGCGGTTAACAGCGGTAAAATGGGCGCGACTGTGGCACAGCGTCCTGAGCAAATCGGTGTGATCGGTGTTCAGACTGCAGATAAAGTGCTGAAAGGCGAGAAAGTTCCGGCTGTTATCCCTGTTGATTTGAAACTGGTTGCTCAGCCGTAATACCCTCTTTATTTATGCTGTCACTGCGCCTCCTTCAGGGAGGCGCTATTTAACTCAGGGATCTCTACATGAAGACAGGCAAACTGGTGGTACTCGGCAGTATCAACGCTGACCACATTTTGAATATCAACCACTTCCCGCAACCGGGCGAAACGGTTATCGGTAAGCAATACACCGTAGCCTTTGGCGGCAAAGGGGCGAATCAGGCTGTTGCAGCCGGTCGCAGTGGCGCTGATATTTCTTTTATTGCCTGTGTGGGAGATGACGATATTGGCGAGCGCGTTCGTAAACAGCTGGCCAGTGATCATATTGATACGCAACCCATCGAAGCCATCGAAGACACAACCACCGGCGTAGCACTGATTTTCGTGAATGCGGAAGGTGAAAACGTTATTGGTATCGATGCGGGGGCTAATAAAGCTGTGACGCCCGAATACCTCGATCGCTATAAACAGCAGGTCATTGGCGCATCAGCATTATTAATGCAGCTGGAATCGCCGCTCGAGACGGTGATTGCGGCGGCGAAGATTGCCAAAGACAACGGCACGCAGGTGATCCTCAATCCGGCTCCGGCCTGTGAATTGCCGGATGAATTGCTGGCGCGGGTGGATATGATCACTCCGAACGAAACCGAAGCTGAAAAGCTGACAGGAATTAAAGTCGACAATAATGAAGATGCCGCACGGGCCGCGAAAGCGCTGCATGACAAAGGCATCGCGACTGTCATCATTACGTTAGGCAGTAAAGGCGTCTGGCTGAGCCAGAACGGTGAAGGTAAGTTAGTGGCCGGATTCCGTGTAAAAGCCGTCGATACCATTGCGGCCGGCGATACGTTTAACGGCGCGCTGGTGACAGCATTGCTGGAAGGCAAACCGATGGACAGTGCGGTACGATTCGCACACGCGGCAGCGGCTATTGCAGTGACGCGTCCTGGTGCTCAGCCTTCCGTGCCGTGGCGTAAAGAAATCGACGATTTTCTTGCACAACAGGAGGCCTGATTGGCCACCATGAAAGATGTCGCCCGCCTCGCGGGCGTTTCAACCTCGACAGTCTCCCATGTGATCAACAAGAATCGTTTTGTCAGTGAAGCTATCGCTGACAAAGTGAATGCCGCCGTTGAACAACTCAATTACGCACCTTCCGCGTTAGCGCGCAGCCTGAAACTGAACCAGACACGTACTCTCGGCATGTTACTGACTGCCAGCAGTAACCCTTTTTATTCAGAAGTGGTGCGGGGTGTTGAGCGTAGTTGCTATGAGCGCGGATACAGTCTGATTTTGTGTAATACCGATAATGATGCAGAACGTATGAACCGTAGCCTCGAAACGTTGTTGCAAAAGCGGGTCGACGGGCTGCTTATCATGTGTACGGAAAATCACCGGCCTTCGAAAGAAGCCATCAGCCGTTACCCGTCATTACCGATTGTGATGATGGACTGGTCACCCTTTGATGGCGCCATTGATATCATTCAGGATAACGCCTTGCTAGGCGGGGAAATGGCGACAGAGTTTTTAATCCGTCAGGGTTACCAGCGTATTGCCTGTATTACCGGCCCGCTGGATAAAACTACCGCCCAGGAACGGCTGAGTGGATATCGTCAGGCTATGGACAAAGCAGGTCTGAAGATTTTGGCCGGTTATGAAGTGAGTGGTGATTTTGAATTTGAAGGCGGATTAGCCGCGATGCAGGAGTTGCTGGCGCTGCCGGAACCGCCTCATGCTGTTTTCGCTGGCAACGACGCAATGGCAGTTGGCGTTTATCAGGCGCTTTATCAGCGTGGATTACGTGTTCCCGATGATGTGGCAGTGATGGGCTACGATGACATCCAGCTGGCGCAATATATGATGCCGCCGCTGACCACCATTCATCAGCCCAAAGACTCGCTGGGCGAACTGGCGGTCGATGCTTTATTACATCGGTTGCAGGCCCCGGATTCTGAGCCGCAGGTTTTGGTTCTTACGCCGGAACTGGTCGTGCGTCAGTCCGTCGGATCATTCATCAGCAAGTAATAGCCTCTGACATTCCAGAAGGGCGGCATTGGCATCACCGGCAAGAATGGCATCCGTCAGCCGCTGGTGATGTTCCAGCTTAATCACTTCATTGCCGGTAATCGCCCGAAAATAGCTTTGATACACCGAACTGAACAAATTCGAGAAAGACGTCAGGAAGGGATTCTTCCCCGCCTCATAGATCAGCTGATGAAATTGGGTATCGACCGTTATCCAGCGCTCCCGATCAAAGCTGTTATGCAGCTGGCGCATTTCATACATATATAGAGAGAGCTGATGCTTTTGTTCTTCACTTGCAGAAAGTGCGGCTAGCGCACAAGCCTGCGGTTCGAGAGCCCGGCGTAGTACGATAAAATGCGCCATCACCTGATCGAAGTTTTCGCGTGTCATCCACCAGGTCAGTAATTCCTGATCGAGAAAATTCCAGCTCGATTGAGGCATTACCCGGGTACCAATACGCGGACGGGGTAAAAGCATTCCTTTCGCGGTCAGTGTTTTTACTGCTTCACGTACCGCAGTCCGGCTGACGCCAAAAATCTCCCCTAACTCATTCTCACCAGGAAGGATTGCACCTTCCGGATACTCGCCAGACAAAACGCGTTGTGCAATTTTCTCTGCCAGCAGATAAGAAAGGTTGCGCTGAGCCGCTTGCTGATGGGCATTAAGTAACATGTAAGGTATTCCTGAATGTTTTTCTCTTATTATAAAGGAGAGTTTACTCCAGCCTCTGGTCTAAAACTGGTGTGTTTTACGCTGAAATAGGTCGCTATTTGTCCGTTTTGGGCGAAATTGTTTAATTTGCGAACGGTCAGTAAATTATTTGAAATTAGGGGTTGCGGCCTTCTGAGAACTCCCTATAATGCGCCTCCACTGACCGGGAACAACGACTCCTCTAACGAGAACCAAGTCGCCCAGTCAGGAAGAATCAGCCCGGTGAAAACACCGCATCTTGTAAAAGAAAATGGTTGACTCTTCAGGGAGAAAGAGTATTATCTGCCTCCCACGTTGCTGAGTTAAGTCTCGCAACGTACGCTCTTTAACAATTTATCAGA
>NZ_JBOCUM010000002.1:0-300672 GCF_050606005.1 Rahnella sp. PAMC25617
GTGCAGGAAGACCAATCAGTTTGTGTAACAGCATGCCCACCATATAAAGCAGAACGGCCAGTAACGCGCCTGCGGCAATGGTGGTGACATCAACTTTACCGCCGGTGCTGCTCAGTTTGCTGCTGTCAGCGGTGGCATTTTTGGACGTCGGCATCAACTGGCCTTCGCCGGTCAGATGCGGATAGCGTTTACCTAACTGATTGAGTGAGCCGGAAATAACGATAGCGGTCAGACCACCCAGCATGACGATCGGTAGAATGCGACCGAGCGCCACACCCTGATCCATATGCAGTAATGCCGCGTAACCGATGGAAAGCGGAATAGCCCCTTCACCGACGCCACCGGCCATAATCGGCAGGATCAGGAAGAAGAAAATCTGGAAGGGTTCCATGCCCAGCGCCAGGCCAACGCCCATGCCGGTTAACATGCCGACCACTTCACCGCACAGCATCGGGAAGAAGATGCGCATGAAACCCTGGATCAGCACTTTGCGATCCATGCTCATAATGCTGCCGACGATAATGCAGCAGATATAGAGGTAAAGAATGTTGGTGCTTTTATAGAACTTAGTGGTGGATTCCACTACCACATCCGGCAGCAGGCCGTAATAGACCAGTGCGGAAGGGATAAAGGTGGCGCAAATCGCCGCCGCGCCCATCTTGCCGATGAAAGGCAGGCGCTTACCGAACTCACCGCAGGCGAAACCAAAGAACGCTAAAGTAGCGACCATCACCACAATATCGCTGGGCAGTTTTCCATCAAGGCAATCAATGGCGATCAGCACGCCAGCCATGACAAATAAAGGCAGTGGAATAATGCCGATCTTCCAGGTGTCGAGAATATGCCACCATTTTTCTTTTAATGAGAGCTGTTTTGCGGGTGAAGATCCCGCGGGAACAGAATAGGTGTCGTCGGTTGTACTCATGATGAATCCCCTGTGTCAATTTGTGCAGGGAGTGTAAGAGAGATAATGCCCGCTAATATGTGAGGTGCCGCAAATTAGAAACGGTATTTTAAAGGAGTGAAAGGTTTTTATGGTTTTAATTAAATTCATAAAGTGGCTGAGTTTATTTTTTCGTGGTTTTTATGGTGTTATTTGTAATTATAATATTGCTGTTAATTTATGGTGAAATAACTGTTGTGAATTATGTATCTCGCCACCCGTGGCTTGCTTTGGCGGGCGATGTTCTGCGGCACGCCTCGCAACTTTTATTCTCCACTCTGACTGGAATACCGCCCGGTGATAATATCCCTGCACTGTTATTAATATCACTGTTTGTTTACAGGTTGCCTGATGCGGTTTCGGCCTTCTTTTCAGATAAAACTTTTTACTTATCTTGTTATGTTATTTATGGCGCTGTTTTCGATAGTGGGCATTTATTACTATCAGGATATTCAGAGACAGTTGTATGACGATATGGGTATTCGTGCAAAAGTTCAGGCAGACGAAATTGCACTTATTCCCTCATTAATAAACGCAGTTGAAAATAAGGATATTTCAGCAATTAACCATTTAATGAAGAATGTCTCTGCACACAGTGATGCCAGTTATATGGTGATCGGCGACGGGAAAGCGATGCATCTGTTTCACTCCATCGATGCCGACAGGCTGGGGTCAACGCTGATCGGCGGTGATAACAAAGAGGTGCTGGCCGGTAAAAGTACCACCACAATCAGGCTGGGAGGCGCCGGATTGTCATTGCGCAGCAAAGCACCCATCCGCAATGCTGAAAATCAGGTGATCGGTATCGTCTCGGTCGGGTATCTGACCAGCCACATTAATAGCCTGACACTCGAGAAAGTGATCAGCATTTTACTGGCCGCAGCCACGTTGCTGGTGGCGTTGTTTACTTTCTCCTGGTTTTTCTCCCGCTCGATCAAAAAGCAGATGTTCTCGCTGGAACCGCGCGACATCGGTCTGCTGGTGCGTCAGCAAAAAGCCCTGATGGAGTCTATCTACGAAGGCGTGATCGCCATTGATGACCAGTTTCGCGTGGCGGTGATCAACCAGGCCGCTAAAAAATTACTGAATCTGGATGCGCCGTCGCGTGAATTGCGCGGTCTCCCGCTTCAGCAGGTCATCGTTCCGGTCGGCTTTTTCACTCCGCAGGTGATGCTGGAAAAAGATATTCACGATGAAATTTGCCTGTTCAATAACCTGACGGTGATCGCCAGCCGGGTGCGGATCATGCTGGAAAATCAGCTGCAGGGTTGGGTGATTACTTTCCGCGATTGCAGCGATATCGACCGGCTCAGCATCCAGCTCAGTCAGGTGCAACGTTATGCCGATAACCTGCGCATCATGCGTCATGAACAGCTTAACTGGACAGCGACGCTCGCGGGTTTGTTGCATATGGGGCGTTATGACGAGGCCATACGCTACATCGAGGCGCAATCAGAAAATGCACAGGAAATACTGGATTTTGTCTCGGCGCGTTTTTGCTCACCCAGACTGTGCGGATTGCTACTGGGTAAATATGCCCGTGCCCGTGAAAAGGGCGTCGTGCTGGAGTTTGATCCGGCCTGTGAGATGACCCGGTTGCCGGCAACACTGAGTGAAACTGAGCTGATGTCAGTTATCGGAAATCTGCTGGATAACGCCATTGAAGCTACGCTGCTGCGCGGTAGCGAGGCAGGGCCGGTCGAGGTGTATATCGTTTGCAGCCAGGATGAACTGGTGATTGAAGTGGCAGATCACGGAGTGGGTATTACGCAGGAACGGCGGGAAGACATATTTTCGATGGGTGTGACTTCAAAGCCGGAAGGGGATCACGGCCTGGGGCTGCATCTGGTCGCCAGCTATGTCAGCCATGCTGGCGGCAGTATTGAGGTTTCCGACAATGTGCCAACCGGTGCTGTTTTCTCTGTTTTTATCCCCAACGGTAATGGAGTTCCAGGTCATACAGCAGAGTACCTTCAACCGGAAAATACGGAAGTGAGTAAATGATGCAAGCTGAAATAATTGACGTAATGATTGTGGAAGATGAAAACCGGCTGGCACAGCTTTATGCCGAACTTATAGACAATCATCCCTGGCTGAGACTGGCGGGTGTAGCAACAACGTTGCGCGAAGCCAGAGTACTTATAGAAGCAAAACGACCGCAGCTCCTGCTGCTGGATAACTATTTACCTGACGGTCAGGGCATTTCATTAATTGAAAATGACCTGCTTAAAAAGACCCACTGTTCGGTGATCTTTATTACTGCGGCCAGTGACATGAACACATGCAGTCAGGCGATCCGCTGCGGGGCTTTTGATTATATTTTAAAGCCTGTGTCGTGGAACCGGCTGCAACAATCGCTGGAGCGTTTTATTCAGTTCAGCCAGACACAGCGTGCCTGGAAAGTGGTGGATCAGCAAAACGTCGACAGTCTTTACCAGCTACAGGCGAAGGATTTTACGCCGAAAGCGGGCAATAAAGGCATCGAGGAAAATACACTTAATCTTGTGGAAGGCATCTTTATCCAGGAGAGCGGGCGTTGCTATTCAGTGGATGAAGTGGTCAGTGAAACCGGTTTGAGTAAAACCACTGCCCGGCGCTATCTTGAACATTGTGTGCAGAAAGGGGATTTGAAAGTCGAAATGCTGTACGGGAAAATTGGCCATCCCCGCCGGATGTACCGGCGGGCGTAGCAGTCAAAACTATTCGGTTCTTTTCGTTTTCGGGTATTTCCACAACCAGCGACCGCTCGCCATGCGCCAGTAAAAGAATATTCCGCGCACGATCCAGTCGAGGAACATCCCCAGCCAGATGCCAACCACGCCAAAACCAAGAACAATACCGAGGAAATAGCCCACCACAATACGACAACCCCACATGCCGAGCATCGAGACGTACATGGTGAAACGTGCGTCACGTGCGCCTTTTAGTCCTGCAGGTAATACCCAGGACGCGGCCCAGAAAGGCATAAAGGCGGCGTTCAGCCAGATGAGGATTTTTACGACGTCGATAACGTCTTGTTCATTGGTGTAAAACCGCGCCAGCAATCCGGCAAACGGCACGGAAAGGAACGCCAGCACACAAAGCCCGAAAGTGGATAACCAGAATATGTGGCGCAGCTGGCGCTCGGATTGAGCAATTTGCCCTTTACCCAGGCGTGTACCGACAATGATGGTAGAAGCTGACCCCAGGGCATTCCCCGGCAGGTTGATCAGTGCGGCAATCGAGAAGGCAATAAAGTTACCGGCAATGACATTGGTGCCCATGCCCGCCACAAAAACCTGTGTCAGTAATTTACCGCCGTTAAACAGCACGGATTCAATACTGGCCGGGATACCGATGCCCAGCACTTCACGCAAAATATTGGTATTAAGAGGCAGGAAATAACTTTTCAGGGAGATTTTCAGCGAAGGGTTGAAACCGACCATCAGCACAAAAATGACCGCAATCGCACCGATATAACGGGCGATAGTCAGCCCCAGACCGGCACCGATAAAGCCCAGACCGTGCCAGCCAAAACAGCCGTAAATCAGCACGCTGCTGATCACCAGATTGAGGATGTTCATCCCGCCATTCAGTAACATCGGGATTTTGGTGTTGCCCGCACCCCGCAGCGCACCGGAACCTATCAGTGCGATGGCCGCCGCCGGATAACTCCAGCTACTCATTTGCAGATAAGACAGCGCCAGTTCTTTGACTTCCGGCTCCGCATTTCCGGCGATCATGTCGATAATCACATGCCCGGAAAATTGCAAAAGTATGGCCAGAAGCACCGCGAAAACGGTCATGATGGCCAGCGACTGACGGGCAGCAGCGCGGGCGCGTTCATGGTCGAGTTTTCCCAGACTGAAGGCAACGACAACGGTAGTCCCCAGATCGACCGCCGCGAAGAACGAAATCACCACCATGTTAAAACTGTCGGCCAGGCCAACGCCCGCCATCGCTTCCTTACCCAGCCAGCTGACCAGAAAAGTACTCAGTACGCCCATCAGCAGGACGCAGGCATTCTCAAAAAAGATCGGGACAGCGAGGGGCGTTATTTCGCGCCAGAACAACGTGCGGTAAGAACGCCGTTTCGGATACCAGGGCGTGCGCTCGATGGCTTTGCGCAAAGAGACGATGACGTTTTGCAAGAGAGTTCCAGTATGGAAGAAAGTAGAACAGCGTTTTAATTTATGATGGTAAAAGACTTCGCAATATGCAAAGTCTTTTTATGGAAATCCTTAATTCCCCGTCATATTTCGTGCCGCAGAGGCGCTGGCTGCGTTTAACAACCCGAATCACTGACTTAATGTCAGCTCATCGGGATTATCAAACTTGCCGCCTGCCTGCAACCCGAACTATTCAGGGGTGTTCAGGGTGGTTATCAGCGGAAAGGCGGCTCATTAAACGTGCGCAATTTGCGTGAATGCAGATGATCGCCTTCGGCGCGCAGCAGGTCGATAGCGCAGATGCCAATTTGCAGATGTTCTGAAATGGCGCCTTCGTAGAATTTGTTCGCCTGGCCCGGCAGTTTGATTTCACCGTGCAATGGCTTATCCGATACGCACAGCAACGTGCCGTAAGGCACACGGAAACGGTAACCTTGCGCGGCAATTGTCGCACTTTCCATATCGACGGCCACGGCACGGCTGAGATTAAAGCGCAGTGCCGACGCGGCGTAACGTAGTTCCCAGTTACGGTCATCGGTGGTCACAACCGTACCGGTGCGCAGCCGTTGCTTCACTTCCTCACCCGGCATTCCGCTCATTTTTTTCGTTGCGTCGTAAAGTGCGCGCTGCACTTCAGCGATGCTTGGGATAGGAATATCTGGCGGCAGAACGGCATCCAGAACGTGATCGTCACGCAGATAGGCGTGTGCCAGAACATAATCACCAATCGACTGCGTTTCACGTAATCCACCGCAGTGACCAATCATCAGCCATACGTGTGGCCGTAAGACGGCCAGGTGATCGCAAATGGTTTTGGCGTTCGCCGGACCCACGCCGATATTCACCAGCGTAATACCTGAGCCGTCGCGGGCAATCAGGTGATAGGCAGGCATCTGATGTTTTTTCCAGGCCAGATCAGACACTGCCTGTTCCGGATTCTGCGTCTCTGCGGTAATGAATACACTGCCCGCGCAGGCCAGCGCCTCGTAAGGACTTTCAGGATCGGCAATCTGCGCGCACGCCCAGCTGACGAATTCATCCACGTAGCGGGTGTAGTTGGTGAAAAGTACATACGGCTGGAAGTGTTCGATCAGTGTGCCGGTGTAATGACGCAGGCGCGCCAGCGAGAAGTCCGCGCGCAGGGCATTAAAATGCGACAGCGGGAAGATATCGCCGGGATAACTGAGGCCATCTGCGGTTTCATCGCCAATTTGCGAGAGTTCGGTGGTCGGAAAATGCTTCGCCAGACCCGCGCTCATTGAGCGGTCAAGCATCAGATCTGAGCCGTCAATCACGTAGGAATACGGGATTTCCTGCTGGGAAGGGACGACTTCAATTACCGCTTCATATTCCTCTTCCAGCAGGGACAGCTGCTCGAGCAGATAGTGACGGAACAATTCAGGGTGCGTGATGGTGTTGGCATAACGGCCGGGATGGGAAAAACGACCATAAGCGCGGGTCGGGTTTTTAGCGGGCGTTACGCCGTCCCAGGTGACACGTAATTCCGGGTAAACAAACAACCCGGCGGCACGCGCACTGATGTCAGGCAGTGTCCCCTCAACGATGAAGTCTTTAATCGCCACCCGCAATGCGGCCACAGAGCTGTTATACATCTCTTCGAGCTTCTCAATCGCCTGTGAAGCGGTGAGGGACTTGTTATCCATACGTTTTCCTTTGTGCTTCTTTCGTCATCATTCACTCTAAATATGGCTTGTCTGCGCGCTGCCGCCAATGTTTTATTCGCGCAACTTTTCCGGATGATGCTTTTTTAACAGGTGGCGGTTCAGTGTGGCTGAGACGTTTTCATAAACATCGCCGTGAGGGCCGAGAGCACACAACCGGCCATCAGGTAGATGGCGACAGAATGCCATTCCCCTCCTGAGAAATTCAGCAACGCAGCGGCAATAAACGGCGTAAATCCACCGCCGACCACGCTGGCGACCTGATACCCCACACCCGCACCGCTGTAGCGGTAACCCGCGCCAAACATTTCCGTGAACATCGGTTGCTGGACGCAGACCACCATATCGTGGGCGATATTTGCCAGCAGCAACGAGAAGATAACTACGCCAACAATGGAGCGGGCTTCCAGCGCCATAAAGAACGGGAAGGCGCTCAGTGCGCCAACCAGTGCGCCGGTAATGTAAATGCGGCGACGCCCGTAACGGTCTGCAAGCCAGGCAAACAGGGGAATGGTCAGGCAACTGATACCGCCGACCAGCAGTCCGATATTCAGAAACAGTTCACGCGACATCCCAAGGTTGTGCGTCGAATAGTTAAGTGCAAACGCGGTGACAATGTACATCGTCAGCAATTCACACAGGCGCAGGAGGATGATTTTCAGAAATGCGCCGGGATGGCGGAACAGTGCTTCGAATACCGGTAAGCGTTTTTTTGCTTCTTTTGGCTGCTCTTCCTGAGCGCGTTCAAACTCGACCGACTCTTCCATACCGTTACGCACCCACAGCGCGCCGAGTACCAGCACAACACTGAACAGGAACGGCAAACGCCAGCCCCAGCTCATGAACTGCGCATCCGTTGTCAGGCTGCTTATCAAAGACACCAGACCGGTTGCGAGTAACAGGCCGACGCCATAACCCATCTGAATGCCGCTGCTGTAGAAGGCTTTTTTTCCGGCAGGCGCACTTTCGACAGCCAGCAACGCTGCGCCGCCCCATTCACCCCCGACGGCAAACCCCTGAATAGCGCGCAGCGTGACCAGCAGCGCCGGAGCCCACCAGCCAATCGTCGCGAAAGAGGGAAGAATACCGATGCACGCGGTGGCGATGCCCATGATCCAGACGGTCATCATCAGCATCCGTTTGCGGCCCAGACGATCGCCGAAATGGCCGAAGACAATGCCGCCGAGCGGGCGAAAGAGAAAGCCGACGCCGAAAGTAGCAAATGCGGCGAGCGTGCCCATTGCCGGGTCGATTTGCGGGAAGAACTCGCTGTTAAACACCAGCGCTGCGGTGATGCCGTACAGCAGAAAATCGAACCAGTCTACGACTGCGCCAACGAAGCTGCCCCAGGCAGCCCGGCGGGCACGGTTATGTGAAATTATCTCCTCATCGGGGCGGGGGGCGGTGAGCATGGAGTCCATAATTGTCCTGTCTGTTCCTCAGATTTCTAAACTTTTAGTTATTAGCGTTTTGTTTATTAAAACAGTTAAGCGGGTTTCATCTGGCGCACAGCAAAATAAAACCGCTACTGAGACTACAGCGTCAACCGTCAGGTTAAAAATGCTTTTGCAAAGTGAAGGGAATTTAATGCGGGGAAGGGGGCTGACAAGGGTTTTACAGGAAATTTCTCATTCAGAACGGGCTGGCATTGCGGGCTTCTATCCGCTCCAGGCTGACAGGGTGTACAAAGTGCAGTTCGCTGGCGTGCAGCATCAGCCGCGGAGTCTGTTCTGTGCCGGGCAGCAGGCGGCCGCCATACAGGTCACAGCCTAAAATAGGATGACCCATCTGCTGGCAGTGGATGCGAAGCTGGTGAGTGCGCCCGGTTTCCGGCATCAGCTGAACCCGTGTTAACGGCAGCGACGTTCCGTCCTCCAGCTTATGATAAAAGCGCTCAACCACCTGATAGCCGGAGCGGGCAGGCTTGCCAGTGATTGCACAAATCGACATCAGCGGGAACAGCGCCGGGTCTTTGGCAATCGGCGCGTCTATCACCCCTTCATCATCTTGCAAATGCCCGCAGAGCAATGCGCTGTAGATTTTGGTCACGGTGCGCTGGCTGAACTGCTGGCAGAGGGCAGCATTTATCGCTTTATTACGGGCGAGCACCATCAGACCGGAAGTGCCGAAATCCAGACGATGGATCAGGGTGCAACCGGGGAATAGCTTTACCAGCCGGTGATGAACAGAATCCAGATTTTGCGGATTTTTCCCAGAGAGACTGAGTAGTCCGGAGGGTTTATTGATAAGCACCAGATGCTCGTCCTGAAAGAGGATCTCAATCGTTTCATGGCACGGCGGGGCAATAAAGGTATCAATAATCGCAGACATCAGACTAACCGGCGGAAGAGTGGGAGCGGATGATAACGAATTTTAAAGCAGGTGGCGACCTGTCGGGCAGGTGAAGAGTGAAACACACCAAAGCAAAGCGCCCGCTTAAGTTTCCTTAAGCGGGCGTTTCTAATTTGGCTCCTCTGACTGGACTCGAACCAGTGACATACGGATTAACAGTCCGCCGTTCTACCGACTGAACTACAGAGGAATCGTTGGAACGGGGCGAATAATAGCGACTGCCCCGCGGCATGTCAAAGGGGAAACTCTATAAATGCGTTCGTTTGCTGATACTTTGGTCAAGTTGTTGACAATAGAGTCAAAAAGGAACCCGAAAGGCCTGTTTCTGCACTCTGTCAGCCTTTGCCCGGTTAGCGCAATTCGCCGCAGGCGCAGGTGATCCGCTCACAGGCTTCCTGTAAACGCTTGTCATCAATGGCATAAGCGATGCGTAAATAGCCTGGTGCGCCGAAAGCTGAACCCTGAAGCGTTGCCACGTGGGCAAATTTCAGCAGATAAGCCGCAAAATCTTCATCTGTATGGAGGGACTCACCCGAAGGCGTTGTTTTGCCCAGCATTCTCTGGCAATTAGCGAAAACGTAAAATGCTCCTGGCGGAACCTCTGCACTCAGGCCGTCAATGGCATTGATGCAGTTCATGATCAGGGTGCGGCGGCGTGACAGTATTTCAATCCACTCCGTGATGAATTCGCTGCCGTGTTCCAGTGCGACAACGGTCGCCGCCTGAGAGATTGAGCTTGGATTTGACGTGCTTTGGGACTGCAAGATTTGCATCGCAGAAATCAGCCAGGCCGGACCTCCGGCATAACCCAGTCGCCAGCCGGTCATTGAATAACCCTTTGAAACACCGTTGACCGTGAGGATACGATCCTTCAGGCGCGGTTCAACCTGCGCCAGCGTTGCGAATTCGCCGGAGGTAAAACAAATTTGCTCATAAATATCATCCGCCATGACAAGCAACTGCGGATGTTCCAGCACAACGGCAGCCAGCGCCTTTAATTCTTCTGCAGAATACACCGCGCCGGTTGGGTTATTCGGAGAGTTGAGGATAACCCAGCGGGTTTGCGGGGTAATCGCGGCCGCCAGATCTTCCGGCTGTAACTTCCAGCCATGGCTTTCCAGGCAAGGTACTATCTTCGGCTCGCCTTCTGCCAGCGCCACCATGTCCGGGTAAGAAACCCAATAGGGCGCAGGAATAAGGACCTGATCACCGGCAGAAACCGTGGCTAAAAGAGCATTGAAGATCAGTTGCTTGGCTCCGCTACCTGCAATCACTTCGTCCGCACGGTAGCTGATCCCATTTTCGCGATTAAACTTAGTGATGATGGCTAGTTTCAGCGCGGCGGTACCGGCCACAGCGGTGTATTTTGTGTCACCTTGTACAATCGCATCGATCCCTGCCTGCCTGATGTGTGCGGGAGTATCGAAATCGAGTTCGCCTTCACCGAGATTGATAACATCAACGCCAGACGCAATAAACGCGCGTACCTGGTCGGAAATCGCCGCTGTCGGCGAAGGGCGCACACGACGTAAACGAGGTGCAAGAAATTCAGCAGACATTGTTTCCCCTGTTTGAGCAATAACAAAATTGTATTATATGAATCATTAAAACCAATTTAAACTTACCATTCTTCTTTTTGCTTTGCTCATAATTTCTTCGTGCTGAGCAGCATTTTACCGGCGGAAATGGCACGGCAACTCGTTTGGCAGACTCCAGAGTCTGCGAAATGCCGTCACTTTCCTTTTATATTTCAAGGTTGTCTTATGTCTTTTATTTTTGTTGCACATGACACACCTGAGCCATCGCTGTACGGGGCGATGGCGGCAATACTGGCAGCACAAAAACATTTACCGTTAGCTCATCTGCCGGTGAGCTGGGATATCGCCCGCTATCCGGATGCCTGTCAGCATGTCATCGGCGAAGGACAGCTGATGACCAGCGGTTTACTGTGGACTGAGCGAATGAATCCGCAAAGTGCCGGAAAGGTTATGGAGCTGGAAGATCTGCTCAATACTTACGGTACGCAGGATGTGGTGGTTCCGCTGGGGCCGATGCAAATTATTCAGTTCACGCAAATCGCCAGACAGGTGCGGAATAACGCGCTGGATTACGAACTGGTTACGGTTGAGCGCGCCAATCAGGGGTTTGTATTCAGGCGTCATGGTCAGACAGATGACGCGTCAGGATGCTGGTGGCGAGACCGCTACGGGCGCTGGATCAATCAGAACATGCCACCGCACACCGGCCCGTCATTGCGCATTGCGCTGGTCGGGTCCCAGTCGGATCAATGCAGTATTTACCCTGCCACTCTGGCTGCTCTGGGGGACGCGGCAGATGCGCTGTCGTTATCACTGGACATGGTGTACGCAGCACCGCAGGCGCTGGAAGATCACCTGCATGAAGTGATGGAAAATGTCGATGGTATATTGCTGCCCGGAGGTTCAGCGATGTGTAATGTGACCGGACAAATTTGCGCGGCGCATTACGCGCTGAACCGTAATATTCCCATTCTCGGGCTTTGTCTGGGTATGCAAACCATGACCACGGCCATCGTGCAGAAAATGCTTGGTTCCACGAAAGCCAATCTTGCCGAAGCCGATGCTAATGCCGAAATTAAAACCTTTATCCCGCTGACGGATACGCCGACATTTCCGGTGCATCGTCTTGGGGATTATCAGATGCATTGCCGTCCTGGCAGCAGATTAAATGACATCCTCGGCGATGAATTTACCGTGCGCTATAACCACCGCTTTCATCTTGAACCCGAACTGAAGCCCGATCTGGAGAAGTTCGGGCTGCATATCAGCGGGACTGACGCTACGGGAAAAATTGCTGATGGTATTGAGTTCACTCATCACCCGTTTTATCTCGGAGTACAAGGGCATCCGGAGTTGTCGTCACTGCGTGTGAAACCGCATCCGTTGCTGACCGCGTTTTTAAAAGCGGCGGGTTCAAAGCGCAGTTAAGGAAGGACCCACCCAGTTCTCAGTCAGGAGCCCGTCAACGCGGGTGAACTCATTCATATTATTGGTCACCATCACCATACCCGCGCTACGTGCCTGTGCGGCAATATGAATATCGTTCACCCCAATCAGGCTGCCGCATTTTTCGAGGCAGGCACGGATATGTCCGTAATGCGCGGCAGCTTTCTGGTCATAGTCCACGATACGTAAATGAGAAACGAATTCCTCTACCGCCAGTTTGTTTTTGGTCGGACTGGTGCTTTTCGCAATGCCATGCAGTAGTTCAGCATAAGTGATCATTGAGATCGCCAGTTGATCGGCGTGCTGGTTGAATTTTGCCAGCACGCTCATCGGCCTGCGTTTGAGTATATAAATGACAATATTGGTGTCCAGCAGATAGGTCAGCATTAAAATGTATCCCGCTCAGACTGATCTTGTGAGGCGCGTTCTTCCATAAAATCATCCGTCACGCGCAGTTCGCTGTGGAAAAAATTATCCCATGTGTTATCCACTGGCGTTAAAACCAGTGAACTCCCTACTTTTCTTATCGTCACGATTTTTACCTCGTCTGGAAAACGGCACTCTGCCGGAATACGTACGCTTTGCGTCCTGTTATTTAAAAATACGGTGCCTTTGGGCATGTCGTTATTCCTCAGTAAGTTGTTTAAGCCGGAAATCTGCTCAAATAATACTCGCCTGAAAAATATAGTGCAAAGGTATATACGCCGAAAGGCGATGGCAAGGACATTAAAAATGTCATTGCTGAATTTGCGGGATGTCCCGGAAAAGCGGATGTAACGAGAGGAAATTCCCGCCTGCTCAGACGGGAGTTTTAGCAAAGCGGATTACTTCAGGGTGACGCCGGAACGCGGATCCGCAGCCAGACGCTGGAGTTCCTGCTCCACCAGCCCGATAACGTCAGGCTCCAGATCAATCAGTGGTGCGCGCACATGGTGACCGTCGAAGCCGCGCAGGTTCATGGCCGCTTTCACCAGTTGCGGCTGACCATAGCGGCGGGCGAGGGCGCGGTACGGATACCAAAGGCGGTGCAGTTCGCGCGCGGTGTTCGCATCGCCATTTTCCAGCGCACGATATGTCGCCAGAATGATTTCCGGCAACGCGCCGCTGTTAGTGGTGCTGATGCCATCAAAACCGCACATCATCGGACCTAAAAATGCCAGGTCAGAAGCGCAGAACAGGCGCAGACGTCCGCCCAGCCGGTTGGCAATCTGGTCAATGGCCGTCGGGTTCAGGTCACCTTGTTTAATGCCCACAACGCCTTCGATATCGGCCAGTTGCTCCAGCACCACAGGCGGTAACGTAATGCCGATGCCCGGCGCGTTGTACACCAGAATACCGGTGCGTGATAGCGGCGCCATCTGTTTGAAAAAACTGATGATTTGTGCTTCCGTCACTTCCGAAACAAACGGCGGTGTCACCATTGGGAGCCCGCCCAGATCACCCGCCAGTTGGGTTAAATCGCGCACGACGCGGGCATCGGAGCCGGCGCTGCATAACATTACCGGTACGCGGTTACCGACCACTTCCATGACATAACGAAACAGCGTGGCGCGCTCATCTGCGGTCATTGCCGGGAATTCGCCGTAGGTGCCGCCAATCAAAATGCCGTCATAACCGAGGCTGATGACGCGCTCGATATTGCGCGACAGCCCCGCGAAATCAAACTCGCCGCTGGCGGTAAAAGGCGTGACGGTAATATTAAAAATACCTTTCAGGCGCGCCTGGCTTTCACTGATGTCTTTCATTTATTCACTTCCCATCATCTTGTTAAACGCTAAATCAAAGTAAGGTCAGCGGACGATCCACCGTGCCGAGGGCGCGGTAGCCGGTTTCGGTCACCACAATGGTTTCACTGACACCGACGGTGAATTCGCCGTAAATGCGCAGTGCCGGTGGAATGTGGAAGGTCATGCCCGGCTGTAATTCAGTCGTGATGCCGCTGTAAAGGCTGAGGATCGCGCCTTCGCCCCAGTCAGGTGCAAATGAGATCCCAATCGAATAACCGGTGCGTTTTTTGAAGTTGTCGGTGTAACCGGCGCGGTCAATGACGGCCTGACACGCCAGATGCGGTGCTTCGCAGGTGGCACCCGGACGAATGGCATCCAGTGCAGCCTGCAGTGCTTCCTGACACACTTTTTCCATTTCCAGCGCTACGGCGGGTGGTTTGCCAAGCCAGGCGGAGCGCATCAGGGCAGCGTGGTAACGGTCATGCGTGGCGGCCATTTCCAGGAAAATCGGGTCGCCATCGAGAATTTTGCGACGTCGCCAGGTGCCGTGCGGTACGCCGGTGCGCGGACCGCTGGAAACCAGCGGTTCCATGCCCATGTATTCGGATCCGGCGGCAATGGCGGCGCCCATCATGGCGGAAACCAGATCGTTTTCAGTGGCACCGGCGGCAATCGCCGCGCGACCTGCCAGCATACCGGCATCAACGTAACGCGCTGCGTGGGCCATTTTTTCCAGTTCTGCGGCAGATTTCACCGCCCGAAGTTGTTCGATAACGCCGGCTGCGTCGTGAATAGTGCCGATTTCAGCCTGCAACGCTTCGTATACCGCCACGGGCAGGAACCAGCCGCGTTTGTCGATACCGATCCGGCTTTTCATCCAGCCGCGCGCTTTCAGCACATCGAGCAGGAAACTCACCGGATTATCGCCATCGGTATAAATCGCGGCGTCGCGGATAAAGGTGTTGGAGATAAAGTTGAAATACTCCAGCTGACGGATGACAAAAACCGGATCGCCTTCTACCGGCAACACCAGCGTCTGGAAGGTGTAGTAGCCCGGCGTTTGCTGGCCGGTCAGATAAAAGATATTTTCCGGACCGGTGATGACCATGACGTCCAGACCGGCTTTGACCAGCAGCTGACGCGCTTTCGCCATGCGCTGCGCATATTCTGCTTCACGAAAGGCGGATTCTGCGCCTGGCACGACGCGGCCCAGGTCGGGCAATGATGTTGCTGTCATTGTTCAAACTCCTGAATAAATTCTGCCTGAGAAGGGGTAAAGCGGATGCCAAGCCCCGCGCCCGGCTGGCTGCTGAGTAAACCCTGATGATAGGAAAGGCCGTGAACCGGGTCGTTGCCCAGCCCGTCGGCACCGTAAAGTTCTGCATAAGCCGGCTGACTGGCGCGGGCGACGTGCAGCGCGGCGGCGGTAGCAGCACCGCCTTCATTCATCTGGCCGATCATAAACGGCACACCCGCCACGGTCAGGCGTCGTGCGGCCGCTATTGTCGGCGCAATCCCTCCCATTTTGACCAGCTTGAGATGCGCCATGACCTTGCCTTTGAGCTGCACAATACGTTCTAAATCCGCCTCGCTGCTCATGCTTTCATCAAGCATCAGCGGCAGCGGACTGACTTCAGCGAGCGCCGGGTAATAGTGCGCATTGGCGTCAGAAACCGGCTGTTCGAGATAACTCATTTCAAATTTCGCCAGCGACAGTAAATGACTGCGGGCTTCTTCCGGTTGCCATTGTCCGTTGGCATCGGCGGACAAACTGATCTCGTGTCCGAAACGGCGGCGCAGGGCGCTAAGGCGTGCTTCGTCCTCAGCAAATGACGCCACACCGACGCGCAGTTTCAGCTGAGTAAAACCGCGCTCCACATAGGCTGTGGCCTGTTCCAGCATCTGTTCCATCGGCGTCCAGAACAGCGTCTGGTTGGTGTGATAACTCACCGTTTGGCTGTTTTCTGCCCCGGCAAGTTCTGCCACGCTGATACCTTCCTGACGGGCAATCAGATCATGCAACGCGATATCCAGCAGCATGCGTGTCGGTGCCAGAAAATCTGCCATCCGTTGCGGCAGGTTGAGCAAAAGCGTGCTGGCAGGCTGGCTGAGATCCAGTTGCTGCAACGCACGGATCACATCACTCAACACCCTTTCGGCGTTGCAACCATTGAGATAAGCGATATTGATACGCACCTCGCCCAGCCCGTTGACGTTTTTGTCTTCCAGCAGCAGATACAAGGTGTCCAGCCCTGGCACACTGCCCGAAGAGGCGGTGTAAAGTTGCAGATGCGGATACCGCAGGTCGGCGCGATACAACGTAGCTTTCACCGGCTCCTCCTCAGCGTTTGAGCATTTTCAGCGCGACATCGCAGTAAATTTTGCTGCCTGCGATGAATTCGTCGATCGGGATAAACTCATCAGGTTTGTGCGCGACCGCCAGCGAACCGGGGCCGATGATGATGCCTTTGGTTCCCAGGCTGCGAAAATGCACCAGATCGCAACCGCCCTGAAAACCGAACGGACCCGGTTCCGGATTGCCTTGTGCCGCGCAAGCTTCAACGCCGGCCAGCACAATCGGATCGCCGGAGTCGGTTTCGGTTGCACCGCCGGTGGTCGGTTTGAAGGTAATGATTTCGCTGCGTACACCGAATTTGTCATGGGCGAGTTGCAGTAAATCCTGAATCTCCTGTTTCACTGCGTCTTCGTCTTCGCCAGGCACCATGCGACGATCGAGCAGTAATTCGCAGGCACCCGGCAGCACGTTATCGGCATGACCGCCGTTAATGCGGGTGACCGTCAGGCTGGCATTACCGACCAGCGGATGACAGCGGCAGCGCACGGTGTGCTGGTGGGTTTCTTCCACCAGACCGAGCAGTTGTGCGGCGCGGAAAATAGCGTTCTCGCCCAGTTCCGGTGTGCCGGAGTGAGCGGTGACGCCGTGAACGCGGACCAGCGGGCGCAAACTGCCTTTATGTGCCGAATACGTGGTGTTAGAGGTTGGTTCGCCGATCACCACGAAGTCGATATGTGCCGGGGCTTCGCGCACGTAAAACTTCGCACCTTCGCTGGCGACTTCTTCGTCGGCGACAAAAATCGCCATCAGCGTGCCGCTCCAGTCGTTGCGGTTGGCCGCCAGCCAGCGCATGGCTTCGATCATGGCGATCAGCGGCCCTTTGGCGTCGCAGGCACCGCGACCATATAACCGGCCGTCGCGTTCGGTGAGGGTGAATGGATCCTGCTGCCAGCCTTCACCAGCGGGCACCACGTCGATGTGGGTATTAAAAGCAAAGCACGGGCCGGCGCCATTTTCGAGGCGGCCAATCACGTTGGTGCGTCCCGGCGCGTATTCGCTGAGTGTCATGTCGAAGCCGATTTCGCTGAGCATGGCGCTGATAAGTTCAGCGGCTTCGCGTTCGCGGCCTGGCGGATTTTCGGTATTGATCGCGACCAGTGCGGCAAGGTCACGTTTCATTCTGCTGATATCGGGCGATGAAAGGCTCATCGGTGTCTCCTGAAATACAGTATTTGAAATACAGTTTTGTGGCAAAAGTCAGGCCCCTGGTGAGAGCGCAGTGTGTGATTCAGTGCTGCTAAAAGTGATTAATGTAAGATTTGATCTAAGAAACGTTGCGCCCGCAGGCTGACGTCGCCGCCGAAGAATTTTTCGCCGGTCGCGTTTTCGATAATTTCGCCGTTTTCCATAAAGACGATTTGGTTGGCCGCGCGTTTCGCAAAGCCCATTTCATGCGTCACCACAATGCTGGTCATGCCTTCGGCGCTGAGATCGGCCATCACGTCGAGCACTTCGCGGATCATCTCCGGATCCAGCGCTGAAGTCGGTTCATCAAACAGCATCAGTTTCGGTTTCATCGCCAGCGCGCGGGCAATGGCGACGCGCTGCTGCTGACCGCCGGAAAGCTCATCAGGAAACGAATCGGCTTTATCCGGAATACGCACTTTGCCAAGCAGTTCCAGTGCCTGCGCTTCGGCTTCACTGCGGCTGACGCCCAGCACGGTCATGGGTGCCAGCATGATGTTTTCCGCGGCAGTCAGATGCGAAAACAGCTCGTAGTTCTGAAACACCATGCCGATGTCCTGACGCAGTTTGTGCGGCTCCATGCTGGCGTGGGTGATGTCCTGATCACGAAAGAAGATCGCGCCGCCCTGAATCGGTTCCAGCAAATTAATGCAACGCAGCAGGGTGGATTTGCCAGAACCGGACGGGCCGATCAGCACTACGGTTTCGCCCTGAGCCACATTCAGGGAACAGTTTTTCAGAACGTGTTGTGCGCCAAAATGTTTATCGACGCCGATGATTTCCAGAACCGGTTTGGATTTATTCACGGGCTTCTCCTCAGTTTGGCGTACTGCTGCGCAGCAGGCGTTCGGTCAAAGACAGCGCGGGTTTCTTACGCTTTTTCGGATCAAGAGAGCGTTCCAGCCAGGCCTGTCCGACCATAAAGATCGACGTCAGCACCAGGTAGTAAATCCCGGCGGCGCACAAGGCTTCGAAATAACGGAAGCTTGCGCTGGCGGTCTGGTTGGCGATAAGCAGAAGTTCCTGCACTGCAATCACTGACACCAGGGCGCTGGATTTGAGCATGCTGATCATCTGATTGCCCATCGGCGGCAGCACAATCCGCGCGGCCTGTGGCAAAACTATCTTGCGCATGATCTGGCTTTGGGTCATGCCGAGCGCCATCCCGGCAGTACGCTGACCGCTGCGTACGGCCTGCAAACCGGAGCGCAGAATTTCTGCCATATAGGCGCCCTCATTTAAGGACAGCGCCATTACCGCGCAGGTAAAGGCGGAGAATCGCAGGCCAAAGGTCGGCAGAACGTTGTAAACGAAAATAATCTGGAACAGCACCGGTGTGCCGCGAAACAACCACAGATAAAAGAAAGCCAGAACGGAACCCGCACGGAAGCGGGATTCCTGCAGCAGGGCCAGCACCAGCCCGGCAATAATGCCAAAGAACAACGAGCACACCGTTAACAACAAGGTCATTAATGCGCCCTGAAAGAACGCCTGTGAGAACAGGTATTGCCAAACAAGATCAAGTGACATGAACTTTCCTCAACGTCAGGGCAAAGCTTTCTTAACTTCGCGGTTTCAGAAAATGGACACTGAAGCCGGGAACTGCCATTTGCTGATGATTTTCTGATACGTGCCGTCTTTCACGACATCCTGAAGGCCTTTTTCCAGCAGCGATTTCATTTCTGTATCGCCTTTACGCACGGCAAAACCGATGTGCGTGTCAGCTTCAAATTCAGCACCGACGGCTTCGAAGGTGTCACCTTTTTCGCTCAGCAGCGCTACCGCGCCCGGTGTTGACAGGAATTCCGCATCGGCACGTTTTTGGGCGACAGCGACGGCGGAATCGGTGGCTGCCGGGAAGGTCAGCACGGTCAGTGCCGGTTTTTTGGCATCGAGACATTTCTGGTTATCCGCACGCGCCTGGCTTTCTTCAATGCCGCCCAGCGTCACGGCAATGTTTTTTCCGCACAGGGACAAATCACGGCCAGTGATATTTTCCGGATTTCCTTTTGCCACAATCACGCGGCTGCCGATTTTCAGGTATGGCACGAAATCGACCTGCTCAGAACGGGTCGGGTTGATGTACATCGCGGAGTTAATGATATCCAGACGTTTGCCCTGCAATGCCGGGATCAGCCCTTTGAATTCCATCGACATCGGCGCCGGTTTCAGCGCCAGTTTTTCAGACATGGCGGTGATCAGGTCGATATCGAATCCGGTCAGCTTGCCGTCTTTGGTAAATTCAAATGGCATGAACGTGGCGGCGGTGCCGTACGTCAGCTGACCTTTGCTGACCAGAGCAGGTGCGGCGGCCTGGCTGAACAGCGGGGCACTCAGGCAAATAGCGGCCAGAGAGACGGCGGCATATCGACGCAAAAAATATTTTTTTGACATGACAGACTCCTGTTTCCCATGAGCAAGATTGCTCTTTGTGTCTCATTAAATACAATTAAACTTGTGAGTCAAGGCTCTTTTTTGGTGCATTAATTGCACGATCTGGGGGCTTTATCACCAGGCTTCACCCTCCTCAAGGCTTGTGATATTGTACAAACCTAAACAACAAATACTTTCAGGTGCTGCTATTCCATGACCCAAACTACGACAGCCAGCGGAAGGCGTCTGGCAAACCAAATCCTTGACCTGATACGTGAAGCAAAATTTGAGCCAGGTCACCATCTCAGGGAGCAACAGCTTGCTGATATGCTCGGCGTTTCCCGCACGCCGGTGCGTACCGCCCTGAAATTGCTGTGTGAATTAGGGATTATCGAAGCGCGGCGTAATCAGGGTTTTTTCCTGCTGAAAGCCTTCGATGAACTCCAGCGCATCAGCATCGATATCCCCGCCAGCAGCGATCAGGATTTATACGAGCAGCTGGTGAAAGATCGCATTGCCGGAAAGTTGCCGGATTCCCTGACGCAAACTGAAATCGCTCAGCGCTATGACGCCGATCGCGGGGTGCTGGCGCGCACGTTGTTGCGGCTGGCCGAGGATGGCCTGATCGCCCGCAATAAGGGGCATGGCTGGTCGTTTTTACCGACGCTGAATACCGATGTGGCGCTGAGTAACGGCTACGGATTCCGCCTGATGATTGAGCCGGGTGCGATGCTGGCGGCGGGTTTTCATGCCGACAAGAGCGCGCTGCGCCGCCTGCGGATGCAGCATATTTATCTGATAACGCATCCGGATATTCTGGCCGTTGATGGGCGTCAGATTTTCGAAACGGATGCGACTTTCCACGAGATGCTGGCGGAATTCAGCGGCAACATTTTTGTTTTGCAGGCGATCCAGCAGCAAAACCGGCTGCGTCGTTTGCTTGAGTTTGGCAGTTACACCAATAAACACCGCGTGCGCGAATGGTGCGAGGAGCACGTCGCCATCATCGACGCCGTGATGGAGGGACGAATGGAGGCGGCGGCGGAAATGATGCGCAGTCACCTGCAATCGGCTTATCAGATGGTGCTCAACAAAGTCAGTAAAGTTGGGTAAGTCATTGATGCAAAATTGATTATTTTCGCAATACGTTAAGCAGAGGAAAAAATGATGGATTTTGGTATTCAGGGCCGCGTGTCAGATGGCGGCCCTTGCTGTGGCTGCCTCTGTTATTAACCCTGCTAATTTATAAGGATGACCTATAAGAATGCATGATATTGGTGCATCCTTCCTTTGCAGCGCATTTCATTCCCTTCTTTTTTTTCATCGTCACCAGTTTTCTGCTCATCGTGCGTAATCGTTTTCTCTTATATTTTGCGGTATTAGCTTTGTGAACGGGCGTTTTTTACCTGCGCGCCGGAGATTGGCGTAAATCTTGCTTTTATTAGTCCAGCTTATTATTCGCATCATTAACGACCGCCCGGGGTTACCCCTTTCGCGCAAGATGGAGACAGAGATGAATCTCAGACGTCTGAAGTACTTTGTGAAAATCGTCGATATCGGCAGCCTGACGCAGGCCGCTGATGTTCTGCACATCGCCCAACCGGCACTGAGCCAGCAACTGGCGACACTGGAAGGAGAATTGCAGCAACAATTGCTGATTCGCACCAAGCGCGGCGTCACTCCTACCGAAGCCGGTAATATTCTTTATTCCCACGCGCAGGCGATTTTGCGCCAGTGCGACCAGATCCACAGCGCGGTCAATAATGCCGGTCAGTCGCTGAACGGGCAGGTTTCCGTTGGTCTTGCGCCGGGCACGGCGGCTTCTCAGCTGGCGGTGCCGCTGTTACAGGCGGTGCGTAAACAGCATCCGGGCATTTTGTTGTATCTGAATGAAAATTTCGGCACGGCGCTGGGTGATTTGGTTCTCAACGGTCGCATGGATATGGCGGTATTTTATGGCACCAGTATGGCCGCCGGACTGAGCAGCCAGCCGCTGATGAAAGAGGATTTGTATCTCGTCGGGGCGCACTCGGTGCTGAATCCGGGGAAATATGTCGAACTGAGCGATGTGGCGAAAATGAATTTGTTCATGCCGCGCTCGCACAACGTGACCCGCCGTCTGGTGGATGACGCTATGGCGCTGCGCCGCCTGAGCGCGAATATCATCGGGGAAATTGAATCTGCTGCCACGCTGACTGCCGCCGTGGCCAGCGGTCTGGGCGTCACCATTTTGCCTGAATCTGCTGCCCGTGCCATGACCGGTCCGGCGAAAGCCTGGATGTCATGCATCAGCAGTCCGTCGATTCAGGTTCCGCTTTCACTGTGTGTTTCTGAAACGCTGGCATTATCGCAGGAAGCGATGGCGGTGAAGAAAATTCTGCTGTCACTGGTCTTCGAGCAAACCGCACCGGTTCTGGAACCGATGCTGGTCGCGAGCTGAAATCTGACGTTGCCCTCATCCCGAAGGAGAGGGCAGCTCCTTAACTTTCCAGTCTTCCCATCACTGATGCGCCGACCAGGCCACCGTCGGTCAGGAATTTCCCCGGCACCAGCAGCGTTTGTTGATAGTTGTGCAGAACGCCGCTGCGAACTTTCACATCCAGCGCGGCGATCAGTTCACTGGCAGAAGCCAGTCCGCCACCGGCGACAATCCGCGAAGGGCCAAGAATATTGACCAGTAAGGCCAGCGGTTCGGCGACCAGTTCCAGCCAGGCGTTCACGGTGAGAGACGCGCTGGCATCGCCGTTCAGCCAGCCGGTCACGATCTCCAGACTGGTGCAGTCTTTATGATGAAAATGCTGATGTAAGCGTTCCATTCCACGAGCGCCACCCAGCATGTCGAGGCAACCGGTCTGACCGCAACCACATTTAAGCCGTGGAACGGCGTAGTTTTCGCCATTTATCACCAGCTCAGTGCGGGTGATGGCGCCGTGACCCCATTCGCCGGTGACGCCGCCGTGACCGCGCACCAGCTGGCCGTTGATCACCAGTCCGCCACCGACGCCGGTGCCCAGAATAATGGCGACCACCACCGGCTGGTGTTGCGCGTTACCGGCATGGGCTTCGGCGAGCGCAAAACAGTCCGCGTCATTCGCCGCCGTTACCGGACGGGCGAGCGCGACGCTGAGATCTTTCGCCAGCGAATGTCCGGTAAATGCCGGAATATTGGTTGCCAGCATTTCGCCGGTTTGTGGCGAAACCAGTCCGGCTGTAGAAATCGCCAGCGGTGTACCGGCGGGTAAATCCGCACCAAATTTTTCGATCAGATTGTGCATCGCCTGCACAAAATTGTCCCATGAAGAAACCGGTGTCGGGACTTTGCCGCATTCTTCCATTTCGCCGGGATGGCGCGAAACACCAAACTTAATAAATGAACCGCCGATATCGGCGCAAAAAACAGCTGAGGTCATGAGCGTGTGTCCAGTAAATCTCGCAGCCCGTCGCCCAGTACGTTAAAACCAAGCACGGTCAGCATAATGGCCAGACCCGGGAACAGCGAAAGGTAAATATTAATGCCGAGGAAGTTACGGCCATCGCTCATCATGGTACCCCATTCCGGCATCGGCGGTTGCACGCCAAGCCCCAGAAATGAGAGGCTGGCAGCGGCAAGAATGACCGTACCGGCGGTCAGCGTCGACTGGACGATAATCGGCCCGATGGCATTGCGCAAAATGTAATGTACGATGATCCGGTAATTAGACAAACCCAGCGCCTGCGCCGCTTCGACATATTCCATCTGCTTTAAACCGAGCGTCAGGTTACGGCTCAGACGCGCATACACCGGGATAGCGAACAGCGAAATGGCGATCAAAAGATTCACCAGACCGCCGCCGAGAATACTGACCACCAGAATCGCCAGCACGATGCCCGGAAACGCGAACAGCATATCCATAAACCACATGATGATCATGTCGGTATAACGACCGGCCATACCGGCAATAATGCCCAGCGGAATACCGATAATCATCGCCAGACCAACACTCAGCACCACTTCAATAATGGAAATGCGTGCCCCGTAAATAACGCGGGCGAAGATATCGCGCCCGTAATCGTCAGTGCCAAACCAGTGATCGGCACCGGGGGAAAGCAGGGTATCAATCAGATCCTGGGCGTAAGGATCGTGACGGGCAATTAAGGGTGCGAACACTCCCATCAGCACAATCAGACTGACGATAAAGCCGCCGATAGACACTGCCGGATGTCGCCACAACCAGCGGAAAAACCGCAGCGTGCGCGGTTTGCGACGGGGTAATTGCGTGATAATGGCAGACATTAATCGAACCTTATTTTTGGATTCAGGAAAGCGATCAGTAATTCACCGAGCAGATTCATCACCACCACACCGCAGACAGCGACCAGCGCAACGCCCTGAATCACCGGATAGTCGCGATAACGCACGGAATCTACCAGTAAGCGGCCAATGCCCGGCCAGTTAAAGACAGATTCTGTCACCACTGCGCCGCCAATCAGGCTGCCGAAATTGAGCGCCACAATGGTGACAATCGGGATCAGCGCGTTACGAAAAGCATGGCTGCAATACACGGTCGTTGCCGACAACCCCTTGGCGCGGGCGGTGCGGATATAATCTTCCGAGAGCACATCCAGCATGCTGGAACGCGTCATGCGCGCCATCACCGCCATCGGCAAAACGGCCAGCGTCACCGAAGGCAGAATATAGCTTTTCCATGACGTTGCGCCGAGCAGCGGCAGCCAGCCGAGATTGACCGAGAAGGTGTTCATCGCCATCAGCCCCAGCCAGAAGTTGGCAATAGAGGCACCGGCGATCGCCAGTAACATCACGCCAAAATCCGGCCAGCGGTTGCGGTACACCGCACCTATCATGCCCGCCGGAACGCCAATCGCCACTGCCAGAAAATACGACAGTACTGCCAGCATCAGCGTGTAAGGCATGCGTTCCCCGATTTCCTGCGTCACCGGCTGCTGCGACTGCAACGAGACGCCGAGATTGCCGTGCAGAACGTCACCGGCAAAATGCAGATACTGCGTCAGCAGCGGCTGATCCAGCCCGAGGCGAACGCGCATGGCATCAACGGCTTCCTGCGTGGCTTCAGGCCCGGCCATCAGACGTGCCGGATCCCCCGGCAGCGCGCGGATGGACACAAAAATCAGCATCGAAACCCCGATCAGGATGATCGGGAAGGCGATGAGTTTTTTGGCAAGATAGGCTTTCATGGCTATTTCCCACTGTGAATGCGTTTATTTCTTCTGAGCATCTTTCACCACAATTTGCCCGCCCGGGATCATCGTGACGCCTGAGATGTTTTTGCCGGTGGCGTACAAGTCATTCTGGTAATACAACAGCACCTGCGGCGCCTGCTGGTTAATCTCTTTCTGCGCATCGACATAAATCGCGTTGCGGGTATTTTCATCCAGCGTCGATGCGGCCTTGTCTAACATTTCATCCAGTTTCGGGTCACTGAAGAAGCCCAGATTTGCGCCGCCCGGAGCAAAACTTTTGCTGTAGTACAACGGACGAAGTTGCAGATCGGCGCCGTTCGCGCCGGAAGACCAGGATGCCAGCACCGCGCCGGTGTTATCGTCTTTTTTACCGGCCTGATCGGCAAATGCCGCTTTGGTCCAAACGCCGCTTTCCATGATTTTCACGTCCAGCTTCACGCCAATTTTCGCCCACATGCTTTGCAGCACCTGGCCGATACGTGCGTCCTGACCCTGCACTGCAATCGACATTGTGAATCCGTCAGCCACACCGGCTTCTTTGAGCAGGGATTTGGCTTTCGCCAGATCCAGCGGATACGGGTTCAGGGTTTTGTCATAACCGGCGGTGACCGGTGCCAGCGGCGAGTTTGCCGGTTGCGCGAAGCCGGACATGATGGCGCGCACCAGACCGTCACGGTCGGTGGCGTAGTTCAGTGCCTGACGCACACGGACGTCGCTGAGCGGTTTGAGATCGGTATTCAGCGCCACCCAGAATACAGAGGCACCCGGGCTTTCATGCAGGTCGAACTTCGGATTGTTTTTCAGCACGCGGGCAAACTGCGGCGGCACCGGGTTAATCACGTCAGTTTCGCCCGCCTGCAACGCCATATTCATGACCGAAGGCTCGGCGCTCCACGTCCATTTGATGTCATCTGGCCCGGCAGCTTTATCACCCCAGTAGCCCGGATATTTTTCTTCCAGCACGAATTCACCGGTTTTGTATTGCACCATTTTGTACGGGCCGGTGCCGACGGCTTTGCTGTCGAGCGTGCCGGTTTTATCGGCCGCCGGACTGACCATCAGACAGGCGCCGGTGGTCAGTAAATTCAGGAATGCGGGATACGGTTTTTTCAGTTTAAAGACAACGGTGGAATCGTCGGTTTTGGTCACGCTGTCGAGGAAGGTGCGCAGACGTCCGCTGGCCGCCAGACCGCGTTTTGTGTCGAGATGGCGGGCAAAGTTGGCGACCACCGCATCGGCGTTAAACGGTGTGCCGTCATGGAAGGTGACGCCGCTGCGCAGTTTGAATGTCCACACCAGCCCGCTTTCATCACTGCTCCAGGAAGTTGCCAGCGCGGCTTCAGGTTTCAGTTGCGGCGACATGCGCAGCAGGCCTTCATACATCGGATCCAGCACGGTACCGGTAAAGGTCGCGGTCTGGTTGCCCGGATCCATACTGCGCGGTGCTTCGTTTTGCATCACGTTCAGTGTGGCGGCGTAAACCGGCAGCGAAAACGCCGCCAGAAGAGCGCTGCTCAGCAACGTTAACTGCACGGGACGCCGGATGTAACGGGTAATCTTCATGTTCTGCCCTCTGCGTGAAAAATCGGATTAAGTGGCTCTGGCTACGTCTGCCGGTTTGGTAAAGCGCCGGTTTTAATGACAGTTTGTTTTAACAAAGAGATTTAACAAATAGTTCATATGAAATACTTATATGCCAACATTTAGTTTATTTTGTGAACTAATTGGCATTGATATATCCATTTCCAGCGTTTAATGTCAATGCAGATGACCGAAAACTGAGAGCGCCGAAACGAATATGCTAACAATTTTGCAACGTCAGATATTGGGTGCGGTCAATGCATCCGGCGGTCTGAGCCGTACCGAACTGGCGCAGCTTTCAGGAATGAGCAAAGCGGCGATTGGCGGCGTGGTGCGTGAAATGATCGACGCCGGTTTCCTGCACGAAGCGGAAACCGTGCCGGGGAACGGGCAGGGCAGACCTTCGGTGCGGCTGGTGGTTCATCCGGATGGCGCGTGGTTTGCGGGCGTCTCTTTGCTGCAAAATCCGGCGCAGATGGCGCTGATTAATCTGCATGGCGAAATCCTTTCACGGGTATCGTTCGAGGCCGCTGCCAGTCCGCAGCGTCTGGCAGAAAACATCGCCAGCGCGTTACCGGCACTGCTTGAACCGCATCCCGAAGCGGCAAAAAAACTGGTCGGGCTGGGGGTGACGTTATCCGGCCTTATTGATGAAAATCAGTCCACCTGCGTACAGTCGGCGCTGCTTGGCTGGCGCGATGTGCCGCTGGCCAGCCTGATTTCACAGGCCACCGGCATGGACGTGGCCATCGAAAATGACGCCAAAGCACTGGCGGTGAGTGAGAAAAATTTCGGGCAGGCGCGGGATTTGAGCAGCTTTACGCTGGTCAGTCATGGCGCAGGGATCGGCAGCGCGCATTTTGTCGCCGGTCAGTTGCATCGTGGCCTGCATGGCGGCGCAGGAGAAATCGCCCACTGCACGCTGGAACTGAACGGTTTGCCCTGCCGCTGCGGCAAGCGCGGTTGTCTCGATACGCTGGCGTCTCTGAATGCCATTGCCGAAATGGCCAGAGACGGCGGGCTGGAAGCGACCACCATTGGCGGCCTGGAAAAGCTGGCGATGCAGGGGGTCAGCGAAGCGGTACGTATTCTGCACCGTGCCGGTTCGGCGCTCGGTTTAGCGATATCCCATCTGATTCAAATTAATGACCCGGACCTGATCCTGATAGCTCATCAGGACGCAGATTTCTCCGGGCTGTTCGGCACGGTTGTTCATCAGTCTATCGAAGCCAATGTTTTGCCGGGAAATGCCGGGAAAACGCCGGTTCGTACTTTTACCCTAAATGACGACACCTGGGCGCGCGCGGCGGCGAGTATTGCTGCACACCGCTTTCTGGTCGGTCTGAAGCCTGTCTGAGGAATCATCAACATGCGTATAGCTGTCAGCGGTATCCACATTGAATGCAGCACTTATAACCCGGTGCTGAATGAGGAGAAGGATTTCACCGTCGTGCGTGACGCCCAGTTACTGGCGTCGCCGCGTTTTCGTTTTTTGCAGGATTACCCGGCGACGTTTTTACCGACTATCCACGCCCGTGCCATTGCCGGTGGTCCGGTAGCGCGCGCAACGTACGATAAATTCAAAGCGGAAATGCTGGCAGGACTGGAAGCGCAAAAACCGTTCGATGGTTTATATCTGGCGATGCACGGCGCGATGTATGTCGAAGGGCTGGAGGATGCGGAAGGCGACTGGATTGCTGCGGCGCGTAAAGCCGTTGGGCCGGATTGTCCGATCAGCGTCAGTTATGACCTGCACGGCAATGTTTCTCAGCGGATTATCGACGCCATTGATATGTTTTCGACTTACCGCACCGCGCCCCATATCGATGTGGAGGAAACCATGCGCCGTTCGGTCGCGATGCTGGTGAAACATCTGCAAACCGGTGTAAAACCGACGCTGCTGTGGGTGCCGGTGCCGGTGGTATTACCGGGTGAACGTACCAGTACGGAAGATGAACCGGCGAAAAGTTTGTACGCCCGTCTGCCAGAAATGGATGAAGTGGATGGCGTGTGGGACAGCTCGCTGATGGTTGGTTATGTATGGGCAGATGAGCCACGAGCGACAGCCGCAGTGATCATGACCGGCACCGACCGGACGGCGCTGGAACAACAGGGCACGCAACTGGCGCAGGCTTACTGGGACGCGCGCGAAGATTTCGTGTTTGGCTGTGAAACGGACACCGTTGAGGCCTGCGTGAAAAAGGCGATTGCCTGTGAAACTCGTCCGGTGGTGCTGGCCGATTCCGGCGATAACCCGACCGGCGGCGGCGTGGGCGATCGTGCAGATGTGTTGCAGGAGCTTATCAAACAGTATGCGCAAAATACGATCGTGGCAGGTATTGCCGATGCACCGGCAACGGACGCGGCATTTAACGCTGGCGTGGGATCCGTGCTGACGCTGACGTTAGGGGCTTCGCTGGATCATTCCAGCCCGCAGGTGAAAGGTGATTTTGAGGTGGTTTTCCTGCTCGATGCACTGACACCTTCTGACCGTCAGGCGGTTCTGCGCACTGGCGGAATTGACGTCGTGGTGTCGGCGCGTCGTCGTCCGTATCACAACATCAGCGATTTCACTGTGCTGGAACTCGATCCGCATAGCGCCGATATCGTGGTGGTGAAATCCGGTTATCTGTCGCCCGGACTGGCACCGATTGCCAGTCCGAATCTGATGGCGCTGTCTAACGGCGTGGTGGATCAGTTTGTAGAGCGCCTGCCGCGCAACCGCAAAGCACGCAAAACCTTCCCGTTTGACCGGGATTTCAGCTATGTGCCGCAGGTGCAGATTTCCGCGCGCAGCAAATAATTCAGGAGCCATAAGATGAATCAGACCGCCGGACAGCAGGAAAAACGTCAGCCCGTGCTGAGCGTGAAGCATCTGACCACTTCATTTCTCGGCGAGGACGACTGGCTGCCGGTAGTGCGTGATTTGTCGTTTGACGTCTATGCCGGAGAAACGCTGGCGATTGTCGGTGAATCCGGTTCCGGCAAGAGCGTGACGTCGCTGTCGGTGATGCGTTTACTGAAAGCACAAAGCAGCCGGATTGAGGGCGAGGTCTGGCTTAATCAGCGCAATGTGTTACGGCTCTCGGACAAACAGATGCGCGATATCCGCGGCAATGAGATGGCGATGATCTTTCAGGAACCGATGACGTCGCTTAATCCGACATTCAGTATTGGCCGCCAGATTGCCGAAAGCCTGAAGCGGCATCGCGGCATGTCGTCATCTGAAGCGCGGGCTGAAACCCTGCGGTTGCTGGAAAAAGTGCGTATTCCGAATGCTAACGCGCGTTTTGATGAATATCCGCATCAGTTTTCCGGCGGCATGCGCCAGCGCGTGATGATCGCCATGGCGCTGGCGCTGAAACCGAAATTACTGATCGCGGACGAACCCACGACCGCGCTGGATGTGACGATTCAGGGACAGATTCTGGATTTGATCAAGACGTTGCAGGAAGAAGAAGGGATGGCGGTGCTGTTCATCACGCATGATATGGGCGTGGTGGCGGAGATTGCCGACCGGACGCTGGTGATGTATCGCGGAGAAGCGGTGGAAAGCGGGGCGACGGAAGACATTTTCCACCGGCCTCAACACCCGTATACCCGTGCATTACTTGCGGCGGTGCCAAAATTAGGGTCGATGCAGGGGCGCGACTGGCCGCTGCGTTTTCCGCAAATCAACCTGCAAACCGGTGAAGCCAGTGTGCCGCAAGAAGTGGCGGGAACCATAGATTCGGGGCTGACGCCGTTGTTATCGGTCAAAAACCTCAGCGCGCGTTTTCCGGTGTATGGCGGTATTTTCAGCCGTCAGGTAGGCGCGGTGCACGCGGTGGAAAATATCAGCTTTGATTTATTTCAGGGCGAAACGCTTTCGCTGGTCGGCGAGTCCGGTTGCGGGAAATCCACGACGGGTCGTGCTGTGACCCGTCTGCTGAAGACGCACAGCGGCGCGATTGATTTCGACGGTTTCGATGTCACGAATCTGGGTAAGCGCGACATTTTGCAAATGCGTCAGCGCATCCAGATGATATTTCAGGATCCTTTCGCCAGTCTTAACCCGCGTATGCGCATTGGCGACGCGCTGATCGAACCGATGCTGCAACATAAACTGCATAACCGCAGCGATGCGAAAGAGAAGGCGGCGTCGCTGCTGCAAAAGGTCGGGTTGTCGCCGGATATGCTGCGCCGTTTTCCGCACGAGTTTTCCGGCGGTCAGCGTCAGCGAATTTGCATTGCGCGTGCCCTGACGCTCGATCCCAAAGTGATCGTCGCTGATGAGTCGGTTTCGGCGCTGGATGTGTCAGTGAAAGCGCAGGTCGTGAATTTGCTGCTCGATTTGCAGGAAAGCATGAATCTTTCCTATCTGTTTATTTCGCATGACATGGCGGTGGTTGAGCGGGTGAGTCATCGCGTGGCGGTGATGTATCTGGGGGAAATCGTGGAGATCGGGCCACGCGCGGCAATATTTGATAATCCCCAACATGCGTATACCAAAAAACTGATGGCATCTGTGCCGGTGCCGGATCCCTCCCGCAGAATGCTCAAACGGCAAATGCAGGTGGATGAGCTGAAGAGCCCGGTGCGCGATAACGGCTATGTTCCGCCGCAAAGGCAATATCAGGAAATATCAGCAGGACATTTTGTTCAGGTTTGATGGGGGATACAGGAAAGTTTACTAAGAAGTGACTCAGGGATGAGTCTGGAAGATGGTGGTGGGGGAAGGATTACTCGTCCTCCGGACTTGCCCTTCGGGTCGTTGCTGCGCAACGTTGTCTCGCTTTGCTCGGCTCAAACCTTCGGGTCGAAGGTTCTCTATCCTTCCCGATTTGCATTTTTATTTTAGTTTGGAGTTTTCGTAAAAGGGACGGAATTTCTGGAAGATGGTGGTGGGGGAAGGATTCGAACCTTCGAAGTCGATGACGGCAGATTTACAGTCTGCTCCCTTTGGCCGCTCGGGAACCCCACCACAATTTTTTGTGGCATTTACTACTTACTTCTGGCCTTAAATCATCATGCGCTACATGGATGATTTATCGTTACAGCGGTTAGCTGCGAACGGGGCGCATAATACCAAATGATTCGAAGGTGTAAAGCGCTGAAAGCGATAAAAAAGTTTGTTTGCGGGTTTTTTGTTCTTAACGGTGCTTCTCTGAACGAAAAGCACCGTCAGAATACGGTTTACAGAATAACGGTGCGATTTCCGTAAACAAATACGCGCTGCGCCAGCACGCGGTATAACGCCCGGCTGAGGACGTTTTTCTCAACGTCACGGCCTGCACGCATCATATCTTCAGCGGTATAAGTGTGATCGACGTTGATGACGTCCTGCATGATGATCGGGCCTTCATCCAGACTGTCATTTACATAGTGCGCTGTGGCGCCAATCAGTTTCACGCCACGCTCATAGGCCTGATGGTACGGACGGGCACCGATGAATGCTGGCAGGAACGAGTGATGAATGTTGATCACCTGATGCGGATAATGCTGCACAAAGCCCGGCGTCAGTACGCGCATGTATTTCGCGAGCACCACATAATCAGGCTGGTACTGATCGATTTGCGCAATCATTGCGCTGTCATGCTGTTCGCGGGTCAGACCGTCGTGGCTGACCAGATGGAACGGAATATCGAAACGCTCGACTAACGTCTGCAAGGTATCGTGGTTGCCAATGACCGCAGCAATCTCGACATCCAGACCACCGTAAGCAGCTTTCATCAGTAAGTCGCCCAGGCAATGCGCCTCTTTGGTGACCAGAATGACGATGCGGCGACGTCCGGTGCTGTTCAGCTCACGGACAGAACCGGCTGGCAGCGCGCTGTCGAGATCGGCCAGCAGGGTGGTGTCGTTGAAAATCCCTTCCAGCTCAGTACGCATAAAGAAGCGGCCGGTGCGGTGATCCACAAATTCGTTGTTCTGCACGATATTGAGTTCGTGCTTGTAGCAAATGTTGGTAATTTTGGCGATCAGACCTTTTGCGTCAGGGCAAATGGTGCGTAACACCTTGGTTTGTACGTTCTGTTGCGGCATGAGGGTGTGGATCCTGTCCAAGACTTATCAATATTACGGTTGAATTATTTACCGCAGCACTTCTTATATTTTTTGCCGGAACCGCACGGGCAAGCATCGTTCCGGCCTGTCTGCGGTTTAATTCCGTCAATATAGTACCAGCGTTCTTTTAAACGAAGAAATCGCGAGCGTTCATGGATGAGGTGAATGTGTTCATCACCGGTTTCTGTGAATCGCGCAGCAAACTCCACAAAGCCTTCATTATTATCACGCCCGTCTGTTTCGCTGATGACCTGAAGTCCTTGCCAGTGCGTGCTGGTAAAACCTTCCTGTAAACTGTCGCGCCATTGCTCTGGTTGACAATCCGAGTGCCAGGAGGCGATCAGATAACTCGCATTTTTCAAAACATAGGCTGTGTAGCGCGAGCGCATCAAAGCTACCGGAGAAGGCGCCACTTTATTCTCAGCAATGTAGGGCTGGCAGCATTCTTCATAAGAAAGGCTGCTGCCGCAAGGGCATAGTTCAGACACACAAACTCCTGAATAGGCAGAGTATCGACATCCGGCGCGCGGTCTGCGCTATTGAATGCACCAAAGTGATATGTTACCTAACAAACTCGCCGGGTGACAACGCGCTTCCCGGCCCATTTTTAAGATATGCGAATTATTAAGGTCATCAGATGAGCAGAAAAGTCACCATCGGTCTTGCCCTGGGGTCGGGAGCGGCAAAAGGGTGGGCGCACATTGGCGTGATCAATGCCCTGAAAGAAATGGATATCGAAGTCGATGTGGTGGCGGGTTGCTCGGTCGGTGCGCTGGTCGGTGCCGCGTATGTGAGCAACAGGTTACCGGCGATTGAAAGCTGGGTACGTTCGTTTAGCTACTGGGATGTGCTGCGGCTGATGGATTTTTCATGGCGACGCGGCGGTTTGCTGCGCGGAGAGCGGGTTTTCAATGCCGTCGGTCAGTTGATCCGTATCGATGAGTTTGAAAAGTGCTCGAAGAAGTTTGGTGCCGTAGCGACTAACCTGAGTACCGGACGTGAACTGTGGCTGACTAAAGGCGATTTGCATCAGGCTATTCGCGCCTCATGCAGTATGCCTGGCCTGCTGGCACCGGTCTGGCATAACGGTTATTGGCTGGTTGACGGCGCCGTAGTCAATCCTGTGCCGGTGTCGCTCACCCGCGCTCTGGGGGCCGATATCGTGATTGCTGTCGATCTCCAGCATGACGCGCATCTGATGCAGCAAGATTTGCTTACCGTACAACCGACGGGAGAAGCACTAAATACTGAGAAAGAAGTCAGCTGGCGTGACAGAATCCGCCAGCGCTTAACTCGTCCAAACGCCAGAAAGCCGAATGTCAGCCCTTCGGCGATGGAGATTATGTCTACCTCTATTCAGGTGCTGGAGAACCGGCTTAAGCGTAACCGTATGGCAGGTGATCCGCCTGATGTGTTGATCCAGCCGTATTGTCCGCAGATTTCGACGCTGGATTTTCATCGGGCGGAAGAAGCGATTGAGGCGGGCCGGCTTGCGGTTGAAAAGCAAAGAGAGCAGTTGTTGCCCCTGATAAAAAATAGACAGTTCTGAATGGCTTAAAACGTCTTTGGTCGAATCTGACAATTCTGCCAAGCAAAAACAGGCTTTATGAGCCACTATTAGAATAAGAAATTCTGGGGGACCCTGATGGACAAGCCACTTACAAGCAAGCATATTCTCATCGTTGAAGACGAAGCCGTTTTCCGATCTATTCTTGCTGGCTATGTAAGTTCCCTGGGTGCCACCTTTACCGAAGCTGAGAATGGTCTTGAAGCGTTATCCCTGCTTGAGGACTACCCGCCTGACCTGATCCTCTGTGACTTAGCGATGCCAGAAATGGGCGGGATGGAGTTTGTCGAAAATCTGCGGTTGCAGGGCAACAAAATCCCGGTGCTGGTGATTTCTGCCACCGATAAAATGACCGATGTCGCTTCTATGCTGCGACTGGGCGTGGAAGATGTTCTGCTTAAACCTATTAACGATTTGCAGCGTTTACGTGAGGCGTTACTTACGTCATTGTACCCAAAGCTTTTTTCCTCACAGGCGATGGAAGAAAGTTCACTGGTTCAGGACTGGGAAGCGCTGTGCCGCAATCCGAATGAAGCCCGGCGGTTATTGCAGGAGTTGCAACCGCCTGTGCAGCAGACGCTGGCGAGTTGCCGCATTAACTACCGGCAACTGACAACGGCGGACCGTCCGGGGCTGGTGCTCGATATTGCGGCGCTTTCATCCAAAGATCTCGGGTTTTATTGTCTTGACGTCACCCGCGCCAATGAAAATGGCGTTCTGGCAGCCTTATTATTGCGGGCCATTTTTAACAGCTTATTACGTGAGCATTTGAGTAATCAGCAACAGCGGTTACCGCAAATGTCAACGTTGCTCAAACAAGTCAATCATTTATTCAGACAGGCTAATCTTGAAGGGCAATTCCCTTTGTTACTGGGCTATTATCATGCCGGTTTTAAGAATCTCATTCTGGTTTCTGCGGGATTACATGCCAACGTCAATACCGGCACCAATATGATCCAGCTCAGTAACGGTGTCCCGCTGGGCACGACGGGTGCAACATATTCCAATCAAATCAGTCAGAAATGCGATGCGTGGCAGTGTCAGGTATGGGGAGCGGGTGGACGTCTGAGATTAATGCTGTCTACAGAGTGAACTCACTTAATGTCACTGATAATAATGCCTTAATAACATTGAGCATTTTTTCGGCGTGTTATTACCTATCTTCGTTTTAATCCATTCTGCTAAGACCTATCTTATGCAAAATATGCCTTTGCAGGCGAACTTGCGGCTGAAACTGGTATAATGCGTTCCGGAATTTTTGGCTGTCTGTTTCACGTTGTTTAAAAAATAACAAATAGGAATTCGCTGATGAAAGTAACAGTTTTTGGTATCGGTTACGTCGGACTTGTTCAGGCGGCGGTTCTTGCTGAAGTCGGGCACGAAGTTTTGTGCATCGATGTTGATGCAAAGAAAGTGGAAAACCTGAAGAACGGGCAGATCCCAATTTTTGAACCAGGTCTAACTCCTCTGGTTCAACGTAATTACGAAGCAGGGCGTTTGCTGTTCAGCACCAATGCGGCTGAAGGTGTTGCCCACGCTACCGTTCAGTTTATCGCTGTCGGTACTCCGCCAGATGAAGATGGTTCTGCGGATCTTAAATATGTGACTGCCGTAGCGCGCACTATTGCCGAGCACATGACCGAACCTAAAGTAGTTATCGATAAGTCTACTGTGCCGGTGGGTACCGCCGATAAAGTGCGTGCGGTAATGAGTGAAAAACTCAAAGAACGCGGCGTGGATATCACTTTTGATGTCGTATCCAATCCTGAGTTCCTGAAAGAAGGTGCTGCGGTTGCTGACTGTATGCGTCCTGAGCGTATTGTCATCGGTACAGATAATCCTGATGCCATCGATCCTATCCGTGAGCTTTACGAACCGTTTAACCGTAATCACGATCGTATGATCCTGATGGATATCCGCAGTGCTGAACTGACCAAATATGCGGCCAACTGTATGCTGGCAACTAAAATCAGCTTCATGAACGAAATGTCCAATCTGGCAGAGATGCTGGGTGCTGATATCGAAAAAGTGCGTCAGGGGATTGGTTCAGACTCCCGTATCGGTTACCACTTTATCTATCCAGGTTGCGGTTATGGCGGTTCCTGTTTCCCTAAAGATGTTCAGGCATTAATCCGTACTGCAGAACACATCGGGTATCAGCCGAAACTTCTGCAGGCGGTGGAACAGGTCAATTATCAGCAAAAATATAAATTGCCTGCTTTCATTCAGCGCCACTTCGGTGACGACCTGAAAGGCAAAACCTTTGCGCTTTGGGGGCTGTCCTTCAAACCTAATACCGATGACATGCGTGAAGCCTCAAGCCGTGTATTAATGGAACAGCTCTGGGCTGCGGGTGCGAAAATCAAAGCTTATGATCCTGAAGCCATGAATGAGACACAGCGTATTTATGGTCATCGCGAAGATTTAGAATTAATGGGTACTAAAGAATCCGCATTGCACAATGCTGATGCGTTGATTATTTGTACTGAATGGCAGAACTTCCGTGCCCCTGATTTCGATGTGATCAAAAAAGCATTAAAAGAGCCGGTTATCTTTGATGGTCGAAACTTATTCGATCCTGAACGTTTGGAGAAACGCGGGTTTACTTACTACGGCATTGGCCGCGGTGCTTCAATCAATCCGGTTCTGTAAGGAGTTTTCATGAAATATCTGGTTACCGGCGCAGCGGGCTTTATTGGTTTCTATGTGTCGCAACGTTTGTTAGCAGCGGGTCATTCGGTTGTCGGCATCGATAATCTGAATGATTATTATGATGTCAGCCTGAAACTGGCGCGGCTTGCTCAGCTGGAGAATAAAGACGGCTTCGAGTTTATTAAGCTGGATTTAGCCGATCGTGAAGGCATGGCCGCATTGTTTGCCGGGCAGCGTTTCGAACGTGTGATCCATTTGGCCGCGCAGGCTGGTGTCCGATATTCAATCGAAAATCCTCTGGCTTATGCTGATTCCAACCTGGTAGGTTTTGTAAACATTCTGGAAGGTTGTCGCCATAATAAAGTCGGGCATTTGCTCTATGCTTCTTCCAGCTCAGTTTATGGCTTGAACAAAAAGCAACCTTTCTCAACCGATGATTCTGTTGACCATCCTGTTTCATTGTATGCGGCGACGAAAAAAGCCAATGAATTAATGGCTCACACCTATTCACATCTTTATGGATTACCAACGACCGGATTACGTTTCTTTACGGTATATGGTCCCTGGGGACGTCCTGATATGGCATTGTTTAAGTTTACTAAAGCAATGCTGGCGGGACAGAGTATTGATGTTTATAACCACGGTGAAATGCGTCGAGACTTTACTTATATCGATGATATTGCAGAAGCCATTGTTCGTTTACAGGATGTCATTCCGCAATCAGATCCTGACTGGACTGTGGAACAGGGATCTCCGGCCAGCAGTTCCGCGCCTTATTGCGTTTATAATATCGGCAATAACAATCCGGTAAAACTCATGGCCTATATCAGTGCGCTGGAGAAGGCATTAGGCATGGAGGCAGTTAAGAATATGCTGCCAATGCAACCGGGCGATGTACACGAGACCAGCGCGGATACGCAGCCATTGTCGCAGGCCATTGGCTTTGCGCCTGAAACCAGCGTCGAGCAGGGCGTGCAGAAGTTTGTTGACTGGTATCGGGATTTTTATCAAGTCTGAAATTCAGGATAAAACTTCTGTTATGTTGAAGGTTGCTCAGGCAGCCTTTTTTATGGAATCAGTTAAGTCCTATAGCAGTCTGAATGTAATCTCTTTTTAAGATGTACTTGGTTCGTTTTTGTATTAGTGACAAGAAGCATTTATCTGCGGGATTAGAAAACGAAAAGCCCATCATAAAGATGGGCTTTTTTGTATTAACATTTACGTTAATAAGGGCAATTACAGCAGGAAATCGTCCAGTGATTTACCTTGCTCTTCGATTGCTTTCTTGATTACAGCTGGAGTACGGCCCTGGCCAGTCCAGGTTTTGTTTTCGCCGTTTTCATCAACGTATTTGTATTTAGCAGGACGCGCTGCACGTTTTGCTTTGCCGGTAGCTTTAGTTGCAGCCATGGTTTGCAGCAATTCGTTAGGGTCAATACCATCAGCAATCAGCATTTCACGGTATTGTTGCAGTTTGCGAGTGCGCTCTTCAATCTCAGCAGCTGCCTGAGAATCTTCTTCGCGACGTTCGTTCACAACAACTTCTAATTTTTCCAGCATCTCTTCCAGAGTTTCCAGAGTGCATTCTCTTGCTTGCGCGCGCAGAGTACGGATGTTGTTCAGAATCTTTAATGCTTCGCTCATTATACTAGTCTCAAATTATATTGGTGGGGGGCGTTTGGCTAATAATAGAATGCTCTTCAGTATTCTGCAATAGCCAATTTGTATACCTGACCTTAATTTACGCATTTAAAGCAAATGGTGAATGTGTCATGCAAAATATAGGCAGGACATTTCACACTATTTATCTGAGGTCTATAACCCTAATTTCAATACACGCTTAAGCGCTATTGTTGCAATGTGTAAGTCGTTTTATAAGCATGCGATTGTTCACATAATTAAAGAAGAAGTGTAGATAACTAATGTAGGGGCAGGGGAAATGGGGGGAGGCCTTATCGCAAAAGCATACTCAAATTTTTACTTTTATGAGCTTCTACCCAGCCAGATATTGTATAGACAAACCCATTATGCGGCCCTCTGGTATATAAGATGAGCCATGTCAGGGAGTATTGTCGTCTAACGATTACGGATTATCGGCTATTGCATTTATAAATTTTGATTGTAAGTTTCTGTGATTTTTTCAAATGTAATGATTCTTTGAACCGTCCCCGATAACTGTGCCAGAGGGGTGTGGTTATAGATTGTCAGGCTTGTGGTACAATCCACGCCGAAAATTTATGCCATCCATTTACATTATGGGGTCACTCCTTCATGGCTCAGCTTTATTTCTATTACTCGGCGATGAATGCCGGTAAGTCTACTTCGCTATTGCAATCTTCATATAATTATCAAGAACGTGGTATGCGCACGCTGGTGTTAACAGCAGAATTAGATCATCGTTTCGGCGTCGGTAAAGTCAGCTCCCGAATCGGTTTATCCTCGCCGGCAGAGCTCTACAATAAGGACACTGAACTTTTTAATCTGATAGCCCAGGAGAATCGCTTACAGCGTCTGAGCTGCGTTCTGATAGATGAATGCCAGTTCCTCACTAAGGCGCAGGTATCCCAGCTCACTGACGTTGTGGACGATCTGGATGTGCCGGTACTTTGTTATGGCCTGCGGACCGATTTTCGTGGTGAACTTTTTGAGGGCAGTGAATATTTGCTGGCATGGGCGGATAAACTGGTTGAGCTGAAAACCATTTGTCACTGCGGGCGTAAGGCTAACCGTAACCTGAGGCTGGATGAGAAGGGTAACGCCCTGCATGATGGCGCACAGGTCGTTATAGGCGGTGACGAAAGCTATGTATCTGTCTGCCGTAAGCACTACAAAGAAGCCATGGCGGCGTTTGATACCACGGTCGAAGCTAAACCAGAGTAAATCTGCAAAGTATTTACAGAGGGTTTTTGGCTTTTATCTTCAAAGCCATTCTCAAATTTTCCCTCATTTATCCTGAATCCATAAAAAAACCCGCTTTTCAGCGGGTTTTTACTTTCTGATTTTAGCTATCAGAAACTCAGCAGATTATTTTTTGCTGGTTTTCTTTTCAGCTTTAGGAGCAGCAACAACAACTTCTGCTGCCTCTTCTTCGCTGAATTCGCGGCCGTAGAAAGTATCCATCAGAATCTGTTTCAGTTCAGAGATCAGCGGGTAACGTGGGTTAGCACCGGTACACTGGTCATCGAACGCATCTTCAGACAGTTTGTCTACTTTCGCCAGGAAGTCAGCTTCCTGAACGCCTGCTTCACGGATAGAGGTTGGGATACCCAGCTCCGCTTTGATTTCATCCAACCAGGTCAGCAGTTTCTGAATTTTCTGTGCAGTACGGTCACCGGCAGCGCTCAGACCTAAATGGTCAGCCACTTCTGCGTAGCGACGACGCGCTTGTGGGCGGTCATACTGACTGAAAGCAGTCTGTTTAGTTGGGTTGTCATTGGCGTTGTAGCGGATGACGTTAGAAATCAGCATTGCGTTAGCCAGACCGTGTGGAATATGGAACTCTGAACCCAGTTTATGGGCCATTGAGTGACAAACCCCAAGGAAGGCGTTAGCGAACGCGATACCCGCAATAGTTGCCGCATTGTGAACACGCTCACGTGCTACCGGATTTTTAGCCCCTTCGTTGTAGCTGGCTGGCAGGTTTTCTTTCAGCAGTTTCAGTGCCTGCAGAGCCTGACCGTCGGAATATTCGTTAGCCAGTACAGAAACGTAAGCTTCCAGTGCGTGAGTCACAGCATCCAGACCACCGAAAGCACACAGTGATTTAGGCATGTTCATCACCAGATTAGCATCAACGATAGCCATATCAGGTGTCAGCGCATAGTCAGCCAGTGGATATTTCTGACCAGTTGCATCATCGGTAACAACCGCAAACGGAGTCACTTCTGAACCAGTACCGGAAGTGGTGGTGACGGCGATCATTTTCGCTTTCACGCCCATTTTCGGGAATTTGTAGATACGTTTACGAATATCCATAAAGCGCAGCGCCAAATCTTCGAACTGAGTGTCCGGATGTTCGTACAGAACCCACATGATTTTAGCGGCGTCCATCGGTGAACCACCACCCAGCGCGATAATGACGTCTGGTTTGAAGGAGTTCATTTGCTCAGCACCTTTACGAACAATGCTCAGCGTTGGGTCAGCCTCTACTTCAAAGAACACTTCTGTTTCAATGCCGTGGCTTTTCAGAACGCTGGTAATCTGATCTGCATAGCCGTTATTGAACAGGAAACGGTCAGTGACGATGAATGCGCGTTTTGCTCCATCAGTAGCCACTTCTTCCAGTGCGATTGGCAGTGAGCCACGACGGAAGTAAATAGATTTTGGAAGTTTATGCCACAACATGTTTTCTGCTCGCTTCGCTACAGTTTTCTTGTTGATCAAGTGTTTAGGACCGACGTTTTCAGAGATGGAGTTACCACCCCATGAACCGCAACCCAGCGTCAGAGAAGGAGCAAGTTTGAAGTTGTACAGGTCACCGATACCACCCTGAGAAGCCGGGGTGTTGATCAGGATACGTGCGGTTTTCATTTTGTTGCCAAAATAGTTCACACGTTCTGGTTGGTTGTCCTGGTCTGTATACAGGCAAGAGGTATGGCCGATACCGCCCATTTCTACCAGTTTCTCAGCTTTAGCAACCGCGTCTTCGAAGTTCTTAGCACGGTACATCGCGAGGGTAGGGGACAGTTTTTCGTGTGCAAATGGTTCTGATTCGTCAACAACGCTGACTTCACCAATTAACACTTTAGTATGAGCTGGCACTTTGATGCCGGCCATTTCGGCAATTTTAGTCGCTGGCTGGCCTACGATAGCCGCGTTCAGGCCACCATTTTTCAGAATGATATCTGAAACAGCTTTCAGCTCTTTGCCTTGCAGCATGTAGCCGCCGTGCGATGCGAAACGTTCACGAACTGCGTTATAAGCAGAATCAACCACGATGATGGACTGTTCAGACGCACAGATTACGCCATTATCGAAGGTTTTGGACATCAGCACGGAAGCAACAACACGTTTGATATCTGCAGTTTCATCTACAACGACCGGGGTATTACCTGCACCCACGCCGATTGCTGGCTTACCGGAACTGTAGGCTGCTTTAACCATGCCCGGACCACCGGTTGCCAGAATCAGGTTCAGATCCGGGTGGTGCATAAGTTGGTTAGAAAGTTCTACACTTGGTTCATCAATCCAGCCAATGATGTCTTTTGGCGCACCGGCAGCGATAGCAGCCTGTAAAACGATGTCTGCCGCTTTGTTAGTCGCGTTTTTAGCACGTGGGTGTGGAGAGAAGATAATACCGTTACGTGTTTTCAGGCTGATAAGCGCTTTGAAAATCGCAGTGGAAGTGGGGTTGGTAGTTGGGACGATACCGCAAATCAGGCCGATGGGTTCAGCGATAGTGATGGTACCGAAAGTGTCATCCTGGCCCAGGATGCCACAGGTTTTTTCGTCTTTGTAAGCATTGTAGATATATTCGGAGGCGAAGTGGTTTTTGATCACTTTGTCTTCGACAATACCCATTCCGGATTCTTCAACGGCCAGTTTGGCGAGCAGAATACGAGAATCGGCAGCAGCCAGAGCGGCGGCAGCGAAAATCTTATCTACTTGTTCCTGACTGAAGTTGGCATATTCGCGCTGTGCCTTTTTGACTCGCGCAACGAGTGCGTTTAGTTCAGCGACATTTGTTACAGCCATGATGCTCTCCTGATAAAGTTAAACTCTTTTAGTAAATAACTTGCCAAAGACTAGTATAGACCTGCTATCAGTCACCGTGAGAAACTAATTAACTCTATGATTCTCAAGGTGTTGTCTTTGTCTCTTTATTTGCTTAAAGAGCTTCCAGTAGTGAAGCACGTAAGGTAGTAGATAACTCCTCATTCAACGTGGCTTGACGAATATTTGTTCTGCAAACTACCGTTGAGTGACTATGCACAAAGCTTACCTATTTGTAGGCAGACGTAATTTGATCTGGATCACTAAATACCGAAGCTGACACCTTTCAGCAGTAGTTTATTGAGAATAATTATCAAATTAGCCCGTGGATAATACAGTTTTGTATCTAAAGTTATCAATAAAAAAACTGATTTTTAACAAAAGTCTTATCCACTGCCTTTATTTGGAAATCTGGTGATAAAAACTATGAAACGGCGTGGCGCCTTTACTGCGATTCCAGTACATTAGCGCCCATCAAAACCTTCATCTACCGGCGTAACTGTGCGGAGTTCTGCGTGAGCCAATCTTTATTAGATTTTTCTGGTTATATCAAATTCTTTGTCGGGCTGTTTGCACTGGTCAATCCTGTGGGGATCTTGCCCGTGTTTATCAGCATGACCAGCTATCAGGCGGCGGCAGGGCGTAACAAAACCAATATGACGGCCAACCTGTCTGTTGCCATTATATTGTCGACTGCGCTGTTCCTCGGCGATGCAATTTTGCACCTGTTTGGCATTTCCATTGATTCATTCCGTATTGCCGGCGGGATCCTTGTGGTCACTATCGCCATGTCGATGATCAGCGGAAAGCTCGGGGAAGATAAACAGAACAAGCAGGAAAAGTCAGAAACAGCGATCCGCGAAAACGTCGGTGTAGTTCCGCTGGCGTTGCCTTTAATGGCAGGACCCGGTGCAATCAGTTCAACAATCGTCTGGAGTTCGCGTTATCACAGCTGGCCAAACCTGCTGGGTCTGACTGTTGCTATCATGTTCTTCGCCTTCTGCTGCTGGCTGCTGTTCAGGGCGGCACCTTTACTGGTGCGTCTGCTGGGGCAAACCGGCATTAACGTCATCACCCGTATTATGGGATTGCTGCTGATGTCACTGGGCATTGAATTTATTGTGACAGGTATAAAAGCGATTTTCCCGGGCCTTCTTTAATCAATTAGCGGCCGAATTATCACGAAAATACTCAGGTGTTTTCGTGATAATTATCACTTCCACTTATAATCGAATGCCTTATTATAGTGCAGCTAATGACTTAATTCAGAGCGATTGCACCCTAATGTGGCGCAAACCCTCGTCTCACTCCTCTTTTCAATCCAAGTCCTCATTTCTTTAAATAAACTTAGCTAATTATTCGCTAATTACTGGCGTTTATTGCCCGTATTGACGTTAATTTGCCCACATCATTCTGTAAGGCTTGTGCAGGCTGTATCGAGATGTTATTAGTGTTAACACAGCAGTTAACAGGTGTTTATTCTTATAAATCTAACAATGTTAACTGATTGTGTCAGGCGAGTTCTTGAACAGTCTCCGGTAGGGCTTTGATGAGTAATTTCGCCATAAAGATTCTTTAAATCAGCGAGTTAATGCTGTTTTCTGCTCTCTGCCTGACTGACCTGTTGTAAAGACTGTTACGAGTAAAAGAGAATTGCGTAACAAATTTGCAAAATTTATTGGCGCGCGTAACAGGGTTCTGATAATTTTCAAATCGCCTTCAAAAATGGATTTTTGTTTAGAGCAATGCTCCTGGTGAGCACGATTCTTGCTAGTGCGAAAAAGATTGAAGCCATTTTATTTGTTTTTGGAGAGTGTCGTGTCGCAATGCTTACTGCAAATTTATCCTCATGTGTTTTCTGCAAAAAGAAAACCGGGCATAACGTTGACGACATCAAACCGCCTTATGCTGAATTTTCATGATCAGCTAAACAAATCTTCAGATCTTCTTCTTATTAATTTGATGGCTCGCATTTAACTGCGAAGGATTTTCTGTCGCCCTAAGTCGGGTGAATAAGAAAATAATATTGTTAAGTGCAGGAATAACAGTATGTGATTGCCTGGTTCGCCACAGAATTCTTTTTGTCGCGCACGGGGTGAATCAAATGGAGGGAGATCATCCTTAACGATCTCAGAAACCGCAAGGCGATTAACAGCCAGAGGTTTAACGGACTTACCAGGTAACACATGCAGTAGTAGGGGACAGCCATCTGCGGGTGGTAACTACATGGGGCTTTTCATGAGCAATTCGTTCCTGCTCATGAGATCCGTTGACCCAGCAAGGGTTTATCTTGCACCCCGGCGTGCAAGTTCATAATAAAAACTGGAGTTGAATAAAAATGACCAACATCACAAAAAAAAATCTGCTGGCTGCCTGCATTATGGCTGCGGTTGGCGCGGTGTCAGTGAATAATGCATTTGCAGCCAATGTGCCAGCAGGTGTCACTCTGGCAGCCAAACAAGAACTGGTTCGTAACAACGGCTCAGAAGTTCAGTCTCTCGACCCACATAAAGTTGAAGGCGTACCAGAATCCAACGTTATCCGTGATTTGCTCGAAGGCCTGGTGAATACCGACAGTAAAGACGGCAGCGTTATTCCTGGCGTAGCAACCAGCTGGGAAAACAAAGATTTTAAAGTCTGGACCTTCCACCTGCGTCCTGAAGCTAAATGGTCCAACGGTGACCCTGTGACCGCCGCTGATTTCGTTTACAGCTGGCAGCGTCTGGCAGATCCTAAAACCGCATCTCCTTATGAAAGCTACCTGCAATACGGTCATATCGAAAACATTGATGACATCATCAGTGGTAAGAAAAGCCCTGATACTCTGGGTGTGAAAGCCATCGACGACCATACCCTGCAAGTGACCCTGACCGAACCTGTTCCTTATTTCGTAAAAATGCTGTCTCACACCGCGATGAAGCCGGTAAACAAAAGTGTTGTTGAGAAGTTTGGCGACAAATGGACCCAGCCAGAAAACTACGTGAGCAACGGCGCATACAAACTGAAAGCCTGGACCGTCAACGAACGTATTGTCCTGGAACGCAGCCCGACTTACTGGGATAACGCAAAAACTGTGATCAACCAGGTAACTTACCTGCCAATTTCTTCGGAAGTAACTGACGTTAACCGCTACCGCAGTGGCGAAATCGACATGACTTACAACAACATGCCGATCGAACTGTTCCAGAAACTGAAGAAAGAAATCCCAACCGAAGTTCACGTTGACCCGTACCTGTGTACTTATTACTACGAAATCAACAACCAGAAAGCGCCGTTCACTGATTCACGCGTTCGTGAAGCACTGAAACTGGGCCTGGATCGCGATATCATCGTGAACAAAGTGAAAGCACAGGGCGACCTGCCAGCTTACGGTTACACCCCACCTTATACCGATGGTGCGAAACTGACTCCGCCAGCCTGGTTCAAAGAGACTCAGGAACAACGTAACGAGCAGGCTAAAAAACTGCTGGCCGAAGCAGGTTACACCTCTGCTAAACCTCTGACTTTCGATCTGTTGTACAACACGTCGGATCTGCACAAGAAACTGGCTATCGCTGCCGCCGCTATCTGGAAGAAAAACCTGGGTGTTGACGTGAAACTCGTTAACCAGGAATGGAAAACCTTCCTGGACAGCCGTCATCAGGGCAACTTCGATGTGGCACGTGCTGGCTGGTGTTCTGACTACAACGAACCTTCTTCCTTCCTGAACACCATGCTGTCTGACAGCAGCAACAACACCGCTCACTATAAGAGCCCGGCGTTTGATAAAGACATCGCGGATACTCTGACAGTGAAAACTGATGAAGAGCGTGCGGCGCTGTATCAGAAAGCAGAAACCCAGCTGGATAAAGACTCTGCCATTGTTCCTGTTTATTACTACGTGAACGCGCGTCTGGTGAAACCATACGTTGGCGGTTACACCGGTAAAGATCCGCAGGACAACGTCTACGTGAAAGACTTGTACATCATCAAACACTAAGTCACGGATATCAGAGCAAGGCATCCCCGAGCTGCCTTGCTCATCCTATTTTGATGAAGGTAATGTTTTTATTCCGGATTTCGGGATGAAAACAAAGAGCCACCACGGCGACGATCATTTGATGGTCGCCGTGAACAAGCCAAAACTATAAAGCTGTAGTGACAGGCTTAGAAACAGGTACGGGCAATGTTAAAGTTTATTTTACGCCGCTGTCTGGAAGCGATTCCGACGCTATTCATTCTGATCACCATTTCATTTTTTATGATGCGTCTCGCACCGGGCAGCCCTTTTACGGGTGAGCGTAATCTCCCGCCAGAAGTGATGGCAAACATTGAGGCCAAATATCACCTCAATGACCCTATGTATAAGCAGTACTTCCACTATTTAGAACAGCTGGCGAAAGGCGATTTCGGCCCGTCGTTCAAATATAAAGACTATACCGTTAATGATCTGGTCGCGGCCTCGTTCCCGGTTTCAGCGAAACTCGGTCTGGCGGCATTTATCATGGCGATTGTGTTTGGTGTGAGTGCGGGCGTTATTGCTGCCCTGAACCAAAATACCAAATGGGATTACACGGTAATGGGCATAGCGATGACCGGGGTGGTCATACCCAGTTTCGTGGTGGCGCCGTTACTGGTGCTGATATTTGCGATTACGCTGAAATGGCTGCCTGGTGGTGGCTGGAACGGCGGTGGCGCAAAATATATGATCTTGCCAATGGTGGCGCTGTCTCTGGCGTATATCGCCAGTATCGCGCGTATCACCCGTGGCTCAATGATCGAAATTCTGCATTCCAACTTTATCCGTACAGCACGTGCCAAAGGTTTGCCACTGCGCCGCATCATTTTGCGTCACGCACTGAAACCCGCGTTGCTGCCGGTATTGTCCTACATGGGACCGGCCTTCGTGGGTATCATCACCGGTTCGATGGTCATCGAGAGCATTTTCGGATTGCCAGGTATTGGCCAGCTGTTTGTTAACGGTGCATTAAACCGTGACTATTCACTGGTTCTGAGCCTGACCATTTTAGTGGGCGCATTGACTATTTTGTTCAATGCGATCGTCGACGTGCTTTATGCCGTCATCGACCCGAAAATCCGTTATTAATGCCGGAGTACGTCAATGATGTTAAGTAAGAAAAATAGCGACGTCGTCGAAAACTTCAGCGAGAAACTGGAAGTTGAAGGCCGCAGTTTGTGGCAGGATGCGCGACGCCGCTTTATGCACAACCGTGCCGCGGTGACCAGCCTGATCGTCCTCGCGTTCATCGCCTTGTTTGTGACTTTCGCGCCAATGTTATCGCAGTTTGCCTACGATGATACTGACTGGAATATGATGTCAGCCGCCCCTGATATGGCTTCCCATCACTTCTTCGGTACAGATTCTTCAGGCCGTGATTTGCTGGTGCGCGTGGCGATCGGCGGGCGTATTTCCCTGATGGTTGGCGTGGCGGCAGCGCTGGTTGCAGTGATCCTCGGTACGCTTTACGGGTCATTGTCCGGTTATCTGGGCGGTAAAATTGACTCCGCGATGATGCGTCTGCTGGAAATCCTCAACTCCTTCCCGTTCATGTTCTTCGTCATTCTGCTGGTGACCTTCTTCGGACAAAACATCCTGCTGATCTTCGTGGCGATCGGGATGGTGTCCTGGCTGGACATGGCGCGTATCGTGCGTGGTCAGACCCTTAGCCTGAAACGTAAAGAATTCATCGAAGCGGCGCTGGTGAGCGGTGTGAATACGCGCAATATCGTGTTGCGTCACATTGTTCCGAACGTACTGGGTGTCGTAGTGGTGTACGCATCGCTGCTGGTACCCAGCATGATCCTGTTCGAATCCTTCCTGAGCTTCCTCGGCTTAGGGACGCAGGAGCCGCTGAGCAGTTGGGGCGCGTTGTTAAGTGATGGCGCCAACTCGATGGAAGTTTCACCTTGGTTACTGCTGTTCCCGGCAGGCTTCCTGGTTGTAACTCTGTTTTGTTTCAATTTTATCGGCGATGGCTTGCGTGATGCCCTCGACCCGAAAGATCGTTAAGGAGTGCAACCATGAGCACCATTGAACATTCCACTTTTGCATCGCCCGCTGCGGTTGACGGCAAAGCACCTCCGATCCTGCTGGATGTGCAAGACCTGCGCGTGACTTTCGAGACGCCTGACGGTGACGTGACCGCGGTAAATGACCTGAACTTTGACTTACGTGCCGGTGAAACGCTGGGCATCGTGGGCGAATCAGGCTCCGGTAAATCACAGACTGCATTTGCCCTGATGGGGCTGCTGGCCAGCAACGGTCGCATTGGCGGTTCTGCGAAATTTAATGGCCGCGAAATTCTGAACCTGCCGCAACAGCAGCTCAACAAGCTTCGTGCAGAACAGATATCGATGATTTTCCAGGATCCGATGACCTCCCTCAACCCGTACATGCGCGTGGGTGAGCAGCTGATGGAAGTCCTGATCCTGCATAAAAAAATGAGCAGTCGTGAAGCGTTTGAAGAATCTGTACGCATGCTGGACGCGGTGAAAATGCCGGAAGCCCGCAAGCGTATGAAAATGTTCCCGCATGAGTTTTCCGGCGGTATGCGCCAGCGTGTAATGATCGCGATGGCCTTATTGTGCCGTCCAAAATTGCTGATTGCTGATGAACCAACGACCGCACTGGACGTTACTGTTCAGGCGCAGATCATGACGTTACTTAATGAGCTGAAAGCCGAGTTCAACACCGCCATCATCATGATTACCCATGATCTGGGCGTTGTTGCCGGTATCTGCGATAAAGTGCTGGTGATGTATGCTGGCCGTACCATGGAATATGGTCGTGCGCGCGATGTGTTCTACGATCCGTGTCATCCGTATTCTATCGGCCTGCTGAACGCGGTTCCGCGTCTGGATGCCGAGGGCGGGGCGATGCTCACCATTCCCGGCAATCCGCCAAACTTGTTGCGCCTGCCAAAAGGTTGTCCTTTCCAGCCTCGCTGCCCGCATGCGATGGATATCTGCTCCTCGGCTCCGCCGCTTGAGCGTTTCGGTGATGGTCGCCTGCGTGCCTGCTATAAGCCGCTGGAGGAACTGGTATGACTGACAATACAGTAATGAACAGCGCGGCAATGAACACAAACGCACCTGAGAAAAAGGTCCTGCTTGAAGTGGCGGATCTCAAAGTCCATTTCGATATCAAAGACGGCAAACAGTGGTTCTGGCAGCCATCAAAAACCCTGAAAGCGGTTGATGGTGTCACGCTGCGCCTGTATGAAGGTGAAACTCTGGGTGTTGTAGGTGAATCCGGTTGCGGTAAGTCGACTTTCGCCCGTGCGCTGATCGGTCTGGTAAAAGCGACCGATGGCCGCGTAGCCTGGTTAGGCAAAGATCTGCTCAATATGTCTGATAATGAGTGGCGCCAGACCCGCAGCGATATTCAGATGATTTTCCAGGATCCGCTGGCGTCTTTGAACCCGCGTATGACTATCGGCGAAATTATTGCCGAGCCGCTGAAAACCTATAATCCGAAAATGCCTCGTGCTGAGGTCAAAGAGAAAGTGAAGGCAATGATGTTAAAGGTCGGGCTGCTGCCTAACCTGATTAACCGTTACCCGCACGAATTCTCCGGCGGTCAGTGTCAGCGTATCGGTATTGCCCGCGCCCTGATCCTTGAACCGAAACTGATTATCTGTGATGAACCGGTTTCTGCTCTGGACGTTTCTATTCAGGCGCAGGTTGTTAACTTGTTGCAACAGTTGCAGCGCGAAATGGGCTTGTCGCTGATTTTCATCGCGCACGATCTGGCAGTGGTGAAGCACATTTCTGACCGTGTCTTGGTGATGTATCTGGGACATGCGGTCGAACTGGGAACTTATGATGAGGTGTACAACAATCCTCAGCATCCATATACCCGTGCCCTGATGTCTGCGGTGCCCGTGCCGGATCCTGATAAAGAGCGCAACAAGACCATTCAGTTGCTGGAAGGGGAGTTACCTTCGCCGATCAATCCGCCATCAGGCTGCGTATTCCGTACCCGCTGCCCGATTGCCGGGCCTGAATGTGCGATCACCCGTCCGTTGCTGGAAGGCAGCTTCCGCCATGCGGTATCCTGCCTGAAAGTCGATCCGCTCTGATACATACTCTCAGACGGAAAGCATAAAAAAACCTGCCAATGGCAGGTTTTTCTTTTCTGTTAAGCGCCTCTCCTAAATCACTCCTTCCAGAGGATATGACAGAGCTTATGATCTTTCTCACGGCACAACAGGACACGGGCAAAGATATCATTAATCGGCTGATCTTCAGCGTCAGCCAGACCAATCACCACTTCCGCGAAGAAGTCAGGATTCAGATCGTAATCCACATGCTCAACCCAGTCTTCTGCGGGATCATATAATTCAGCGCCGCCGCGTTCTTCAAATTGCAGATTGAAGATCAGGATATCCGCTGGATCCAGATTATCTCCGGCCAGTTCCAGAAAGATGTCGTAGGCTTGTTCAAGCGTTTCGTCTTCGGTCAGGCGATTATTCAGGTCCATATCATTCTCGTTTACAAATAAGTGTGTTCAGGCTGAAACCAGCCGGTACTGAGCGTATTACATCATGCCTGACGCGGCTTTTACAGCAGCGGACTGAAAAAGTAGAACAAACGTTCAACGATGCGATGCCAGAAAGGCCGCTTAAGCCAGGCTTCGACATCCAGCAGATGCGAACGGGCAATGTAATCTTCCTGCACACGACCCAGATCGTCACCGAATCCGGCGTCATCAATGACCAGCGTTATTTCAAAATTCAGCCACAGGCTGCGCATATCGAGATTCACGGTACCAACCAGACTGAGCTGACCGTCGACCAGAATACTTTTGGTATGCAGCAGGCCATCTTCGAACTGATAAATCTTTACACCCGCTTCCAGCAACTCGCCAAAGAAGGCTTTACTGGCCCAGTCGACCATCATTGAATCGTTCTTCATGGGCAGAATGATACTGACATCGACTCCGCGCTGAGCTGCCGTACAAATGGCATGCAGCAGGTCATCACTTGGCACCAGATAAGGTGTCGTCATCACCAGCTGTTCGCGGGCGGAATACGTTGCGGTCAGCAGCGCCTGGTGGATCATATCTTCCGGGAAGCCCGGACCGGAGGCGATCACCTGAATGGTATGGCCGCTTTCCTGCTCGAACGGCATCTGATTCAGATCCGGTTCCGGTGGCAGAATGCGTTTGCCGGTCTCAATCTCCCAGTCGCAGGAATACACAATGCCCATGGTCGTGGCGACCGGGCCTTCCATACGCGCCATCAGGTCCACCCACTGACCGACGCCAGCATCCTGCTTGAAGAAACGCGGATCGACCATATTCATACTGCCGGTATACGCGACATAGTTGTCGATCAGCACCACTTTACGGTGCTGGCGCAAATCCATACGGCGCAGGAATACACGGAATAAATTCACCTGTAACGCTTCGACCACTTCGATACCGGCGTTGCGCATCATGGCGGGATAAGGGCTGCGGAAGAAGGCCACGCTGCCTGCGGAGTCGAGCATCAGACGGCAATGAATACCACGGCGTGATGCGGCCATCAGGGACTCAGCGACCTGATCCACCAGACCGCCAGGCTGCCAGATATAGAACACCATTTCGATGTTGCTGCGGGCCAGTTCAATATCGCGCATCATGGCTTTCAGCACGTCGTCACTGGTGGTCAGCAGTTGCAGCTGGTTGCCTTTGACGCCCGCAATGCCCTGACGGCGTTCACAAAGCTGGAAAAGAGACGCCGCAATTTCACTGTTTTCTGTCGCGAAAATACGTTTGCAGTCTTTGAGATCATTCAGCCAGCGCGCCGTGGAAGGCCACATGGCTTTAGCACGCTCTGCGCGTCGTTTGCCTAAATGCAATTCACCAAACGAAAGATAGGCAATGATGCCGACCAGAGGAATGATGTAGATGATCAGCAGCCATGCCATTGCGGAAGGAACCGCCCGGCGTTTCATCAGAATACGCAGGGTGACGCCGGCAATCAGTAACCAGTAACCGAAAACCAGAAGTCCGCTGATTACCGTATAAAATGTTGTCATAAAGGCGAAAAATCCTGTTCGCAAGCCATCGGCGTGAGTGTACGTGAAAGGGGCATTCTTTTAACTAACTTTATCCCAGCAATCAATCAGCTACCTCTTAAATCTGTATCCGCTCAATAAAAATGTCACTGCTCTGACATCAAGGTTAGACGATAACGGGGAAGAAGGAAAAAACAAGACTTGGATCACAACGTCATCGGCCTATAATGACCTCCGCAGTTTTTTCCGCTTAAGACACTTTCTGTAAAAGAAACTCTTCCGTTAAAGAAGCAGTGACGGGCATCACGGGACACAAGTGAATGAAACGCAGTAAAAATGAAGTTGGCCGGTGGCGTATGCTACGCCAGACTCAGCGCCGCAGAAGCCGCTGGCTGGAAGGTCAGTCAAGACGTTATCGTCACATCTACCGCATTCGCCAGATCCACCATCAGCAGCACCAGCGATTGTCATTATATGCCGTAAATTACGAATGGAATTCCTGATTAGCGGGATTTAGGCTGAAACAGCGCGCCACATTTTTTGCAAACCAGCGTCGAGTTTTTGCGTACTTTTGCAGTCATCTGTTCTGAAACGTAACCACATTCAGGGCATGTGACCTTCGTGGTCGTACTGGTTAGAAACTTCAATCCGTCGAAGAATGACATAGGACGTACCTCGTGGGCAGGGGTAGGCATCCTAACACAGAAGCGATGAAAGCAATGTGACGACATTCGGGGAAATCGCGCCATGACGCATTAGTCATGACGCGTGAGTTTTTAGCGGGCAGAAATTAGTCGAACAACTCAGAAAGAAAACTCTTCTTTTTATACGGCTTATGCGACGAGTAATGACCCCGGTTATCGTAATTGCCATGATGGCGAGTGTCGTCCCGGCGGTCGCGCTCGTCATAACGTACAGGCTGAGGCCGTTGCTCCTGAGGAGCTTGTACCTGTGCCGCCTGTTGTAGCGCGGCGGACTTCTCGATGATTTTATCCAGCTCACCGCGATCTAACCAGACGCCGCGACAGTCCGGGCAATAGTCGATCTCGATCCCCTGACGTTCAGACATCACCAGCTGGCTTTCTTTGCATACAGGACATTGCATATCCGGTTCTCCATTCGCTTTTGATAAAAATTGCGCAGGTAAATTATTGGCTATCCGGAGAGTTAGACAATCAACTGGCGTAAGCAAAAGTAAAGTTGATTAAAGCAGTAGAGAGGACAGGGCACAGGGAACGACGGGCAGCCCGAAGACTGCCCGAGAAATATCAGAATACGCGTTTGAACGGTTTGACGGTGACTGATTTATAGACGCCTGCGGCGACATAAGGGTCTGCATCGGCCCACACTTTGGCGTCATCGAGCGTTTCAAATTCAACAATCAGTACGGAGCCGGTCATTCCGGCAGCGCCCGGATCTTCACTGTCGATGGCCGGAGTCGGGCCGCCGATCAATACGCGGCCTTGCTCCTGCAATTTTTTCAGGCGTTCGATGTGCGCAGGGCGGGCAGCGGCACGTTTCTCCAGTGAATCCGAAACATCTTCAGAATAAATAACGTAAAGCATGAGTCACCTTTAATTGGGTTTTATAGAGCGATTTGCAGCATTCAGGCGCTGCCAGAGCGTTTTGTAGAATTAACATAGCTAAACCTGAAGTCCGGGGAAAGTGCTTTGCGTAGGATCAAAGCAAAGGTTATTTGAGAATAGTTGTCATCTCGGTGTTGAATATGATTGCTATTTACATTTAAACTTGCGGCTTCACGGGGAAAATGAATCATTATGCCGCTAAAAAAGTTTAGATTTATCCGCAAGGTTACGATTCCGGTTGCGCTTGCTGTCAGTTTGCATGTCGCTGTTATCGCCGGCGTTTTGTATATGACAGTCGGTGAGTCGATCAAATTGCCGACGCAGGAACAAAAGGTGATGAGTGTGACGATGGTCAATCCCGCTGACTTTGCGCCACCTCCGCCGCCGCCTCAGGCTGAACCGACGCCACCTGAACCCGAGCCTGAGCCGGAAGTGGTGCCTGAGCCGCCACCTCCGCCAGAAGCCGTGGTGATCCCTGAACCACCGAAACCCAAACCGAAGCCGGTTAAAAAACCCGTGGTGAAACCGAAGGTTAAGCCTGTTGAACGTCCGGTAGAAAAACCGACGCAAACGGTGCAAACCGCGCAAACCGCGCCGGTGACCAGCAATCAGCCGGTAAACAAACCGTTCAGTCAGCCGCCAGCGTCAACCAATGCAAAAAGTGACAGCGGGCCACGTCCGCTGCAACGCGGGCAGCCTGGTTATCCGGCACGTGCTTTGGCCCTGCGTATCGAAGGTCGTGTACGTGTGCAGTTTGATGTAGACAGCGACGGTCGCGTGCAGAATATCCGCGTGTTGTCAGCCGAACCACGCAACATGTTTGAGCGTGAAGTGAAGCAGGCGATGAACAAATGGCGTTATGAGCCTAAAGCGGCGAGCAACCTGATTGTTAATCTGGTGTTCAAAATCAAAGGCGGCAGCAGTGTGGAGTAACACCTGCTGCGGATTCTGACGTTCAGCACAATAAAAAAGGTCGCCCCTCAAGGCGACCTTTTCGTTTTTCAGCGTTTAAGGAAATCACTCAGTCCTGAGAAACACCGTCTGAATCAACGCTGAAATTACTGCGTCCATCCGGCAACTGACGTGATTTGCCTTCGTCATCCACGGCGACATAGGTAAAGACCGCTTCAGTGGCTCTGTAACGCTGTCCGATAGGCTCAGAAGAGACTTTCTTCACCCAGACTTCAACATTGATGGTAATCGAGCTGTTGCCGGTACGGATACAACGGGCATAACAGCACACCACATCACCGACCGCGACCGGCTTGAGGAATGTCATGCCATCAACGCGAACCGTCACGACGCGACCTTTAGCGATTTCCTTCGCCTGGATCGCACCGCCCATGTCCATCTGTGACATCAGCCAGCCGCCAAAAATATCACCGTTTGCATTGGTGTCAGCGGGCATAGCCAGCGTACGCAACACCATTTCACCATTGGGTAAGCTATGTTTTTCGTTCATGTATTGGGCTTCACACTGTCAAAAGATTAAGGCCTTTCAAAGAAAGGCCTGTGCAAAAAAATGCTTATTTTTTTTCATCATCCGGCATATGCCGGTAAATATAGATACCACTTAACAGCGTAAATACCAGCGTCAGGGCTGTCAGGCCAAAGACCTTGAAGTTGACCCAAATATTCTGTGGCAACCAGAAGGCGACATAGATGTTCGCCAGGCCGCACAGCAGGAAAAAGATCGCCCAGCTGATGTTCAGTTTATTCCACACGTGATCCGGCAATGTCAGCTCTTTACCCAACATACGCTGGATTAACGGCTTTTTCAGCACCAGCTGACTGATCAGCAATGCGCCGGAGAACAGGACGTAAATCACGGTCACTTTCCATTTAATGAATTCATCATTATGGAAAACCAGGGTCAGGGTGCCGAAAACCGCCACCATCGCGAAGGTGATTAACGTCATCTTCTCGATTTTACGGTACAGAATCCAGGTGATCACTAACGCTAACGCGGTGGCAGCGATTAACGCGCCTGATGCGACAAAGATGTCGTAAAGCTTATAAACCACAAAAAAGACAATCAGGGGAAGAAAATCGAGGAGCTGCTTCATACTTCATTCCATGTTTTATGTATGGGATGACTATACCGGAATCATTTCACGGACAAAAGAAAAGGGCGCCGGAGCGCCCCTTAAAAACGTATGTCTATATTATGCATGTAATTTCATGTAAAGACGGAACAGATAAATGAGCATAAATGCACTGATGATATTGCTGACTGCGCCGAGAATAACGGCGCCAATCATCGGATTGAGTGCGCTCAGAACGCCGACAAACAGCATCAGAACCACTTGTGCCACAATCCACAACATCACAGCCGGTGCCACAAGACGTACATTTGAGAAGGCCAGACGTGTACTCAGGCGCATCGCTTTGAAGGCACCCGTGTTCTCTTTGCACGCGATAACCGGGGATAACGCCCATGCAATCGCAATCAGGAAAGCAGGAACAAACAGCAGTGCCAGCCCGATACGGAACATCACGCTGTAAATGAAGAGCAAAATAGCCAGACGCGGCAGAACCGGCAGGGAAGCGGTCATCACCTGAACGACACTGGCGCGTACACCCTGAGAAACCAGCTGAATGAGCGTTAATACGCCGCCGACCAGAATGACGTTACCAGCCAGGGTGGAAAACAGTGCTGCCAGGCTATAGCGGAAAATAGCGCTTTGCTGCTCCGGAGTAATCTGTTGTTCGATATAACCCATCATATCGCCGACGCTCATGCCGGTCATGTTGCTCATCAGTTGGCCGATAGCATCGATCTGCTCAGCGGAAGGACTTAAAACCCAGCTCAATATGACGGTAATCAATGCGGCCAGAACCGAGAGCGCCAAAACGCTACTCATCTGATTACGCATAAAATTATAACTGTCACGGTACAACGTACTGGCCGTGATAGACATGGACGCTCCTTGGCAAAAAGCAAAAATCAATAAGGCGGCGATTGTACCCTTTAAATATACTCCGCCGATAGTTTTGCGCTGATTTCCTGTCAGTCTGCCTGATGAATCTCTGCGTAAACGTCGCTGAGGTGACTGAGAACAATCGCCAGTAAATTCGTATTCAGCGCACGGCACCATTTTAAAACCAACTTGTGTATGCAAATTTCGCAACGCTATTTTTTTAGCAACTGAAATTATACCTGTTAACAAATCTACAAAATCCCCTCATTTTTGATGTAGATCAATTCCTTTGTTTTTATAGATTTAGATCGCTTTGCGGAAGATGCATTTTCTTACTTTTTGTTTTAAAGATGTGATCTCGCATTGATCAAACCATACCAAAGAGTAGGTATCATTCGCGCGGTTGATAAATAATCCACACAAAGGGAAGGGACAATGAAAGCAGCATATTGGGCATTAGTCGCAGCAGCGGCATTTCCGGCAGTCGCGAGCGCACATCAGGCAGGGGATGTGATTTTTCGCGTAGGTACAGCCACGGTACGTCCGACAGAAGGTTCGGATAACGTGCTGGGTCTGGGGTCATTTAATATCAACAACAATACCCAGATGGGCTTAACGCTGGGCTACATGTTCACCGACAATATCGGCATGGAGTTGCTGGCCGCGACGCCGTTCCAGCACAAAGTCGGTTTGCAAAGTACCGGGACAATCGCAGAAGTGAAGCAGTTGCCGCCCTCATTGATGGCGCAGTATTACTTCGGTGACAGACAGGACAAATTGCGTCCTTACCTCGGTGTGGGTATCAACTACACCACGTTCTATGACACGGATTTCAACCAGACCGGGCGTGATGCCGGGCTGTCTGATTTAAGCGTCAAAGATTCATGGGGCGTGGCAACGCAGGCGGGTCTGGATTACAACCTGGACGACAACTGGTTAATCAACATGTCTGTGTGGTGGATGGATATTGATACGGAAGTTAAATTCAAAGCCGGTGGTGAGCAGCAAAACATCAACACCCGGATCGATCCGTGGGTCTTTATGTTTGGCGTCGGCTATCGTTTCTGATTTTAAAGAAAAAAACACAAAAAAAAAGAGGCGCTTCGGCGCCTCTTCGCTTTTCAGTTTACCGCATTTGCTGGCTTATTTCACCCGCATATCATTTTCAATCGAACGTACACCTGCAACGCCACGCGTCACTTCTACCGCACGGTTTGCATCCGCTGTTGACGTCACAAAACCACTTAACTGCACGCGGCCTTTAAAGGTCTCGACGCTAATCTCAGTGGATTTAATCGTTTTATCGGCCAGCAGGGCTGATTTTACTTTTGTTGTGACAACAGTGTCATCGATGTAACCACCGGTTCCTTCTGATTTTTTAGTCGGTGCACAAGCGGCAACGGCCATGACCACAACGGCTGCCATGCAGAATGCGGACAATGTTTTGAATAGCTTCATAAAATAACTCTCCATGATTTGTTATAAAACCAAAAGAAACAAACGTTTAACTGAGCAGATGATATCTCTCTCACGTACAGTATCATTGATCTGCAGAGTAATTTTAGTTTGGATTATTGAAATGGGTAATACAAATTAAGCGGGGTAAAAAAAAGTAAGAAATTAAAAGAAACAGAACCTTAGTCACTGTATGACTGAGGTTCTGTTTTAGAGAAGGTTATGCGCGGGTTGCGGCCTTCATTTCACTGACAAAGCGGGAAAGCTGAGCCAGCATTTCAGAAGGCTGATGCTGGTTGTTTTCGATGATACGCACTGTCGCTGAACCGGAAATCGCACCGGCTGCGCCTGCGGCCAGCGTTTCTTTCACCTGTGAAGGTTCAGAAATACCAAAGCCCTGCAATGGTGGCGCGGCATTGTATTCCCGCAACTTATCAACCATGTGATTCAGCGGCGTCAGCGCGCGCTTCTCCGTACCGGTAACGCCAGCGCGGGACAGCAAATAGGTGTAGCCGCGACCATGAGAAGAAATCTCACGCAGCAAGTCATCCGACGCATTTGGCGGGCAGATGAAAATTGGCGCAATACCGTGTCGCAATGCAGCGGCGCGGAACGGCGTGGATTCTTCAAACGGCACATCGGCCACCAGCACAGAATCGACGCCCACTTCAGCGCAACGCTGATAGAAGGTTTCGATACCGTTGTGGAACACCAGATTGGCGTACATCAGCAGGCCAATCGGAATGTCCGGGTGCTTTTCACGGATGCGTGCGAGCATATTGAAACACTGCGTCGGTGTCACACCCGCTGCGAAAGCGCGCAGGTTAGCATTCTGAATCGTCGGGCCGTCAGCCAGCGGGTCAGAGAACGGGATCCCCAGTTCCAGCGCATCCGCACCCGCTTCAATCAGCGTGTCGATGATGGACAGGGAAAGCTCAACGCCCGGATCGCCCAGCGTAACGAAAGGAACAAATGCACCTTCTTTTTTGCTTTCCAGACGCTTGAATAATTGCTGATAACGTTCCATTAAATTTCTCCCCGGGCAGTCAGGATGTCGTGTACGGTGAAAATGTCTTTGTCGCCGCGACCTGACAAATTCACGACCAGGATTTGTTCTTTCTCTGGCGTTTCCTTGATCAGTTTCAACGCATAAGCCAGCGCGTGTGAGGATTCCAGCGCAGGAATAATCCCTTCATGACGGGACAATTCTTTAAAGGCATCCAGCGCTTCATCATCGGTAATCGACACATATTCTGCACGGCCGATACTGTTGAGGAAGGCGTGTTGCGGGCCGACAGACGGGAAATCCAGACCGGCTGAAATCGAGTAGGACTCTTCAATCTGACCTTCAGACGTCTGCATCATTGGCGCTTTCATGCCGAAATAAATGCCGACGTGACCGTGTTTAAGCGGCGCGCCGTGTTGTCCGGTTTCGATACCCAGACCACCCGGTTCAACCCCAATCAGTTTCACGCTGGTGTCGTCGATGAAATCGGCAAACATGCCAATGGCATTGGAACCGCCACCGACGCAGGCAATCACCGCATCCGGCAGACAGCCTTCGCGTTCCTGCATCTGGGATTTGGTTTCTTCGCCGATCATGCGCTGGAATTCGCGCACGATAGTCGGATACGGATGCGGACCTGCTGCGGTGCCCAGCATGTAGTGTGCTGTTTCATAGCTGCCTGACCAGTCACGCAGTGCCTCATTACAGGCATCTTTCAGCGTGGATGAACCGCTGTGTACCGGGATCACTTCCGCACCCATCAGGCGCATACGGAACACGTTTGGCGACTGACGCTCAATGTCTTTGGCACCCATATAAATGCGGCATTTCAGACCGAGCAGGGCGCAGGCCAGAGCCGATGCCACACCGTGCTGGCCGGCACCGGTTTCAGCAATGATTTCTGTTTTGCCCATGCGTTTTGCCAGCAATGCCTGACCCAACACCTGGTTAGTCTTATGCGCGCCGCCGTGCAGCAAATCTTCACGCTTAAGATACAGCTTGGTTTTAGTACCGGCGGTGAGGTTTTTGCACAGTGTCAGCGCCGTCGGGCGACCTGCGTAGTTTTTCAGCAAATCAATAAATTCAGCCTGAAACTCAGGGTCGCGCTGTGCGCTGACAAAGGCTTCTTCCAGCTGGACCAGCGCAGGCATCAGAATTTGCGGAACATACTGGCCGCCAAATTCGCCGAAGTAGGGATTAAGTAAAGTCATGTTATTCCGTCCTGTCTGTCAATTTTTGCGTCATTGCGTGCGGCTTAGTACGCCCGCAATGTCTGGAATACGGCGGTAATTTTTTCGGCATCTTTGATGCCCGGCTCGCTTTCAACACCGGAGTTGAAATCCAGCCCTGCACAACCGAGTTGTGCAGCTTCGACGCAGTTATCTGCGCTCAGGCCACCGGCGAGTAACGTATTGCTGAGATCGTGACCGGCCAGTTTACTCCAGTCGAAACGATAACCGGTGCCGCCTTTGCCGTTGTCGAGCACGTAACGATCCACGTGGTTCAGGTTGCGCGCGGGCAATGTTTCTTTGACGCTCAGCGCTTTCCAGATCTGCACTGTTTCCGGCAGCGTTGCGCGCAGTTCATCGATATAGGCCTGGCTCTCATCGCCGTGAAGTTGCACGGCGGTCAGTTTCAGAGTCTCTGCGGTTTGTACCACTGTACTGACGGTTTCATCGCGGAACACGCCGACATATTTCAGCGGCGCGCCGTTCTGGACTTCTTTCGCCAGCGTTTGTGTGACGAAACGCGGTGAGGTTTCGACAAAAATCAGTCCGCCATAAATGGCACCGGCGTCGTACGCCGCTTTGGCGTCCTCAGCGCGGGTCAGGCCGCAGACTTTATTATCACCGAGCAGTACACGACGCACGGCAGCGGACAAATCTTGTTCTGACATCAGCGCGCTGCCAATCAGGAAACCATTGGCGAAGCGGCTGAGCTCACGAATTTGCCCGTAAGTATTAATGCCGGATTCACTGATGACCGTCACACCGTGCGGAACGCGCGGTGCCAGTTCACGGGTGCGGTTCAGGTCGATGGACAAATCGCGCAGGTCGCGGTTATTGATACCGACCACTTTCGCTTTCAGCTTAACGGCGCGATCCAGTTCTTCTTCATTACTCGCTTCGGTCAGTACGCTCATATTCAGGCTGTGAGCGACGGCGGCGAGCTGAACGTACTGGTCATCATCCAGCACTGACAGCATCAGCAAAATCGCATCTGCCTGATAAAAGCGGGCCAGATGGATCTGATACGGGTCGATAATAAAATCTTTGCACAGCACCGGTTGTGTGACGGTTTTGCTGACCAGCGGCAGGAAATCAAAACTGCCCTGGAAGTATTTCTCATCGGTTAATACTGAAATGGCGGAAGCATGGTCTTTATAAACACTGGCGATTTCTACCGGATCGAAGTTTTCGCGGATCTTCCCTTTCGACGGAGAGGCTTGTTTACACTCCAGAATAAAGGCCGTTCTGGCACCTTGCAGGGCATGGTAGAAACTGCGCTGGCTCTGAGTTATTTCGTTCTGAAAGCTGGCCAGCGGTTGTTGTTCTTTACGTGCCGCGACCCAAATTTCCTTGTCGCGAACAATTTTGTGGAGCACGGTTTCCTGCTGCATCACTTATCCTCTTGCTGCCAATGCCAGCACGCGCTGGTAAGGTTCACCGCTGCGCATGACGGCCAAAGCCTGTTGTGCGTTTTGCTTTAAGTCTTCCTGACCGAACAGACGCAGTAACATCGCCACATTGACGGCTACCGCGGCTTCATGGGCCGGATCTCCTTTACCTTGTAATAAGCGTGCCAGAATGTCACGGTTTTCTTCCGGCTCGCCGCCCAGCAAGGATTCAATCGGATAATTATCCAGACCGAAGTCCTGCGGAGTCAGTTCATAAGTGGTGATTTTACCGTCTTTTAGCTCGGCAACCTGTGTGGCTGCGTGGATAGCAACCTCATCCATTCCGCCGCCGTGAACCACTGCCGCACGTTCATAACCCAGCGCACGCAATGTTTCGGCAATCGGCTGCACCAGCTCCGGGCTGTACACGCCAATCAGCGCCAGCGGCGGACGTGCCGGATTAATCAGCGGACCCAGCACGTTAAACAGCGTGCGGGTTTTCAGTGCTTTGCGTACCGGCATCGCATGGCGAAAACCAGTGTGATATTGCGGTGCGAACAGGAAACACACGTTCAGGTCATCCAGCGCGGCGCGGGATTCTTCCGCTGGCATATCCAGACGGATACCAAACGCCGCCAGTAAATCCGACGAGCCCGAACGGCTGGACACGCTGCGGTTACCGTGTTTCGCCACACGAGCGCCACACGCCGCCGCCACAAAGGCGCTGGCGGTAGAAATGTTGATGCTGTTGGTGCCGTCGCCGCCGGTGCCGACAATGTCTGCGAACTGATAATCAGGGCGCGGGAACGGTTCCGCGTGTGCCAGCAACGCTTTGGCCGCACCGGCGATTTCAGCCGGTTGTTCGCCACGCACTTTCATGCTGATTAATGCACCGGCCAGCTGCGCCGGTTCCAGTTCGCCATTCACGATGGCGGTAAATAACTGCTGGCTTTCTTCCTGCGTCATTGTCTGAGCGCGAAACAGATTTTCGAGAATGCCGGGAATAGTTTGCGTTTTCATGACAGTTCTCCTTACGCCAAAGCCCAGGCCAGTGTCTGCTCAAGCAGACGGGCGCCCTGTGAAGTTAAGATGGATTCCGGATGGAACTGGAAACCGCAAACGCGATCTTCTTCGTGACGCACTGCCATCACCATTTCGCCGAAACGAGCGTTAACGGTCAGACCGTCGGGGATCTGGCTGCCGACCAGCGAGTGATAACGTGCTACCGGCAGCGGGTTGTTCATACCGGCAAACATCGCTTCGTTGTCATGCGTAACAGAAGACGCTTTACCGTGCAGGATTTCACCCGCCTGACCTACAAATCCGCCGTAGGTCTCGACAATCGCCTGATGACCCAGGCAGATACCGATAATCGGTAACTGACCGCGCAGACGTTTCAGCAGTTCCGGCATGCAGCCCGCTTCGGAAGGCGTACCCGGACCCGGAGAAAGCACCAGCACGGGTTTTTCCAGCTGGCTGAGTTTTTCAATAATCACGTCAGCCGGGATCTGATTGCGGTAAATCACCACGTTATGACCACTTGAACGCAGCTGATCGACGAGGTTGTAAGTAAAGGAATCGACGTTATCGATGAGTAAGATATCGGCCATCTTAAAATACCTCTTTCGCATTGTGGGCGGTGGCGATGGCGCGCAGGACTGCACGGGCTTTATTACGGGTTTCGTCGGCTTCAGCTTGCGGGACGGAATCCAGCACCACGCCGCCGCCTGCCTGCACGGTGGCAATGCCGTCTTCGACATAGGCTGAGCGGATCACGATGCAGGTATCTAAATCACCGTGAGCGGTGAAGTAGCCAACCGCGCCGCCGTAACTGCCACGACGTGTCTGCTCGGAGGCCGAAATCAACTGCATGGCGCGAACTTTCGGTGCGCCGGTCAGCGTGCCCATATTCATGACGGCCTGATAAGCATGCAGCACGTCGAGGTCATGACGCAGTGTGCCGACCACGCGGGACACCAGATGCATCACGAAAGAATAACGGTCAACTTTGGTCAGGTCGGCGACGTAACGGCTACCAGGCTCACAGATACGCGCCAGATCGTTACGCGCTAAATCCACAAGCATCAGATGCTCGGCCAGTTCTTTATGATCGGTACGCATTTCCAGTTCGATACGGCTGTCGAGATCTAAATCCAGTGAACCGTCAGCACGGCGACCGCGCGGGCGGGTGCCTGCAATCGGATAGATTTCGATCTGGCGATTCGTCGCGTCATATTTCAGCGCGCTCTCAGGCGATGCGCCGAACAACGTGAAATCGTTGTCCTGCATGAAAAACATGTACGGGCTCGGGTTGTTGTTTTTCAGCGTTTCATAAGCGGCCAGCGGAGCAGGGCACGGCAGTGAGAAACGACGTGAAGGCACGACCTGGAAAATTTCACCGGCGCGGATCGCCACTTTCATTTTCTCAACAACGGCACCGAACTCTTCGTCACTCTGGTTCACGCTCAGTTGCATTTCCGGCACGCTCTGATGCGGAATGGCGTGCGCCGGTAATTGCAGCTGATATTGCAACTGTTCCAGACGCTCGTGCAGGCGCTGTTTCTCTTCAGCGGAAGGGGTAAACAAGCTGGCCTGCAAACGGCAGGAGCGGTTCTGATGGTCAAGCACCAGCAGGGTTTCTGCCAGATAGAAACAGAAATCCGGGCAGCGCTGGTCAGAAGGCAGTTGCGGTAAATCTTCGAAACCGGCGACCAGGTCATAAGCAAACAGACCGCCGAGGAACATCGCCTCGCGTTCATCAGCAGGCGTTTCAACTGAGGTCAGAATGCTGCGCAGTGCGTCAAATACGGAACGTGAACGCAGACGGGCATCTTCGTCCTGCATCTGGTCAATCACCGGGAAGCTCAGTTCGCGACCGTTCGGACGAACATCATTGCGGATTTCAGCCGGTAATGCGGCGTCAATCAGTGACAGTAAAGAAGCGCCGTTGGGGGTCAGTGCCTGAATGGAAACCCGGGAACCCAGCGCGGTGATGCGCAGGGCGCTGTCAACAATCAACAGGCTCTTCAGGTTTTCTTTGCTGGTCACTTCTGAGGATTCAAGCAGCAGCGTGGCCGGACGTGCGCCACAAAGCTGGTGGAAAATGGCCGTCGGGTCGCCGCGATAACTTCCTTCTGCGGTCAGCAATTCTAATCGTGGTTTCTGAATAGTCATTTTGCTTCCTGAAATTTTTTAACGTTTCTGTAAAACAGATTTCAAATAGACGGCCACAAAAAAGCCCGCATTATGCGGGCTTCGGAAATCTTGCAGCGTCTGATGACAGCTATGCGTGATTATTCCGCCCGCCAAAGGGAAGTACGCCACCAGCTGAGAACCGCCATCATGTGAGTTTTCATCATCAGACACTCTTGTTTGTTTATGAAGCTAACGTTTTTAAAACGTAAGCTTTCTGAATCGGTTTGTCACGCTGTTCATTTCTGAACTGTTCCGTGAACTTGCGTACTAGTAAACTAGTTCAGCGATGTAAAGTCAACCCTCTTTTTCATGCACTTCCCCGCTTTAGTGCGGCTGTTTTGTGCAAAAAGTGTTATCGCACCGTTGCAGTGCATCACGTTCAGGTGAAAATCATCCCTAACGTGAAAAGCCCTAACGCGTTATGATGGGTGCTGCATTCCGAAACAGGTTAATTCCCCACGTGACGACGACTTTACCCGTAAACACTTCATCTTCAGCAGACGATCAGACCACCAGCACTGCATTCACGATTTACGATCTTCACAGCCATACCACGGCGTCGGACGGCTATTTAACGCCGGAAGCCCTGGTTTCGCGTGCGGTGGAAATGCGGGTGGGCGTTCTGGCGATCACCGATCACGACAGTACCGAAGGGCTGGCGCGGGCGGCACAGGCCATTGCTGAAAATCAGCTGCCGTTGCAACTGGTGAACGGTGTTGAAATTTCTACATTGTGGGAAAACCATGAAATTCACATCGTCGGGCTGGGCATCGACCCTTCGCATCCGGCGATGATCGCGTTACTGAAAGTACAGGCCGATTTGCGTCAGCAACGTGCGCAGGAAATGGGCCGTCGTCTGGCGAAAGCGCGTATCGAAGGTGCATGGGAAGGCGCGTTGCGTCTGGCCGATGGCGGTGCTGTCACCCGGGCGCACTTTGCCCGTTATCTGGTGGAATTTGGTGCGGCTGACAATATCGCCCAGGTGTTCAAAAAATTCCTCGCCAAAGGCAAGACCGGCTACGTTCCGCCACAGTGGTGTACAATAGAACAAGCGATTGATGCGATTCATCAGTCTGGCGGACAGGCCGTGGTCGCCCATCCGGGGCGTTATGACTTGTCCACAAAATGGCTGAAACGCCTGCTCGCGTTCTTTGCAGAACAGGGCGGCGATGCCATGGAAGTCGCGCAGTGTCAGCAGGCACCCAATGAGCGTGCGCAACTGGCGGCTTACGCCCGTGACTATAATTTGCTCGCCTCGCAGGGATCTGATTTTCATCAGCCTTGTTCGTGGATTGAGCTGGGGCGCAAACTTTGGCTTCCCGCAGGCGTTGAACCGGTATGGCAACACTGGCCGGTCGCCGGGAAACAGCCTGAAATTGAACCGGTCTGAAGCCCGACCGCAGAAGAAGAATTAAGAGGGAACAATGAGTCAATATTTTTATATTCACCCCGAAAATCCGCAGCTACGTCTGATTAATCAGGCGGTTGAATTGCTGCGCAAGGGCAATGTGATCGTTTATCCGACGGACTCAGGCTATGCGCTGGGTTGTCGTCTGGAAGAAAAGAACGCGATGGAGCGCATTTGCCGCATCCGTCAGTTAGACGGAAACCACAACTTTACTCTGATGTGCCGTGATCTCTCTGAGCTGTCCACTTACGCTTACGTGGATAATTCGGCATTTCGTCTGATCAAAAATAACACGCCGGGTAACTACACTTTCATTCTGAAAGCGACCAAAGAAGTGCCGCGTCGCCTGATGAGTGAGAAGCGTAAAACCATTGGTCTGCGCGTGCCGTCAAACCCGATTGCTGTCGCATTACTCGATGCACTGGGTGAGCCGCTGATGTCCACCACGCTGATGCTGCCGGGCAATGACTTTGCGGAATCTGATCCGGAAGACATCAAGGATAATTTAGGCAAGCTGGTTGATCTGGTCATTGACGGCGGATCCCTCGGTCAGCAACCGACCACGGTGATTGACCTGACTGAAGCGTCACCGGAAGTGATCCGTGAAGGCGCGGGCGATCCGGCACCTTTCCGCTGATCTTCCCGTGAGTCATACGTGGCATTTTGTTTGAAAAATAATCAGCCTGTAACGTCCTTAGCGGGATACAAATTACTGATAAATGTGTATAATGGCGGGCTGACTTTTTTGTAAGTCGTTGTATCACTACGCAATAACTGAATTTTGGCGGGCAGATGGCGAATCACGTCATGCTGCCGGCTCCCCCCGACGCCTGTGAAGGCGACAAATGAGGCTGCTCAATGAGCGAGAAGTATAATTCCCAGAAGCACACCAGCGATAAAGCCAAACCGGCACGTCCATCTGGTGACAAGCCAAAAAGTGGCAGAAATTCCGGCGCAGCTAAAAGCCGTCCGGAACCGTCACGGGCTGAAAAACGCGGCGAAAAGCCACGTACTGACAAACCACGTACAGATAAACCACGCAGCGACAAGCCGCGTTCAGACAAACCACGTTCTGACGCAGGCCGCGGCGATTCACGCACCGAGAACTCCCGTATTGAAAAACCACGTACAGGCAAACCGGGTCGTCCGGAAAATGCCCGTGGTGAAAAACCTCGCGCGCCGCTAAAACCGCGTGGTACCAAACCTAAAGCTGAAGCGCTGTTTGATGAAAACGGCGAAGAAGAAGAAGTGAAATACCAGAAGCCGAAGAACGCGCTGGACAGCACCGAAGGACAAAGCGAAAAGCTGCAAAAAGTCCTGGCGCGTGCAGGCCACGGTTCACGTCGCGAAGTTGAAGCGATGATCCAGGCGGGCCGCGTCAGCGTTGACGGTAAAATTTCTACGCTGGGCGACCGCGTGGAAGTCACCGGCGGCACCAAAATTCGTCTTGATGGCCACGTTCTGTCAGTGATGGAATCTCAGGACACTGTCTGCCGCGTGCTGGCGTACTACAAGCCGGAAGGCGAGTTGTGTACGCGCAGTGATCCGGAAGGCCGTCCGACCGTCTTTGACCGTCTGCCAAAAATGCGCGGTTCACGCTGGATTGCGGTAGGGCGTCTGGACGTTAACACCTCCGGCCTGCTGTTATTCACCACCGACGGTGAACTGGCTAACCGCCTGATGCACCCGAGCCGTGAAGTTGAGCGCGAATATGCTGTACGTGTGTTCGGTCAGGTTGATGATGAAAAAATCAAACAACTGAGCCGTGGCGTGCAGCTGGAAGACGGTCCTGCGGCATTCCGCTCGATCAAATTCCAGGGCGGTGAAGGCCTGAACCAGTGGTACAACGTGACCCTGACAGAAGGGCGTAACCGCGAAGTTCGTCGTCTGTGGGAAGCCGTTGGCGTGCAGGTCAGCCGTCTGATCCGCGTGCGTTATGGTGACCTGAACCTGCCTAAAGGCCTGCCTCGTGGCGGCTATAAAGAGCTGGATCTGCCAGACATCAACTACCTGCGCACACTGGTCGATATGACCGAAGAAACCGTCAGCAAACTGCCGGTTGAACGTGACCGTCGTCGTGTGAAAGCTAACCAGATCCGTCGTGCTGTTAAGCGCCACACTCAGGTTGCACCGGCACGTCGCGCAACCGGACCGGCAAAACGGGGTTAATCGCTGACAAGCGAGGCACTTGCGTCTATGCTCATAAACCGCAGTCAGTGACTGCGGTTTTTTTTGCTCAAAATTCAGGGCATAACGTCATTTCTGACGAATGTTGAATTAACAAACAGAAAGCAAGGAGCCGATTATGATGCTGATCACCGGCGGTGCCCGCAGCGGCAAAAGCCGTTTTGCCGAGCAGGTGGCTGAAAAACGTGGCGGCGAGGTGCTGTATATCGCCACCTCGGTCGTGACCGATGCCGAAATGGCGGAGCGCATCCGTTATCACCAGCAACAACGTCCGGCTCACTGGCATACTTTTGAAAGCTATCGTGACCTGGGTAATGTTGTGCGTGCGCATCAGGCGCAGTTTCCGACCATTATTATCGAGTGCATCACGACGCTTATCACCAATCTTCTGTTTGATATTGCCGGTGAAACACCGCCGGAAGAGATGGATTTTGACGCGATAGAACAGCACATTTTTGCGCAAGTTGCACAGCTGATGGAAGCTGCGCAACATCCTGAATCCGAGGTGATTATTGTCACCAACGAAGTGGGCATGGGTATCGTGCCGGACAACCTGCTGGCGCGGCGTTTTCGTGATATCGCCGGGCGGGTAAATCAGCAACTGGCCGCCGCAGCGGACGACGTTTACCTGATTGTCTCCGGCATTCCGCTACCGGTAAAAACATCGGAATAAAACCACTCAGAAAAGGGAATTTATTATGGCTTTTGGGCGGCAGTTTCTGGCGATGTTGCAGTTTCTTACCCGCATTCCGGTGAAGGAACGATGGTGCGACGGCGTTGATCTGAAAGAGTATTCCCGCGGGATTGTCTGTTTTCCGCTGGTCGGACTGGTGATGGGTTTACTTACCGCGCTGGTATGGTGGACTGTCATGCCGCATGTCGGCGCGCTTGTCGCGGCAATCGCCGTTGTCATCGCGCACATTATGCTGACCGGCGGTCTGCATCTCGACGGATTAGCTGACAGTTGCGACGGTTTGTTTTCGGTACGCAGCCGCGAGCGGATCCTTGAAATCATGCGCGACAGCCGCATCGGCACTAATGGCGCGCTGGCGCTGATTGTAGCCGTTGTACTGCGGACAGCGCTGATTTATCAGATGAGTGCGGACGGATTGCCGGTGCTGGCGCTTCTTATCGTCACGCCGGTTGTCGGGCGGGGCATGATGGCGGTGATGATGTACCGTCAGGCTTATGCCCGCGAATCGGGAATGGGCAATTTATTTATCGGTAAAATCAGTGAAGGGCGCTTCGGTGTCACATTGCTGCTGATGACGGCGCTCGTGTTGTTCATCGGCGGGTTATCATCCCTGTTTGCATTGCTGGTGACGCTGCTGTTTGTCTTCGGCTTCCGGCGTTTTGTTGCCAGCCGCATTGGCGGTCAGACCGGTGACACCCTGGGGGCAGCGTGCGAATTAAGTGAACTGGTCTTCCTGTTTTTCCTGCTATGGCACTGAGATAAAGGACAAAATAATGAAACTGTATCTGATACGGCACGGACAAACTCAGGCTAACGTAAGCGGCGTTTTTTGCGGCAGCAGCGACATTGCGCTGACTGCTGAAGGTGAGCGACAGGCGCAGCACGTCGGCCGCCAGCTGGCTTCTGTGCCACTCGATGCGCTGATCCACACCGATATGCGCCGCAGCCGCGATACAGCGGCGATAATTGCTCACGGACGCGAACTGATGATGGAAACTCAGCCTCTGTTGCAAGAGATGGCGTTTGGCGACTGGGAAATGCGCCATCACAAGGAGCTGGAAGCCTCGCAGGCTGAAGGTTATCAGGCCTGGTGTCAGGACTGGCAAAAGGCCGATGTCCCGCAGGGCGAATCTTTTACAGATTTCACCCTGCGTATCCGTCAGGCTTTGCAGCAGCTGCATTTGCGTCCACAGGTAAGCCGGTTAGCGATCGTAGCGCATCAGGGTTCGCTCAGCCTGTTGCTGGCGATGATGCTCAAACTGGCACCCTCCGACATGTGGCGCTTCCCGTTTAAGCAGGGCTGCCTGTGTGAAATCGATCTCAGTCATGGCGCTTGTGTGATCCAGCGTTTTAACGACAGCGGTATTTAACTTTTTAAAATAATAAGGACAACCCGATGGCTTCGCTGGCAAATATCCTCCGTCAGATTGCTGAACCTGATACACAGGCCGCGCAGAAGGCGGCACAACGGCTCGACAGTCTGGTTAAACCGCTGGGCAGCCTTGGCCGCCTGGAACAACTGGCGATCCAGCTGGCCTCCATTCGTGGCAATCAGCCGTTGCATTTTCCGAGCAAAGAAGTGCTGGTGATGGCTGCCGATCACGGTGTGTGGCAGGAAGGTGTCACGCCGTCTCCGCAGGTTGTAACTGCCATTCAGGCGGTGAATATTGTGCAGGGGAAAGCCGGGGTTTCCGTGCTGGCGAGAGCGGCCGGTGCGCAGGTTACGCTGATTGACTGCGGGATCATTGGGGCGGATATTCCTGGTACGCTCAACCATAAAGTGGCGCAGGGAACGGGAAATATTGCCACCGGCCCGGCGATGACGCGCGAACAGGCTGAGTCATTGCTGATCTGGAGTGCAGAACGGGTGATAGCTAAAGCTGAAAGCGGCTTATCGCTGCTGGCTGTCGGCGAACTCGGTATGGCAAACACCACGCCCGCAGCGGCGATGGTCGCGGTGCTGACCGGTGCTCAGCCTGCACAAACCGTCGGACTGGGTGCTAATCTGCCACCGGACAGACTGGCGCATAAAATCAGCGTGGTGGAAAAAGCCATTGCGGTCAATCAGCCTGATCCGTCAGATGCAATGGATGTGATGGCGAAAGTGGGGGGCTTTGAACTGGTGGCGATGGCGGGTGCCATGATGGGAGCGGCAGCTGCCGGTATTCCGCTGGTGCTGGATGGTTTTCTTTCTTACGCATCCGCGCTGGCGGCATGCCAGATTGCGCCTGCGCTGAAACCCTATCTCATTCCTTCACATCTTTCGGCAGAACAGGGCGCGACGCTGGCGCTGGAAGCACTGGGCCTGACACCGTATTTTGATCTGAACCTGCGGCTGGGCGAAGGCAGCGGCGCGGCGCTCGCGTTACCGCTGATTGATGCCGCCTGCGCGATTCATAACGAAATGGCGACGCTGGCAGAATGTCAGATAGAGCTTTAACCGGTGAAACAGGGCGTCACCAGTCGATGCCCTGTTGCGCCATAATACCGGCGTCAAAGGCATGTTTTACCGGTCGCAGTTCGCTGACGGTATCGGCCATTTCCAGCAGGTCACGATGACAGCCACGTCCGGTAATAATCACCGTCTGGTGCGCCGGACGGGTATTCAGCGCATCCACCACATCCTGTAAATCCAGATAGCCGAAACTGACCATGTAGGTCAGTTCATCGAGCACCACCAGATCCAACGCAGCATCGGCCAGCATGCGTTTTCCGTGCTGCCAGACAGCCTGACAGGCTTCGGTATCGGTCTCTTTATTCTGCGTCTCCCAGGTAAAACCGGTCGCCATCACCTGAAATTCTACGCCGTGCGGCTCGAGCAGGTTCTTCTCGCCGTTCGGCCATTCACCCTTGATAAACTGGATCACTGCCGCACGCATACCATGCCCGACCGCGCGGGTGACGGTACCAAAGGCCGCGGTGGTTTTGCCCTTACCGTTGCCGGTAAAAACAATCAAAATGCCGCGCTGTTCTTTGGCAGCATCAATACGTGCGTCAACCTGTTCTTTCAGTTTTTGCTGGCGCTGCTTGTGGCGATCTTCGGTCATCAGTGGCTCCGTGATTATTCTGCCGGACCGGCTTTACGCCCCGGCTGGGCATCAAAACTGATACCGGTTTTACGGCGGCTGTCATCGCCCATCAGGTAAAGATACAACGGCATGATGTCGGCCGGTGTTTTGAGTTTATCTTTGTTTTCATCGGGGAACGCCGAGGCACGCATGCTGGTGCGCGTACCGCCCGGATTGATGCAGTTGACGCGCAAACCGGTATGCTTATGTTCTTCAGCCAGCACCTGCATCATGCCTTCGGTGGCGAATTTGGACACGGCGTAGGCACCCCAGCCGCTGCGACCTTCGCGTCCCACGCTGGAGGTGGTGAAGACCAGAGAAGAGCTGGCGGATTTCAGCTTCAGCGGCAGTAACGCCTGCGTCAGCATAAAGGTTGCATTCACGTTAACCTGCATCACGTTCATCCAGTCCTGCAACTGAATTTCGGCCATCGGCGTAATCTCAGTCAGCAGGCCTGCATTGTGCAAAACGCCGTCGAGATGCGGTACCCATTGCGCGATTTGATCGGCAACGCGCTGGCAATCCTGCTGGCTGGCGGTCAGTAAATCCAGTGCATAAATAAAAGCCGGGCGCAGGTTTCTTGCCGCAATTTCCTGCTGCACGCTGGCCAGTTTGCTCTCAGTGCGACCCAGCAAAATCAGCTGCGCGCCGAAGCGGGCGTAGGTCAGGGCGGCTTCGCGACCAATGCCGTCGCCAGCGCCGGTAATGAGAATAATGCGGTTATTGAGCAAATCAGATTTAGGATGGTAATGCACAGTTAGTCCTCTTAAACAGGGTGCGATGTGGCGGCAAATGGCCGTCATCACATCTGGCGCACTTAATATCGAAAATGCCGGGAACGGGAGAAATTGCGCTCAACCGCGGTCCGACATTTTGGCGAAAATTTGGGGTGTTTTGGCAGTGATCACCGCTTGTATGCCTCAAATGAGCATGAGTTTCAATGATTAACCTAAAAACGGACAGTTCTTTTGTAACAAAATTGGAACACTGGCGCACTCAGTTTTACGTACGATTGACAATGTCATATTCAAACAAGACGCCGCAGCGACGATTGTCTAGAATGTTCAACATCTTTCTGACCACGGTTTTATGACCACATAGATAAGGCGGTTTTGTGGATTTACTTTCTCTTTATGGGCTGTTTTTGGCCAAAGTTGTGACCGTAGTGATCGCCATCGGCGCACTGATAATTCTGGTGATTGGCCTTCGTCACCGTAAATCTTACAGCAAAGGTGAGTTACAGCTGATCGACTTAGGCGAACAGTACCGCGAAATGCAACGTGAAATGCGCAGTGCGCGTATGAATCCTGCTGAGCTGAAAATTCGTAGCAAGGAACTGAAGAAAAAAGACAAAGCGGAAGCAAAACAGAAAAAACTGCAGGCAAAAACCGGTGGCTCTAAAAGCAAACCGTGCCTGTATGTGCTCGATTTTAAAGGCAGTATGGACGCCCACGAAGTCACGTCGCTGCGTGAAGAAATTTCGGCGGTTCTGGCGGTGGCGACACCGGAAGACGAAGTGCTGTTGCGCCTCGAAAGTCCTGGCGGTGTGGTACACGGTTATGGCCTTGCGGCCTCTCAGCTGGTTCGCCTGCGTCAGAGCGGGATCCGCCTGACCGTTGCCGTGGATAAAGTGGCGGCCAGCGGCGGTTATATGATGGCGTGCGTGGCGGACAGAATCGTTGCCGCGCCGTTTGCCATCATCGGTTCCATCGGTGTTGTGGCGCAAATCCCTAACTTCAACCGTTTGCTGAAAAAGAACGACATCGATATTGAGTTGCATACGGCGGGTGAGTTCAAACGGACGCTGACGTTGCTGGGTGAAAACACCGAGGAAGGGCGCGAGAAATTCCGTGAAGACCTGAACGAAACGCATGTGCTGTTCAAGGAATTCGTGCATCAGAACCGTCCTTCACTGGACATTAATGCGGTAGCGACCGGCGAACACTGGTTTGGTACGCAGGCACGAGAAAATGGTCTGATTGACGCGATCGGTACCAGCGATGATTTACTGATTGCTGAAATGAAAAATCATGAAGTGATCGCGGTGCGTTACAGCCGCCGTAAACGCATGATGGACCGGTTTACCGGCAGTGCGGCAGAAAGCGCCGATCGCCTGTTTCTGCGCTGGTTGCAGCGCAGTCAGAAGCCGTTATTGTAACGCCTGATCTGGCGGGGCATAAATCGTTCTGGCTGAGCATTAAGAGTAAAAAGGGACTTTATTGTCCCTTTTTTATTGTCCCGATTTACTGCAAGAGTTAATCGGTAACGTTAACCTTTATTAGTCTTTTTTTACGCTTAATCGACGAGATGGTATTTTTCTGAAAAAAGATGCGCCAGATGTTTAAACATATTAAATACCGCCGTGGTTTTTCTGGTCGGTAAACCGTCGTCATCCATGAAAAACTCCCCGCGGAAAACCAGCACATTGCCTTTCTGCTCAACGTCTGTCGCCAGCATTCCGTGCATGTAATCTTCGTGCTCACGGATAACCTTATTCGCCTCGACCAGTAAAGCTTCGCGACTAATTGCCGATGTATTTTCGTGCATGATATTTACTCCCCACTATAATTGCTGACGTTATTGTAATCCCGCGACGGAGAAAACCGCAAATCTGCTGTGGGTAATCCACCTGAACGGTTGATTGTTATTTGTACTAAACAGTCAAGAGTTTGCACGGATTGGCGAAAAGAGCGTTTACGTGTTAATTAGTTTGCGTGACGATTTTAATCAGGTAGAGTGTGGGATTTTGTGGCTTCAGGTGGAATGTTTTGTTTACGCTTGGTCATTATTTGACATAAAAATGGGCGCATTCTGCTGAGCCCTGTCTGGTTAATCCCTTGCAGAATCAGTGTTTTGAACCTCTGGAAGTCAGTTCGCTCCTTCTTTTAAAGAAATGAGTTGACGTTCTGACTCACTGCCGCAATATAAAAAAAGACGTGATATTGTGCCGCGGCATAACTAGACAAAATCTTCTTCAGTTGATGAAGAATCATTCAGGTAAAGGTAATTATGGGCAAAGCTCTCGTAATAGTTGAGTCCCCGGCAAAAGCCAAAACGATTAATAAATATTTAGGAAATGACTACGTGGTTAAGTCCAGCGTCGGTCATATCCGTGATTTACCGACCAGTGGATCCGCTGCTAAAAAAACCGCCGTCTCAACCGAAGAAAAAACAAAGAAAAAAGTTAAAAAGGATGAGAAAACTGCGCTGGTTAATCGCATGGGCGTCGATCCGTTTCATGGCTGGACTGCTCAATACGAAATACTTCCCGGTAAAGAAAAGGTTGTTGCTGAGTTAAAAGCGTTAGCGGAAAAAGCTGACCATATCTATCTCGCAACTGACCTTGACCGCGAAGGAGAGGCGATTGCCTGGCATTTGCGGGAAGTGATTGGCGGTGATGACAAACGTTTCAGCCGCGTGGTATTTAACGAAATTACCAAAAACGCGATTCAGAATGCCTTCAAAGAACCCGGCGAACTGAATATTGATCGTGTTAATGCTCAGCAGGCGCGTCGCTTTATGGACCGCGTGGTGGGTTACATGGTGTCCCCGCTGCTGTGGAAGAAAATTGCCCGTGGTTTATCTGCTGGCCGTGTTCAGTCCGTGGCAGTGCGTCTGGTCGTGGAACGCGAGAAAGAAATCAAAGCGTTCGTGCCGGAAGAATACTGGGAATTGCATGCAGATTTGCTGGCGAAGAAAGAAACCGCCCTGCAAATGGAAGTCACGCATCACCTGGAAAAACCGTTTAAGCCGGTGAATAAGGAACAGACTCACGCAGCCGTTTCGCTGCTTGAGAAAGCGCGCTACACCGTGGTTGATCGTGAAGACAAACCGACCAGCAGCAAACCGGGTGCGCCGTTCATTACTTCTACGTTGCAACAGGCTGCCAGTACGCGTCTGAGCTTCGGTGTGAAGAAAACCATGATGATGGCCCAGCGTCTGTACGAAGCCGGTCACATTACCTATATGCGTACTGACTCCACCAACCTGAGCCAGGACGCGGTGGAAATGGTACGCGGCTATATTGGCGAGAATTTCGGCGATAAATACCTGCCGAAAGCTCCGCTGCAGTACAGCAACAAAGAGAACTCTCAGGAAGCGCACGAAGCGATTCGTCCTTCTGATGTGGCCGTTGTTTCCGAACAGCTGAAAGATATGGAAGCGGATGCACAGCGGCTGTATCAGTTAATCTGGCGCCAGTTTGTGGCGTGTCAGATGACACCAGCTCAGTACGATTCCACCACGCTGACGGTTAAAGCCGGTGATTATTCCCTGCGAGCCAAAGGCCGTACGCTGCGTTTTGATGGCTGGACCAAAGTGATGCCTGCGTTGCGTAAAGGCGACGAAGACAGAACCTTACCGGCGATTGAGGTGGGCACTGAACTGGAGCTGCAACAACTGCTGCCAACTCAGCACTTCACCAAGCCGCCTGCGCGTTTCAGCGAAGCATCACTGGTTAAAGAGCTGGAAAAACGTGGCATTGGTCGTCCGTCTACTTATGCGTCGATCATTTCGACCATTCAGGATCGCGGTTACGTACACGTTGAAAACCGTCGTTTCTATGCCGAGAAAATGGGCGAAATCGTCACCGATCGTCTGGAAGAAAACTTCCGCGAACTGATGAACTACGATTTCACTGCGCGCATGGAAGACGGGCTGGATCAGGTCGCTAATAACAAGGCGGAATGGAAAGCGGTTCTTGATGAATTCTTCAGTGAATTCAGCCAGCAGTTAGAAACCGCCGAGAAAGATCCTGAAGAAGGCGGTATGCGCCCGAATCAGATGGTACTAACCAGCATCGAATGCCCGACCTGTGGCCGTCCGATGGGGATCCGCACCGCCAGCACCGGCGTCTTCCTGGGTTGTTCCGGTTATGCGTTGCCGCCGAAAGAGCGCTGCAAAACCACCATCAACCTGATTGCTGATGCCGAAGTGCTCAACATTCTGGAAGGCGACGAAGCCGAAGCCAATGCGCTGCGTGCGAAACGCCGTTGCGGCAAATGCGGCACGGCAATGGACAGCTATCTCATCGATAATCAGCGTAAATTGCATGTCTGCGGTAATAACCCGGAATGTGATGGCTACGAAATCGAGCAGGGCGAGTTCCGCATCAAGGGCTATGACGGCCCGATCGTTGAGTGCGAGAAATGTGGTTCTGAGATGCACCTGAAAATGGGGCGTTTCGGTAAGTACATGGGCTGTACCAACGACGAGTGTAAAAACACCCGTAAGATCTTACGTAACGGTGACGTTGCGCCGCCGAAAGAAGATCCGGTTCCATTGCCAGAATTGCCGTGTGAGAAATCAGACGCCTATTTCGTTCTGCGTGATGGTGCGGCAGGGGTCTTCCTGGCGGCCAATACTTTCCCTAAATCGCGCGAAACCCGTGCGCCGCTGGTGGAAGAACTGAAACGCTTTAAAGATCGTCTGCCGGAAAAACTGAGCTATCTGGCCGATGCGCCAGTCGCTGACCCGGAAGGCAATAAGTCGATGGTACGTTTCAGCCGCAAGACTAAGCAGCAGTACGTATCCTCTGAGAAAGACGGTAAAGCCACTGGCTGGACGGCGTTCTTTGTTGATGGTAAATGGGTCGAAGGCAAAAAATAATTATCGCCGTCATACTTCAACGTGCCGATGCTTTGGCTGCGCTCAGTCACCCCGGTCACAGGGCTAGCCCTGCTCCCGGGGATGCCAGAGTTTGCCGCCTTGCTGCAACTTGAATTATTTAGGCGATAACCGAATGACTGCATCCTGTTGCGCAGTTGTAAAAAACCAGTCCTCCGGGCTGGTTTTTTTATTGCATTAAGATCTATCATCGCTGAGTTCTGCGTATTTTTATTATCAGTCTGCGACAGACCGCGGTTATCGTTATGTTCTTCGGGTATACATGACGTTAATTATTGATATAATTGTTATATAAAATTTATTCTTATGCACTTAAGTAATAAGTTAATGCGTCTGGGGCATAAAAACGGTGCGTTCACAGACTTCCGGTAGTCGATAAAAAAATCATTTCCAGACTGTTCAGCCAACGGATGAACAGGGATGGCGACAGGGTTTGAAACCAGGGTGGTATGAGATATGAAATTGCAGCAACTGCGCTACATCGTAGAGGTTGTTAATCACAATCTGAACGTCAGTTCGACGGCAGAAGGCCTGTACACGTCGCAGCCGGGTATCAGTAAACAGGTTCGCATGCTGGAAGATGAACTGGGGATCCAGATTTTTTCGCGCAGTGGCAAACATCTCACGCAGGTGACTCCCGCCGGGCAGGAAATTATCCGTATTGCCCGTGAAGTCTTGTCTAAAGTGGATGCCATCAAAGCCGTGGCTGGCGAGCACACCTATCCGGACAAAGGGTCGTTGTATGTGGCGACCACGCACACGCAGGCACGTTATGCCCTGCCGAATGTGATTAAAGGCTTTATCGAGCGTTACCCGCGCGTTTCGCTGCATATGCATCAGGGTTCTCCGACTCAGATTGCTGAAGCCGTTTCCAAAGGGAATGCGGATTTCGCTATCGCCACCGAAGCCCTGCATCTTTACGATGACCTGGTGATGTTGCCTTGTTACCACTGGAACCGTGCGGTCGTGGTTCAGCCGGATCATCCGCTGGCGGGCAAAGAGAAAGTCACCATCGAAGAACTGGCCGCTTATCCTATCGTCACGTATACCTTCGGCTTTACCGGCCGCTCCGAACTGGATACCGCGTTTAACCGCGCCGGTCTGACGCCACGCATTGTTTTCACTGCCACCGATGCCGACGTGATCAAAACTTATGTACGTCTGGGGCTCGGCGTCGGGGTGATCGCCAGTATGGCGGTAGATCCGGTGCAAGATCCGGATCTGGTCACCGTCGATGCGCGCGATATCTTCACCTACAGCACCACTAAAATCGGTTTCCGCCGCAGTACGTTCCTGCGCAGTTACATGTACGATTTTATCCAGCGCTTTGCGCCGCATCTGACGCGTGATGTAGTGGATTCCGCCATTTCCTTGCGATCCAACGAAGATATTGAAGAGATGTTTAAAGACATCAAATTGCCGGTGAAATAAACCGCAACATTTTCTTTGCTGACCGCTAGTCCCGCCGCCTCTGATGATGCTGCGGGATTTTTTTTGTCTGTTGAACACTTTGAGCTGTTATCGGAATGTTAACAATTATTTGTGTTATCTTTAACTATGCACTTATAAGCCAGCGGGTTATTCCTTAAGGCCACGCTGAGCGCTAAAGGAGAAGCTATGTCGTCTATTCGCAAGAACAGTCTGGATACGCTGGCGGTCCAGAACAAGGAGTTCCACTACTACAGCCTGCCACTCGCAGCCAAAACGCTGGGTGATATCCAGCGCCTGCCTAAATCCCTCAAAGTGTTACTCGAAAATCTGCTGCGCCATGTCGATGGCGACACAGTCACGGAAAGTGATTTACAGGAACTGGTCAGCTGGCAGAAAACCGGCCATGCGGACAGGGAAATTGCTTACCGCCCGGCGCGCGTTCTGATGCAGGACTTCACCGGTGTACCCGCCGTGGTCGATCTGGCGGCAATGCGTCAGGCGGTCAAACGGCTTGGCGGTAACGTCGAACAGGTAAACCCGTTATCGCCTGTAGATCTGGTTATCGACCACTCCGTCACGGTCGATGAATTTGGTGATGATCAGGCCTTTGATGAAAACGTCCGCCTCGAAATGGAGCGTAATAACGAACGCTACCAGTTCCTGCGCTGGGGGCAAAAAGCCTTCAACCGTTTCCGCGTGGTTCCGCCCGGCACTGGTATCTGTCATCAGGTCAACCTTGAGTACCTCGGGCAAACCGTCTGGTATGAAGAACAGGATGGCAAAACGGTCGCCTATCCCGACACACTGGTCGGCACCGATTCGCACACCACCATGATCAACGGATTGGGTATTTTAGGCTGGGGCTGCGGCGGTATCGAAGCCGAAGCGGCCATGCTCGGACAACCGGTTTCCATGCTGATCCCGGATGTTGTCGGGTTCAAACTCACCGGTAAATTACGCGAAGGCATCACCGCGACTGACCTGGTGTTAACGGTCACGCAGATGCTGCGCAAACACGGCGTGGTGGGCAAATTTGTCGAATTCTACGGTGACGGACTGGCTGACTTACCACTGGCCGACCGCGCCACCATTGCCAATATGTCGCCGGAATTCGGTGCCACCTGCGGATTCTTCCCGGTGGATGACGTCACCCTGAGTTATATGAAACTCAGTGGCCGCAGCGACGAGCAAATCGAACTGGTGAAGGCCTATTCTCAGGTTCAGGGCTTGTGGCGTAATGCCGGTGATGAGCCGGTGTTTACCAGTACGCTGGCGCTGGATATGGGTGAAGTCGAGCCGAGTCTGGCCGGGCCGAAACGACCGCAGGATCGCGTGGCACTGCCCAACGTTCCCAAAGCGTTTAAAGCGGCGACGGAACTGGAGCTGGGCAACAGCAAAGCGGGGCGCAGCGATAAAGAGACGTTCACGCTGGACGGGCAGCATTATGCCCTGACCACCGGCGCGGTGGTGATTGCCGCCATCACCTCGTGTACCAACACCTCGAACCCGAGCGTGCTGATGGCGGCCGGTTTGCTGGCCAAGAATGCTGCTGAAAAAGGTCTCACCAGTAAGCCGTGGGTGAAAACCTCGCTGGCGCCGGGTTCTAAAGTGGTGACCGATTATCTTAATGCCGCCGGTCTGATGCCGTATCTGGAACAACTCGGATTTAATCTGGTGGGTTACGGCTGTACAACCTGTATCGGTAACTCGGGGCCGTTGCCGGAACCGATTGAATCGGCTATTAAAGCCGGTGATCTGACCGTCGGTGCGGTGCTTTCCGGTAACCGTAACTTCGAAGGACGTATTCATCCGCTGATTAAAACCAACTGGCTGGCTTCACCGCCGCTGGTAGTGGCCTACGCGCTGGCGGGGAATATGAATGTCGATCTGACGACCGATGCGCTCGGCGAGGACAAAGACGGCAAGCCGGTGTATCTGAAAGATATCTGGCCTTCTGCTAATGACATTGCCAATGCGGTCGGACAGGTGACGACGGAAATGTTCCACAAAGAATATGCTGAAGTCTTCAACGGTGATGCCAGCTGGCAGGCGATTCAGGTTGACGGTACGCCGACCTACACCTGGCAGGAAGATTCCACTTACATCCGCCATCCGCCGTTCTTCAGTGATATGAAAGCCGAACCGGATGCGCTCGAAGACATTAAGGATGCCCGTATTCTGGCGATTCTGGCGGACTCCGTAACCACCGACCACATCTCGCCAGCCGGTAATATCAAGGCGGAAAGCCCGGCAGGGTTGTATCTCAAACAGCATGGTGTCGAACCAAAAGCCTTTAACTCTTATGGTTCACGCCGTGGTAACCATGAAGTCATGATGCGCGGGACGTTCGCCAATATCCGTATCAAAAACGAAATGGTGCCGGGTGTGGAGGGCGGTTATACCCGTCATATTCCTTCGCAGGATCAGCTGGCGATTTACGACGCCGCGATGCGTTATCAGCATGAAAGTGTGCCGACGGCGGTGATTGCGGGTAAAGAATACGGTTCGGGTTCAAGCCGTGACTGGGCAGCAAAGGGACCGCGTCTTCTTGGCGTGCGCGTCGTTATCGCCGAATCTTTCGAACGTATTCACCGTTCGAATCTGATCGGGATGGGGATTCTACCGCTCGAATTCCCGCAGGGTGTGACCCGTAAAACGCTGAAACTGACCGGCGACGAGCAGATTAGTGTCAGCGGATTACAAACCCTGACGCCGGGACAGGACGTCGCGGTGCATATCGTTTATGCCGACGGGCATAAAGAAACGGTCAATGCCCGCTGTCGTATCGACACCGGCAATGAGCTGACGTACTTCCAGAACGGCGGCATTCTGCATTATGTGATCCGCAAAATGCTGTAATACCTGACCTTCTGCCATAAAAAAGGGCACCTTCTTAAGGTGCCCTTAATATTTTCATCGGACTATAGAGCCGTTACTTATCGAGCAGGTGACCCATTTTGGCTGCTTTGGTCGACAGGTAGCGCTCGTTTTCCGGATTACGGCCCACGATCAACGGGACTCGTTCGGTAATATGGATCCCGGCTTCAGTCAGAATTTCGACTTTCTTCGGATTGTTGGTCAGCAGACGAACGGAATCCACGCCGAGCAGTTTGAACATGTCCGCACACAGCGTGAAGTCACGCTCGTCAGCGGCAAACCCGAGCTGGTGGTTGGCTTCGACGGTGTCGTAGCCTTTGTCCTGCAGCGCATAAGCACGGATTTTATTGAGCAAGCCGATGTTACGGCCTTCCTGACGGTGATACATCAGGATACCGCGGCCTTCCTCAGCAATGTGATTCAGTGCTGCTTCGAGCTGAAAACCACAGTCACAGCGCAGGCTGAATAAAGCATCACCGGTCAGACATTCAGAGTGAACTCGCGCAAGAACGGGTGTTTCACCGCTGATGTCACCAAAAACTAACGCCAGGTGGTCGTGCCCGGTGGCCAATTCTTCAAAACCCACCATCAGGAAATCGCCCCAAGGTGTTGGCAGATTGGCTTCTGCCACCCGTTTCAGCTGCATTTTACGCTCCAAAAAAACCACAAATAGTCTTGATTCACAGTGAGTATTTTACTTGTTGATGCGCATCCTACGTTCAGATGCGGCCTGTGGATAGGGAATCGGTGCCTTTCCATCATGACAGGGCACCATTTTGCCACAGTTTGCTGTTCATTTTAGCGGGAATATTTGAACGATTAGTTAATAAGATATGAATTATAACTGCATCCTCAACAATCTAAGCGTTGAGAATGTGATGCAGTGACAACGTTGCTACACTCCAATTCTTTTTTACGACTGACGGAAAGGACAACTATGTTTGATATCGCCAAACGCACCGCTCTCGGGGCTGTAATTTTAATGCTGATGCCCGCAGCGGTATGGATAAGCGGCTGGCTCTGGGTGCCGGGAGGAAATCCGGCCGTGTTGCGCCCGTTGTACTGGGTCACTGAAACCGTGAGTCAGCCGTGGGGAATCATCACCACAGTGATCCTTTGTGGTTGGTTTTTGTGGTGTTTGCGTTTTCGGCTTAAACCCGCCATCGGACTGGGCCTGATTATCATCGCCTCTCTGCTGGTCGGGCAGTATGCGAAAGATTACATCAAGGGGGAAGTCCGTGAGCCGAGGCCCTATGTGGCGTGGCTGGGTACTGACCATCATATGGATGTTGAGGATTTTTACGCCCAGAAAAGGAAAGTGCGCAGCGCTCAGGTGAAAGAAGTGTTGGGCGATAACGTACAAATCCCGCACTGGCTGAACAAAAGCTGGCAGAACGATACCGGATACGCATTTCCTTCCGGTCATACCATGTTTGCGGCTACCTGGGCTTTGTTAGGTATCGGGCTGTTATGGCGCCGTAAGCACTACAAAACGGTCACGGTGCTAATGGTGTGGGCGGTGGTGGTTATGGGCAGCCGCCTGATGCTGGGTATGCACTGGCCGCGTGACCTTCTGGCATCCGTAGGTATCAGCTGGATACTGGTGACGGTGGCCTGCTGGCTGACCGAACGTTACGTCGGCCCGCTGACGCCACCGCCGGCAGAAAATCAGGAAATTCGTGAGCGCGAATGACCGGACAAAACCGGTAAATGTTTGTCACCAAAAGGGGCGCTCGCCGCGCCCCTTTAATTCCCCGTACTGAATCCCCATATACTTCTTATTGGCCTGATGGCAGTGATATGCGCAACTTCGGATATAGTGTTTAAAATTGGTCGAAGTTGATACAGACTGCATCTAAAGCCACTGCAATATTTCCCAGCTTTGTTCGGAAATGCTAACTTATTAGGTCGGGACGAGAGTTTTTGGCATAATTCATCCGGAACATCCGGCATTACAGGAACGAATGTGAAATATCTGCTGATTTTTTTATTTTTGCTGGTCATCGTTGTGATTTCTATCACTCTGGGTGCCCATAACGATCAGACTGTGACCTTTAACTATTTGCTGGCGCAGGGTGACTATCGCGTTTCCACACTACTTGCCGTGCTGTTTGCCACCGGTTTTATCCTCGGCTGGGTCATTTGCGGGTTGTTCTATCTTCGCGTCCGTCTGTCACTGGGGCGCGCGCAACGTAAAATCAAACGTCTTGAACAACAAATTGAGCCCGCGGCTGTCGTTACGCCGCCAGCAGCATCTTATGATGTCAGCAAGGAATAATCCTCTATGTTAGAACTGCTGTTTCTGTTGTTGCCCGTTGCGGCCGCCTATGGCTGGTACATGGGGCGCAGAAGTTCTCAGCAGGATAAACAGGAAAATGCTAACCGCCTGTCGCGTGAATACGTAGCGGGGGTTAACTTCCTGCTTTCCAATCAGCAGGACAAAGCGGTCGACCTGTTCCTTGAGATGTTAAAAGAGGACAGCAGTACAGTCGAAGCGCACCTGACTCTGGGTAACCTGTTCCGCTCCCGTGGCGAAGTGGATCGCGCAATCCGCATCCACCAGTCACTGATGGAAAGCGCCTCACTGACCTTCGAACAACGCCTGCTTGCCGTCCAGCAACTGGGACGTGACTACATGGCTGCCGGTTTTTATGACCGCGCCGAAGACATGTTCAATCAGCTGGTTAAAGAGCAGGATTTCCAGCTGTTTGCGCTTGAGCAACTGTTGATCATCCATCAGGCAACCAGCGACTGGCAAAATGCCATCGATGTGGCTGAGCGACTGGTCAAACTGGGTAAAGAAAATCGCCGTAAAGAAATCGCGCATTTCTGGTGCGAACTGGCCTTACAGGCGATCGTTGCCGATGATTTTGATAAAGCGATGGGGCTGCTGAAAAAAGCGGCTGCTGCGGATAAGCTCTGCGCCCGCGTCTCTATCATGCAAGGGCGAATTTTGCTGGCGCAGGGTGAATACCGCAAAGCGACAGAAGCCCTGCAGCGCGTGCTGGAGCAGGATAAAGAGCTGGTCAGTGAAGCGTTGCCGATGCTCCAGGAATGCTATCAGCACCTGAAAGATAGTCTCGGTTGGGCCGAGTTCCTCAAACGTTGTGTGGATGAAAATACCGGTGCGGCTGCGGAGCTGATGCTGGCGGAAATCATTCATAATGAGGAAGGGCGTGAGACGGCGCAGAACTACATTAACCGTCAGCTGCAACGCCATCCGACGATGCGCGTGTTCCATCACCTGATGGATTACCATCTTGCGGATGCAGAAGAGGGACGTGCGAAGGAAAGTCTGGTCTTACTGCGCGACATGGTAGGCGAGCAAATCCGTACCAAACCGCGTTACCGTTGCCACAAATGCGGCTTCACCGCGCATTCATTGTACTGGCATTGTCCGTCATGCCGGGGCTGGGCGACGATCAAGCCTATAAGAGGACTGGACGGACAGTGATCTTTTGACTCGCTGTCCCTCCGGCTGTCTCGTTCTGATTCTCAGTGTTACTTCTTCTTGGTGCTCGTCTTACGTGTGCTCAGTAAGGTACGCAATTTCTTGATTTCTTTGGCGGTAAGGGCAGGTTCGCTTTCTTCCGCCAGATGCTGGTTATCAATCTCGTGTTCGGTCGCTTTGGCGGCCTTTTTGCTTTTTGGCGCAGCAGGATTAAAACTTTGCTCCAGACGTGCTGCCACTTCTGCGCTTAATGAATGTTCTGCGTCAGCGGCGGCGTTTTTGATCAGTTCTTTTAATTCAACCGGGATTTTGACGGTCAGGGTTGTTATCTCACTCATTTTTCAGCCTTTCCTTAGAGTAAAAGTAACAAGCTATGCCAGCCTTGTTGCATCGTCTAGTGATTCACAAAAATTTAATAAATCTGTCACATTATGTGTAGCTGTGAATTCAGCGTCTTGCCATGTAAAATGCGGGCGGCAAAAAAATTATTTCCCCTTTCTGATTTGAATTCACACAAGAGGCTGACGATATGAAGTCTGAAAATAACATTAACAACAACGACTTAAATACATCACCTATTGTTGTCGCACTTGACTATGCCGACAAATCCTCTGCGCTGGCGTTTGCCGATAAGATTGATCCCCGCGATTGCCGCCTGAAAGTGGGCAAAGAAATGTTCACCCATTTTGGTCCGCAGATGGTCAAAGATTTGCAAAACCGCGGTTTTGACGTTTTTCTGGATTTGAAATTCCACGACATTCCTAACACTACCGCACGTGCCGTTGCCGCTGCGGCGGATCTGGGCGTGTGGATGGTGAATGTTCACGCCAGCGGCGGTGCGCGCATGATGACCGCAGCCCGAGAAGCGCTGGCACCCTTTGGTAAAGATGCACCGTTGCTGATTGCAGTGACCGTGCTGACCAGCATGGAAGGCAGTGACCTGGCGGATTTAGGCATTACACTTTCCCCTGCGGATTACGCTGAGCGTCTGGCACGTCTGACCCGCGATTGTGGCCTGGACGGCGTGGTGTGTTCTGCTCAGGAAGCGACGCGCTTTAAATCTGCGCTGGGGCAGGCGTTCCAGCTGGTGACACCGGGCATTCGTCCGGCTGGCAGTAAAGCTGACGACCAGCGTCGCGTCATGACCCCGCAGGAAGCGCTGGCAGCCGGTGTGGATTACATGGTGATTGGCCGTCCGATTACGCAGTCCGCCGATCCGGCGCAGACCCTGCGTGATATCCGCGCATCACTGCGTTAAGAGGGAGACGTATGAGCAATGACAACAACAGCCGTCTGGTCTATTCAACCGACAGCGGCAGGATTGATGAGCCGAAAGCCGTCGTCGCGCGTCCGAAAGGTGACGGTATTGTGCGTATTCAGCGCCAGACCAGCGGTCGTAAAGGCAAAGGCGTGTGTCTGATCACCGGCGTTGATCTTGATGATGCAGCACTGGAAAAACTCGCGGCAGAACTGAAAAAGAAATGCGGTTGTGGCGGAGCGGTGAAAGAGGGCGTGATTGAGATCCAGGGCGATAAACGTGACCTGCTGAAACAGTTGCTGGAAGCGAAAGGAATGAAAGTGAAGCTGGCTGGCGGCTGATGTACTTAAGCTGATGTAAAGAAGGCTGATGTAAACAAGATGCTGCGCCGGTCGACAGCGCAGCGTCTTTCTGTTTTTTGATTCTGTTTTTATTTGCTGACCTGATGACCCACAATACCACCGACTGCTGCGCCACCTAATGTACCTAAAGTACTGCCATCAGTCAGAACCGCACCACCCAGTGCACCGGCACCGGCACCAATTGCCGTGTTACGGTCACGTTTAGACCAGTTACCGCAGGCGGTAACAGACATCGCAAGAGTCAGAACCAGTGCAATACTGGCAACGCGTTTATTTACGAGCATCATAGTTATCTTCCTCAAAGGATTAACGTTCAGCATCATTTATAAGTATAGGTAAGTTGCAGCGTTATCACCGAAATTCACCTTGTGATCCTTCACACTACTAATAAATTTTTTGGCTGTTCCGAACCTTTATTTATATTTCGTATCATCCGGACGCACTTTTGCATCCGTTGAATTAAAATAGTGAAACCACCATTCATTCACTAGGTGAATAATCTTAATTCACCAGCGCAAAGCTTCACCGGAGCACAAAAGACTAAAGCCGGTGACATTTCATCCCTCATCTCTCCCGGCTGGCACTTTTGTGTTTGCAGCAGATCTGTACGCACTCTTTAGCGATTTGCCCCATACCTGCACACCTCCGCACCCCAGACAATAAAGCATCGCAATATGAGGGAACCAAGATGCTGAAACAACTTAAAGAGCAGGTATTAGAGGCCAACCTGGCACTTCCGCGCCACAATCTTGTGACCTTTACCTGGGGAAATGTCAGCGCTGTTGACCGCGCGCTCGGGCTGGTCGTGATTAAACCCTCGGGCGTGGAATACGACCACATGGGCGCGGACGACATGGTGGTGGTGGAACTGGAAACTGGCAAAATTGTAGAAGGCAGCAAAAAGCCGTCTTCGGATACCGATACCCATCGGGTGCTGTATCTCAATTTTCCGCAAGCGGGCGGTATTGTTCATACGCATTCGCGCCACGCGACCATCTGGTCGCAGGCCGGTCTGGACATTCCGGCCTGGGGCACCACTCATGCGGATTATTTCTACGGCAATATTCCCTGCACCCGCCGGATGACGGAAGAGGAGATTGCAGGGCGTTACGAATGGGAAACCGGCGAAGTGATCGTCAAAACCTTTGCGGAAAGAAACCTGTCACCGGCGGATATTCCGGCGGTTCTGGTGCATTCACACGGACCGTTTACCTGGGGAACCGACGCAGATAATGCCGTGCATAATGCCGTCGTACTTGAAGAAATCGCGTATATGGGGATTTTTTCGCGTCAGTTATCGCCGCAGCTGCCGGATATGCAGCCGCAACTTTTAGATAAGCACTATCTTCGCAAGCATGGAAAAAACGCTTATTACGGGCAGTAAACCTTTTGATGCCAAAGGTCAGCCCACAAGGCTGACCTTAATGCCAGCCGCAGAAAGCAGTTGCTGATACTCGGGTGACAATTTATCGTCAGTGATCACCCTGCTGAATGCGCTGACAGGGCCGAGCGGATTGAGATTGATCTGGCCGAATTTAGAGGAATCGGTCAGGACGATATTTTCCGCCCCTTTCTCTACCACCGCATTCACTACATCGGCGCGCAGCATGTCGCGACCGGTAAAACCCGTCGCCTCTGTGAAACCGTCAATCCCCATAAACGCCTTGCTGAAATTCATTTGTTGCAGACACAGTCTGGTCAGCGGGCCGACCACGGTCTGACTGGTTTTCTGATACATTCCGCCCAGCAGAACCACGTCACACGGCATACTTTTCAATAATGACGCCACATAACTGCTGACGGTAATCACAGTCAGATTCTTTTTGTCAGCAAGATATTGTGCCAGCAGGGCGATACTGCTGCCGCTTTCGAAAAACACTGTTTCTCCGTCCTGGATCAATGATGCTGCAAATCTTGCCAGTTTCTGTTTCTGTGCAAAATTCGACATCATGCGGGTATCCACGTCGTCAGTCTGGATCGCGACGGCAAAACCGTGGGCCCGGCGCAGATAATGGCGCTGCTCGAGTTGGGTCAGATCATGGCGGATCGTGACTTCGGAAACCTGACAAATCTGTGATAACTCAGAGACGCTGATACGTTGTTTGTCATTTACCCATTGCAGAATAATTTGTTGTCTGTCGTTCATAATCGCCCGAAAGTAAGGGCGGCCGGAACCGCCCAAAAAAAGAAATATCAGTTGAGAACATTAAAGTGAGTGTTCAGTACGGGCGATAATATCATCCTGAGCCTCCGGCGATAAGGCGGTAAAGAACGCGGAATATCCGGCCACGCGAACCACAAGGTCACGATAGTTCTGCGGCTCTTCACGGGCTTTCAGTAATGTCTCGCGGGAAACAATATTGTACTGAACATGCCAGCCGTGATGTTCCTCGAAGAAAGTCCGCAGCATCAGCATTAACGTCTGGCGGTCATTTTCATTTTCCAGTGAAGCCGGATTGAGCTTCTGGTTCAGCAATACACCACCAAGAATTGCTTCAGTCGGCAATTTGCCCAGCGAGTTAAATACGGCGGTCGGACCGAGATGATCGGTACCCGATGCCGGACTTGCGCCTTCGGCCAGCGGGGTAAAGGCTTTGCGACCATCCGGCGTTGCCGTGGTGGCTGCCCCGAAAGGCACATTGGCGGAAATTGACGACGTGCCCGCATAATACGTGCCGCCAATCGGGCCGCGACCGAAGCGGGTATTGTGATAATTCGACAGTTCGTCGATATAACACTGATAGGCGCGCACCAGCAGATTATCTACGCCGTCATGGTCGTTGCCATATTTCTCTGCGCCGTTAATCAGGCGTTGACGAAGACGCTCGCCATCCAGCCCTTCATAATCGGAAGCCAGCGCTTCAGCCAGTTCCTGCTGACCGATAGTTCCCTGCTCGAAGACCAGCTTTTTCACTGCCGCCAGACTGTTACCCAGATTAGCGATACCGACCTGCAAACCGGATACCCAGTCATATTTCGCGCCGCCTTGCTTGATGGTTTTGCCGCGTTCAATGCAGTCATCGACCAGTGCGGAACATAAAATATCCTGCGCGTTTTCTTCCAGCACCGTATCGACCACGCATTCAATCTCGATTGATTTGCGGGTGTAATAACGGATCTGTTCATCCCACTGTGCAAAAACCTGTTCGAAGTTATCGAAATTACCCTGCGACAAACCGCGCTCCTGAGCCAGGAAACGGGTATGACTTTTCGCGTCTTTGCCTTGTTCCAGCGCCGCCAGCATGACACGGGCAAAGTTGATGAAACTCATGCCGGTGCAGCGGTATCCCCATTTGCCGCCGACCGCGGTTTCGATACAACCAATGGCTGCATAATCATAAGCATCTTGCTTTTCGACGCCCAGCTTAATGAATTCAGGAATGACGATTTCATCGTTGTTGAACGCAGGCATCCCAAAGCCGCAGCGGATCACCTGTACGCAGGCATCAAGGAAGTCATTACTCATACCGGCGTGATAACGCACGCTGAGGTTTGGCTGGGTAGAACGCAGTTGTCCGCAGGATTCCAGCACCGCGTAAGACAGTGGATTGACCGCATCCGCCGCCACGCCGTGATGCAAAGTCTGGCCGCCGATGGTGACGTTCTGATAAAGCGGGCTGCCTGCCGACGCTTTTGAATGTGTGCCGGAGCGAATTTTGTTCACTTCCAGCAGTTTCAGCCAGCAGCTTTGCAGCAGCTCAATCGCCTGACCGCGTTCCAGCGTCTGTTCCAGCTCCACATCACGGCGGTAGAACGGATACAGATACTGATCCATACGCCCGAACGAAACGGAATGTCCGTTGGATTCAATCTGCAGAATCAGCTGAATGAAATAGCATAACTGCAACGCCTGCCAGAAATTCTCGGGTGGCCGGTGGGCAATCACTTCGCAGTTCGCTGCCATGGTCACTAATTCCGCACGGCGGTTTTCGCGGGTTTCAGAAATTGCCATTTCACGCGCCAGCTCAGCGAAGCGCAGAACATGATGGCTCACGGCAGTCAGGGTGATATCAATGGCCTTCAGCAACTGTTCTTTGTGCAGATCTTCCCAGTCTGTCAGCTGAATGCGGCTGCGGCGTTCGTCCACTTTATGACGTAAACCGTCAAGCCCGAGTTCCAGCAGCAGCGGGAAATTCACCGCCAGATGCGCGTCTCCTGACGTCATATTCCCTTCAGCTTTCACGATCCCGCTTTCGAGCAGCGCTTTCTGTTCGTCGGTAAACATCCCGTAGCAACGGTCCTGAACCGTCTGACCACGCCACCACGGGCAGATTTCATGCAGAACTTTTTTGTTGGCTTCGCTGACGGCAAAACCCGCACCCGGCCGGTCCGCCAGCGCATCGATTTCACTTTCGATCCAGCCGACGGTGTATTCCGGGAAAATCGGCGCGGCACGGACTTCACTGGCCTGGTTCCCGACAATCAGTTCATCATGTTTGATCCAGATAGTTCGCTGGCGCAGATGTTCAGCCAGCGCCAGGGCGCGACGCACCGCCAGCGGCTTGTCGGCATGTTGCTGATAAATTTGCGTGTAATGCTGCGCGCGTTCAGTACAGACCGGCGGTTTTACGATATGGATCAGGGCATCTTTGTGTGAGCGGATCCGGGCGGAAAGGGTATTCAGATTCAGCTGGGTCATTATTCTTATCCTCTTAACTGTGAACATAGCCCTTTTTGTGCGGCGTATTCTTCGGCAAACGTCAGCAGGTCAGGGTCATTTAACGGCTGGCGCGGAGCCAGATAAGGTTGCCCGAGCAGGGCGTATTTATTGATGCCAAGTGTGTGATACGGCAAAAAGTGAATGGCTTCGCAGCCGGTTTCTTCAGCGGCAAAATCCACAATCTGCCGGATGGACGCACGGTCAGCGTTGAAATCGGGAATTAACGGAACGCGCACGATAAGCCGTTGTCCCGCAGCGGCCAGACGGCGAAAATTATCCATCACGCGTTTTACCGAGCCGCCGGTCAGGCGTCTGAAGGGGTCATCCCCGACATGTTTTAAATCGGCCAGCACCAGGTCGAGCGCACCGAGTGAGGGTTCAATGTATTTCCACGGCACATGCAGACAGCTTTCCACCGCCGTGTGCAAACCTTCCTGTTTGCAGCGTTGCAGTAACGTTTGTGCTGTTTGCGGCTGCATAAAAGGCTCACCACCGGAAAGCGTGATGCCGCCACCGGTACGCTGATAAAAAGGTTTATCACGTAAAATTTGCTGCATCAGTTCATCGATATCTGCCTCACTTCCGCACACGCTCAGCGCGCCGGAAGGGCAGGTTTGTTCTATCTGACATAAATCTGCCGCAGTAAAATTTTCCTGTCGGACGCGGATCCTGCCATCCTCAACACTGACTGCATGTGGGAAGACCTGCGCGCAATAGTCACAGCCAGTGCTGCACAGGCGGGTATCGAACAAAATATCGTGGCTGGCGGAGCGACTTTCCGGGTTCTGGCACCAGGTGCATCCCAGCGAACAGCCTTTAAGAAACACGACCGTGCGGATCCCGGGGCCATCATGTGTGGAATAACGCTGCACATTGAAAATCATCTCGACACTCCTTTGTGTCTTTTTCTTCTTTCGTAATTTACATGCTTTCATTCGAAAGTGATTTTGATGATGATCAACAAATCTTCTGCTTGCAGGCGTACACTCACTGAACTTTGCATTTGCTCACATGTTTAAGGAGAGGGTTATGGAGTTGTATCTCGATACTGCTGATGTGGCTGCGGTCAAACGTCTTTCACGCATATTGCCGTTGCAGGGGGTGACGACAAATCCCAGCATTGTGGCGAAAGAAGGTAAATCGCTGTGGGAAGTGTTACCTGCGTTGCGGGATGCGCTGGGCGGTAATGGCAAATTATTCGCGCAGGTGATGGCGTCTGATGCTGAACAGATGGTAGCGGAAGCGTTGTTACTGACGCAGCGCGTATCTGGTTTAGTGGTAAAAGTCCCCGTAACCCGTGAAGGTCTGGCCGCGATTAAAAAACTGAAAGGGATGAATATTCCGACCCTCGGCACCGCCGTTTACGGGGCGGGTCAGGGGTTATTATCGGCACTGGCAGGGGCTGAATATGTCGCGCCTTACGTCAACCGTCTGGACGCGCAGGGCGGTGATGGTATTGCGGTAGTGAAGGAGTTGCAGACCCTGCTGAATCTTCATGCGCCACATGCAAAAGTGCTGGCGGCCAGTTTCAGAACGCCCCGCCAGGCGATGGATTGTCTGCTGGCAGGTTGTCAGTCAATCACTCTGCCGGTCGATGTTGCTGAGCAACTGCTCGATACACCCGCAGTGCAGGCGGCCGTCGAAAAATTTGATGCCGACTGGCGCCAGGCTTTCGGAACAACGTCAATCAGTTGATTTTCATTCCCGCCATACCGAACCCGCACAGGCAACTGCTGCGGGTTTTTTGTTTTCTGACAGGCACCTTCTGAATAATAAAAATCTGAAAATGTGATTGCGCTGCGAAATTAAATATTGACGGAATGAATTAATAAAACTACCGATCTAAAAAATAGAAACATCGTTTCAATTTATGAGGCGAGTCACTTTTATACACCTGATAAATGGATAACGTAGCGGCATTCAGTGGTCCGTTACTCTTAATCAGGTGAAAAAATATGCACATTAAACGAGCGATAGAAAAAATCCCTGGCGGAATGATGTTAGTACCCCTCTTTCTTGGTGCGTTGTGCCATACCTTCGCGCCCGACTCAGGCAAATATTTTGGCTCTTTCACTAACGGACTGATGACCGGCACCGTACCGATTCTGGCAGTGTGGTTCTTCTGCATGGGAGCCTCGATCAAACTGAGCGCAACCGGAACCGTGTTGCGTAAGTCAGGCACGCTGGTGGTCACGAAAATCGCGGTCGCCTGGGTTGTGGCGGCGATAGCATCACGGTTTATGCCGGAGAATGGCGTAGAGTTTGGCTTCTTCGCCGGGCTTTCGGTACTGGCGCTGGTCGCCGCAATGGACATGACCAACGGCGGCCTGTATGCCTCAGTAATGCAGCAATACGGCACCAAAGAAGAGGCGGGGGCTTTCGTCCTGATGTCTCTCGAATCCGGCCCGCTGATGACGATGGTTATCCTGGGCACAGCAGGGATTGCGTCCTTTGAACCTCATGTGTTCGTTGGCGCAGTGTTGCCATTCCTGGTCGGTTTTGGCTTAGGCAATCTGGATCCTGAACTGCGTGAATTCTTTAGCAAAGCGGTACAAACGCTGATCCCGTTCTTCGCTTTCGCCCTCGGTAACACCATCAACCTGAGCGTCATCGCACAAACCGGTCTGTTAGGCATATTGCTGGGCGTGTCAGTCATTGTGATCACCGGTATCCCGCTGATCCTCGCCGACAAATTCATCGGCGGTGGGGATGGCACCGCAGGTATCGCCGCGTCCAGTTCCGCGGGTGCCGCCGTGGCGACTCCGGTACTGATTGCCGAAATGGTCCCGCAGTTCAAACCTATCGCACCGGCCGCCACGGCGCTGGTCGCTACTTCGGTTATCGTTACCTCGATACTGGTGCCGATCCTGACAGCGATGTGGTCAAGAAGAGTGAAAAACAAAGCAGTGAAAGGCAAAGTGGCGATGGATCCGCCGATGGCGAGTGTCAAATAACTGGGCGTTATGGCCTCTTAGTTATGGACTTGATAGTTTCGCTTTTTCAACAGACGCTCCGCTTGCTGGCTATGTTCCAGTAATCATGGTGAGTTTGGAACCTGCGACACCTTCTCAATCAATGGCAGTTTGGATTTTGGTTTTGAATTTAAGATCATGCGGGCGATTCAGAAAACTTGCTGAGTGAGAGGTTGCAGACCAAAGGCTGCAATCCCGAAATGAAGGGACCGCGTAGCGGCAAGCTTTCCAGCCTGTCGCTGTAGTATCTGAAACATGGTCAGCGAGCGGTAGCGGGGAGTTAAAAGCGAAGGGAGATCCAAGAGGGAAAAAGCACTTTTCCCTCTTGGGCGGTTTCGGCGCAGTGCGATAAGTGATCACCGCTATTGAGAAACCGAAATTCTCACTATCTTAATTGAATTAAAAGTTCAGGCTTTCTAAAAGCCTACAATCCTGGTGCTTTCCACATCGACGTCGTCAGCTGCCTGTCCACCAGCCCAAGCTGATCCGCATACACTTCCTGCCAGTTGGCTTTCTGCACCAGATATTTTGCATGATTCGCCACATCCGGCTGATATTCGCGTTCCCAGCGCACCAGCGCTTCACCGGTGTCGGCGAGCGACGAATACACACCTGCAGCGACACCCGCTGCAATCGCACAACCCAGCGCGGTTGCTTCTTTTACCACCGGCACATTCACCGGGACGCCGGTCACATCACTTAAAATCTGACACCACAATTTGCCCTTCGAACCGCCGCCGGAGAACACCAGCGATTTGGCGCGTACGCCGGAGAATGCAGCGATCATATCCAGATTGCAGGCCGAGACGATGGCGGCGTTCTCTTCCAGCGCACGGAACAGCACCGGTTTGTTGCACTTTTCAGGATCGATGGAAAGATTGATGAAAGACGGGGCGGCGTGATACCAGTTCTTGAAATGCATCGCATCCGAGAATACCGGCGTCACGCCCCAGGCACCGACGGGTACCCGCGCCGCCATGTCTTCCAGCAAACTGTAGGCATCCACGCCAAGACGATGCGCCATGGTTTTTTCTTCCGTACAAAAAGCATCGCGGAACCAGCGCATGGTCAGGCCGGTGAAGAAACTGATGGATTCAGCCTGCGCCATGCCGGGAATGACGTGCGGATTGACGCGGATATTCATCTCCGGATCGGTGACCGCTTGCGGCAGATTGACAATTTGCTGCCAGAATGTACCGCCGAGAACCGCCGTCTGACCGGGACGCACCAGCCCGAGGCCGAGCGTGCCCAGTTGCGCATCACCACCGCCCATGCCGACGGGGGTTCCGGCTTTCAGGCCGCAGGCATCCGCAGTGCGAGCCGTCACATAGCCGAGGCGGGTACCGGTTTCTGCCACCGGCGAAAGCATATCGGCGCGCAGTCCCGCCATATCCAGCAGTTCAGGGCGCCAGTTGCGGGTGGCTAAATCCAGCATACCGGTGGTGCCGGCGTTGGACGGATCCACCGCCAGCTCGCCGCTGAGCATATACGCCAGCCAGTCGCTGATCATCGTGATGGTGGCTGCCTGCCGGTAAATGTCAGGCCGGTGATGCGCCAGCCACAGCAGACGCGGCATTGCGCTCAGCGCCAGCGTCTGGCCGGAGCATTCATAGACTTCGCGTTCAAATTCGAAATCGTGGATTTCTTTTAATTCGGAGACTTCACGGCTGGCGCGGGCATCGACGTTGGCACACGCCCAGACAGGCTCGCCGGATTTGTCGTACAGCACGATGCCCTCGCGCATAGAACAGGCGGCAACGGCACGGATAGCGGAAGCAGGGAGATGCGCTTCATGCAGCGCCTGGCGAATACACTGACAGGCAAGCTGCCAGTTTTTTTGCAGATCAAACTCCATCGAACCGGGGACATCCGGCACGGCGAGATGGATCCACTCTGCTTGTCCGGCGGCAATCTGCTCACCTTCAAGATTGAAAATTACCGCCCGGATACTGCCGGTACCGGCATCCAGCGCCATCAGATAGCTACGATCGTCGTCAGAGTTCAGGGTAGGGGTCATCGTGATGTTCTCTCGTGCCAGTTTATCGGGCACCGGTTACCTGACCGCCACACCCCTCACTCCCTGCGGGTCAGCCGAGCAGCGCCAGCATGGCTCTTGCTGTGCTCTCTTCAGTAACCAGTGCGTTTATTCGTTTGCCTTTCAGTGCGGCGACAATTGCTTCGGCCTTCTCGACTCCGCCCGCTACGCCTAATACCGTCGGAATGCTGGCCAGTTCGTCCGGTGCGACGGCAATCAGTTCGTCGTGGATCGCCATGTTTTCCGCCAGCTCACCATTGCGCTGCATAAAGAACCCGAGAATGTCGCCTACTGCGCCTTTACGGCCAAATAAAAGCTGTTCGCCTTCGCTGATATAACCGGAGCGCAAAATGGTCGCCTCCTGTTTCTGGTTCAGCGAACCGATGCCGACGACGGCGATATCCGCAGCGCAGGCCGCCAGCATCACGTCGTGAACATTGCGTTCCTGACGGAAAATGGTCGCCACGCTGGCTGATGACGCCCGCAACGGCGCAGGAATAATGCTCACGCCGCAGGCTGCATCAAGCTGCCCGATGCCGGTCATATACGGACCGACTCCGCCGGAAAGCGTCACCATACGGATCTGCTGAGAGGCGATAAACCCGCTCAGATGCTGCAAGGTGCTCATGGCGGTTTCGCCAAATCCCACGGCCAGCAATTGCTCTGGTTTTAACATCGTCATCAGCATATGCGCCGCGCCGACGCCCAGTCGTGCGCTCAGCGAACCGTCGGCAAGCTGGGGCAGCACACGAACCTGCTGCAAACCAAAGCGCTCAAGCAGCGTGTTTTCCAGCGACAAACAGCCCTCAAAACGCGAGTTGATTTGTACGCGGATCACTCCGGATTGCCGGCCTTTTTCCAGCAGGCGCGACACTTTAAGCCGTGTCAGTCCGAGCCGTTCACCAATCTCATTCTGGGTCAGGCCGTCGTGGTAATAGAACCACGCGGTGCGCGCCAGCAGTTCCTCTTCACCCATGCTGAATTCCGGATGGTTAGTCAAATCGGAAAGCGTTGTTTTGTCATTCATAGTGAACACTTATCAAAATGTAGATCAATTGTTCGTTAACGAAATGTTGTTAACTGTGATGTATTTGGCAAATTTCAAATGATTACTGCCCGAATCATAACGCAGAGTATATGAGTTGAACAAACTGTGATCAGGGCAAAAGTTTTCCGCGTCACCACAGACTAACTTTATGAACATTGTTAAACAATAAATACATTTGTTCACTTAATGTATCTCACCCGAGGCCAGCGTATGCAGTCCAGCGAAAACTCATCAGCAGACGCACCATCCCCGGACCTGCTGTTGCAGGTCAGCGGTGTCAGTAAAAGCTTTTCCGGTGTTGCGGTGTTGAAAGATATCGATTTCAGCCTGCAATGCGGTGAGGTACATGCACTGCTGGGCGGGAATGGCGCGGGGAAATCGACGCTGATGAAAATCATCGCCGGTGTCGAGATTGCCGACCGGGGCGAAATGCGACTTGGTGGCGCGCCGCTGGTGGCGCTGACACCTGCCAAAGCACATCAGGCGGGTATCTATCTGGTGCCGCAGGAACCGATGCTGTTTCCGAGCCTCAGCGTGCGCGAAAACATTCTTTTCCGTCTTCCCGCACACCAGGCCAGCGAGAAAAAACTGCAACAGTCGCTGACTGAACTGGGCTGCAATCTGCCGCTCGGTTCCCTGGCCGGAACGCTGGAAGTGGCAGATCAGCAACTGGTGGAAATTCTGCGCGGGCTGATGCGTGATGCGCGTTTGCTGATCCTCGATGAACCGACGGCTTCGCTGACTCCCGCGGAATCCGCCCGACTGTTTAAGCAGGTTCGACACCTGACGGCGCAGGGCGTCGGCGTGGTGTTCATATCGCACAAATTGCCGGAAATCCGCGCCATTGCCGACCGGGTCAGCGTGATGCGCGACGGTAAAATTGCGCTCAGCGGCGCGCTTTCTGAGCTGGATAACGATGCGCTGATTGCGGCTATCACACCGCAAACGCAGGCCGCGGCGCTGCCCGCAGAACAAAAGCTGTGGCTGGATTTACCGGGAGCACGACGTAATTCGTCGGGAAACCAGCCGGTCTTGCAGGTGCAAAATCTGACCGGTGAAGGGTTTATCAATATTTCATTCAGCGCCCGCGCCGGGGAAATCGTCGGGCTGGCAGGCGTTGTCGGCGCTGGGCGCACCGAACTGGCCGAAACCCTGTATGGCCTGCGGGATGCACAAAGCGGTCAGGTGCTTTTGTTGCAACAGGACATCAGCGGGTTTAGCACCTTACAACGTCTTAGAAAAGGGCTGGTGTATTTGCCGGAAGACCGGCAGGCGTCCGGCCTTTATCTGGATGCGCCACTGAGCTGGAACACCACATCGCTCACGTTCAACCGTCACAGCTGGTGGCTGAATATCAAACGTGAGGCGGCAGTGCTGGAGCGTTATCACCGTGCGCTGGGTATCAAATATCGCGACGGGTCGCAAACTGCCCGCACGCTTTCCGGCGGAAATCAGCAGAAATTGCTGATTGCGAAATGTCTGGAAGCCCAGCCCGCGGTGCTGATCGTCGATGAACCAACGCGCGGAGTCGATGTTTCTGCGCGAGCGGATATTTATCAGCTGCTGCGCAATGTCGTTGAACAGAACGTGGCGGTAATCCTGATTTCTTCCGATCTGGATGAAATTGAAGGGCTGGCCGACCGGGTCTTTGTCATGCATCAGGGCGAAATGAGTGGCGAGTTGCAGGGCAGCGACATCAACGTCAGCAACATTATGCACATCGCGTTTGGTAATCACGCCAAAACCCCCGCCACCGGAGGATCTTCATGCTGAAGCGGATACAAAACAACCGTGAACTGACCGCGCTGATGGCGATCATCGCCTTGTTTGCCTTACTCGGCGCGATGGACAGGCAGTCGTTCAGCTTTCAGACGCTGGGCATGATTTTCGGCAGCGCGCAAATTCTGATGTTGCTGGCGATGGGCGCGACGGTGGTGATGCTCACCCGCAATATCGACGTGTCGGTCGGTTCCATTACCGGCCTCTGCGCCGTGACGCTGGGGGTTTTGCTCAACAGTGGCATGAACCTGCCGCTGGCCTGTGTGGCAACTCTCGGCACCGGTTTGCTGGCGGGATTATTTAACGGCGTGCTGGTGGCCTGGCTGCGCATTCCGGCGATTGTCGCCACCCTCGGCACACTGGGTTTATACCGCGGGCTGATGTTGCTGATGACCGGCGGCAAATGGATTGAAGGCTTACCTGCAGGACTGAAATCGTTGTCCGAACCGGTGTTTCTCAGCGTTTCATCGCTGGGCTGGCTGGTGATGGTTTTACTGGTGGCGATGTTCTGGATGCTCAGCCGCACCGTATTTGGCCGCAGTTTTTACGCGGTGGGCGATAACTTACAGGGCGCGCGGCAGCTGGGCGTCGCTGTGAACCGCGTACGCATTCTGGCGTTCGGCATCAACGGCATGATGGCGGCCATCGCCGGTATTGTCTTCGCCTCGCAAATCGGTTTTGTGCCTAACCAGACCGGAAGCGGACTGGAAATGAAAGCCATTGCCGCCTGCGTACTGGGTGGTATCAGCCTGCTCGGCGGCACCGGATCTATACTCGGCGCGGTGCTCGGCGCGTATTTCCTGACACAAATCGACAGTGTGCTGGTGCTGTTACGCCTTCCTGCCTGGTGGAACGATTTTATCGCCGGACTGGTGTTGCTGGCGGTGCTGGTATTCGACGGCAGGTTACGACAGGCGCTGGAGAAAAACCTGCGGCGTCAGAAATATTCACGCTTCCTGACGGCCAGTCCGCCGCTTCAGAAGAAACCTGCTGAACGTAAATCTCAGCCATCAAAAAATACCAGCCGCCGGTTAAGTACCAGCAAAAAAAGCGGGGTGATGTGATGAATAAACTCCAACAATATGGCTGGGAAATCGCGCTGCTGGCGTTACTGGTCATCGAAATCTTACTGTTCGGTTTCGCCAATCCGCGCATGCTGGATGCGAATACGCTGCTGTTCAGCACCAGCGATTTCATCACCATCGGAATTGTGGCATTGCCGCTGACCCTGGTGATTGTCAGCGGCGGCATCGACATTTCCTTCGGTTCAACCATCGGCCTGTGCGCCATCGCGCTCGGCGTACTTTGTCAGGCTGGCGTGCCGCTGGCACTGGCGATCATCATGACGCTGGCGCTCGGCGCGGCCTGTGGTTTGCTGAATGCGGCTCTTATTCTTTATACCGGGGTTAACCCGCTGGTCATCACGCTTGGCACGCTTTATCTGTTCGGCGGCAGCGCCTTACTGCTTTCCGGGCTGGCGGGTGCGACGGGTTTCGAGGGTATCGGTAATTTCCCTGATGCGTTCACCAACTTTGCTAATCAGGTGGTGATGGGGCTGCCGATGCCGCTGGTGATCTTCCTGCTGGCGACGCTGTTTTTCTGGCTGCTGATGCACCGCAGTCGCACCGGTCGCAATGTCTTCCTCATCGGACAGAATGCCCGCGTGGCGCGCTATGGCGCATTGCCGGTCAGCCGCACGGTGTTTGCCCTTTACGGGATGACCGGCCTGGCCTCCGCGGTCGCCGCCATCCTGATGACGTCTTATTTCGGCTCAGCCCGTTCTGATCTCGGCAACGCTTTGCTGATGCCCGCTATCACGGCGGTCGTGCTTGGCGGCGCCAATATCTACGGCGGTTCAGGTTCCATTCTCGGCACGGCGCTGGCGACGCTGCTGATCGGGTATCTCCAGCAGGGCTTGCAGATGGTCGGCGTCTCCAGTCAGGTTTCCAGTGCGCTGTCCGGCGCGCTATTGATCCTGGTAGTCATCGGTCGTTCTGCCAGCCTCAACCGTGGTCTTATCCGCAGTGTTTTCCAGCGTTATCGCCAGCGCTGGTCTGCGCCTTCTCCTTCCTTGACGTCTTCTAAATAAGCCGGGGTTAATGATGAAAGCCAACACAATGAAAACCTTACTGATTGCCAGCGCCGTAAGCCTCGCCTGCGTGAGTGCGCAGGCGGCAGAACGTATCGCGTTTATCCCAAAACTGGTGGGCGTCGGCTATTTCACCAGCGGCGGCAATGGCGCGACGGCGGCGGGGAAAGAACTGGGTGTGGACGTCACGTATGACGGCCCGACCGAACCGAGCGTTTCCGGTCAGGTACAAATGATCAACAACTTCGTCAATCAGGGATACAACGCGATCGTAGTCGCGGCGGTATCACCGGATGGCCTGTGTCCGGCACTTAAACGCGCCATGCAACGCGGCGTGAAAGTGCTGACCTGGGATTCTGACACCAAACCAGAATGTCGCTCGATTTACATCAATCAGGGCACACCGCAACAGCTCGGCTCGATGCTGGTGGACATGACGTCCAGCCAGGTGAAGAAAGAAAAAGCCAAAGTGGCGTTTTTCTACTCCAGCCCGACGGTGACCGACCAGAACCAGTGGGTAAAAGAGGCGAAAGCCAAAATTGCCAAAGAGCATCCGGGCTGGGAAATCGTGACCACGCAATATGGCTATAACGACGCCACCAAATCGCTGCAAACCGCCGAAGGGATTTTGAAATCCTACGGTGATCTCGACGCGATTATTGCACCAGACGCCAATGCATTACCGGCGGCCGCACAGGCGGCGGAAAACCTCAAACGTACCAATGTGACCATTGTCGGCTTCAGTACGCCAAACGTCATGCGCCCGTATGTTGAGCGCGGGACGGTGAAACAGTTCGGCCTGTGGGACGTGGTCAGTCAGGGCAAGATTTCGGTTTACGTCGCCGATCAGTTACTGAAAAAAGGCGAACTCAACGTAGGTGACAAACTGGATGTGCCAAACGTCGGATCGGTAGAAGTCGTGCCGAACAGCGTGCAGGGCTACCAGTATGAGGCCAAAGGCAACGGCATCGTCTTACTGCCGGAACGCGTGGTCTTCACCAAGGACAACATCGGCAAATACGACTTCTGACGATTAAGGAGAAATAAACATGGCAGATCTGGACGATATCAGAGACGGCAAGAACTTCGGCATCGGCACGCCGCAGGACAATCATGCGTTTTTCCTCAAAGGCAGCGGTCAGCTGGACTGGGGAATGCAGTCGCGGCTGGCGCGTATTTTCAATCCGGAGTCCGGGCGTACAGTGATGCTGGCGTTCGACCACGGCTATTTTCAGGGCCCGACCACTGGCCTTGAGCGTATCGATATCAATATTGCACCGCTGTTTGCGCATACCGATGTACTGATGTGTACCCGTGGCGTGCTGCGCAGTGTGGTTCCGGCGGCGGTCAATAAGCCAGTGGTAATGCGCGCTTCCGGCGGTAACTCGATTCTGACTGAGCTTTCCAATGAAACCGTAGCCGTAGCGATAGAGGACGCGCTGCGCCTGAACGTCGCAGCAATGGCGGCGCAGGTGTATATCGGCAGTGAATATGAGCATCAGTCGATTAAAAATATCATTCAGTTAGTCGATCAGGGGATGCGCTACGGCATGCCGACCATGGCGGTGACCGGCGTCGGCAAAGACATGGCGCGTGATCAGCGTTACTTCTCGCTGGCAACCCGTATTGCGGCTGAAATGGGCGCGAACATTATTAAAACCTATTACGTCGATGAAGGTTTCGAACGCGTCGCGGCGGGCTGTCCTGTGCCGATTGTAATTGCAGGCGGTAAAAAACTGCCAGAACGCGAGGCGCTGGAAATGTGTTTCAAAGCTATAGACCAGGGCGCATCCGGTGTGGATATGGGGCGTAACATTTTCCAGTCAGAATCGCCAATCGCCATGCTGAAAGCCGTGAAAGCGGTGGTGCATGAAAACGCCAGCGTGGCGCACGCATACGAACTGTTCCTGAGTGAAAAGGGGTGAATCATGGAAGTGACACTGGTCGAAATTAATGTTCAGCCGGAAAAGGTGGATGAGTTTCTGGAAGTGTTTCACGCCAATCATTCAGGTGCGGTGAAAGAACCGGGAAACCTGAGGTTTGATGTGTTGCAGGACGAAAATGTACCGACGCGTTTCTTTATCTACGAAGCCTATCAGGATAATGATGCTGTGCTGGCGCACAAGAAAACCCCCCATTATCTGAAATGCGTTGAAGCGCTGGAGGGGATTATGTCGGAGCCGAGGAAGAAGACAACTTTCAAGGGGATTTACCCTTGACCTGTAATTTCTAACTGCAACTGCAACTGCAACTGCAACTGCAACTGCAACTGCAACTGCAACTGCAACTGCAACTGCAACTGCAACTGCAACTTCAAAACCGTGGGCGTCGGCCCACACCGACTTGGGGGGCGGCCTATCGCCGCCACCCCCCAAGCCCCCCCAGGCTCTTTCACTGCGCGCTTCGCTCGCTGACTATGTTTCATCAGCCGCAGTGATAGCCGCAAAACCCCGCCGCTGCGCGGTTCCCTTCGTTCGGGTTACAACCCGCGTAAAAAGCCACGCGGGTTGTAACCTCTCCCTCCGGCGGTATTTTGGAACCGGCCTCAGGCTTCTACTTCGCAACCTTACTGATTTTGATATGAAAAGCGGATTGGTTTTGACTTTAAGATCGCGCGGGCGATTCAGAAATCTTGCTGAGCGGAGCGGCCTGGAGACCAGAGGCTCCAGGACCGAGAGAAGGCACCGCAACGCGGCAAGATTTCCAGCCTGTCGCTGCGATACCTGAAACATAGCCAGCGCGCGGATCACGTGTTTGAAAAAGCGAGGGGAGTTCAGAGGGGAAAAGCCTTTCCCCTCTGGTCGGTTTCGGCACTGTGCGTCAGGTGACCGCAGCACTTGAGAAACCGAAATCTTCTCGAGCAGGCCTTCATTGACATTGCCCTGATGGCCAATCCGCCATTACATCAACCCTTCAAGCCTCACATATAACTCCCTGAAGACTTTCCTCCGCTCCGCATATGCCGTGTGCTTAACACTGTCTGGTTCATGCACTTGCTCAAGTGCCAGCTCCGGCAGGAACTGTTCCAGCGGTTTACCCGTATTCATCGCAATTTGCGCCAGACGCGCTGCGCCCAATGCCGGACCGACATCGCCGCCGGTGCGGTATTCCAGCGTCTTACCGCTGATATCCGCCAGCATTTGCCGCCAGTAAGGGCTTCGGGCACCGCCGCCAATCAGCGTGATGCTGTGCGGTTTCAGACCGGTTGCGTGCAACACGTCCATTCCGTCTGCCAGGGCGAATCCCACACCTTCGAGCACCGCGCGGGCAATATCGGCAGGGCCGTGCTGATGGGTCAGGCCAAACAACGTTCCCCTGGCATTCGGATTATTGTGCGGCGTGCGCTCACCGGACAGATAAGGCAGGAACCAGACCGGAGAGTCCGCCGGTTGAGTTTTCTGAGCCAGATTGATCAGTTCACCCACTGAGGCGGTGCCGGTCAGATTCGCGGCCCAGTCCAGACAGGATGCGGCACTGAGCATAACCGACATCAGATGCCAGGTGTCCGGCAGAGCGTGGCAGAAACTGTGTACCGCCTGTTGCGGATTACTCAGAAATCCGTCGCTGACTGCGAAATACACGCCGGACGTGCCAAGAGAAAGCATCGCCTGACCCGTTTTGTATAACCCGACACCCACCGCGCCAGCAGCATTATCGCCGCCACCGGCGATGACTGGCACACAATCCATTCCCCAGCGGGAGGCGAGTTCCGGCAGTAACTGACCGGTAATCTGATTGCCTTCGAAAAGCTCCGGCATGTGTTTACGCGTCAGGCCGGTTGCACTGAGCATTTTGTCGCTCCAGTCGCGTTTCGCTACGTCGAGCCACATCGTGCCTGCGGCGTCAGACATATCTGAAGCAAAAACGCCGGTCATCAGCCAGCGAAGATAATCTTTGGGCAGCAATACTTTGTCTATTTTCGCGAACAACTCGGGTTCGTTTTCGCGCAGCCAGAGCAGTTTGGGTGCCGTAAAGCCGGGCATCATCAGGTTGCCGGTTATCTGGCGGGAGTCCGGGAGCTCTGCTTCCAGTTTCCCGCACTGGCTGAAACTGCGGCCATCGTTCCATAAAATTGCCGGACGCAGAACCTGATGCTTTGCATCAAGAACCGTGGCGCCATGCATCTGCCCCGTCAGGCCGACCGCTTTTACACTTTGCAGGGCATGTTGCTTAGATAATGCAGAAACTGCGCGGTCTGTGGCTGTCCACCAGTCGGCAGGATTTTGCTCAGACCACAAAGGATGGGGACGGGAAAGGGTTAACGCCTCACTGTGGCTGGCGACCACCCGACCTTCTTCGCTAAGCAAAATGGCTTTGACGCCAGACGTGCCGAGATCTATTCCGAGATACATATTTTTCCCTTTTCTGTTAACCCGTTTCCAGAACGATTTACGCCCTGCGATTCCGCACAAAGCGGGCAGGGCGTCAGCTTATTTTACAAGATTAACCAAACAGATAACGGTTAACCAGATTCTCCAGACGTTCCTGCTGGCCGCTCTGGTGCTGAGGTGCCAGCGCGTTTTGTTGCGCGTAGTTGCTCAGCGATTCCAGAGACATTTTGCCTTGCAGGATCTGCTGACCCAGTTCTGTATTCCAGCCTGCGTAACGCTGTGCAACGTGTTTATCCAGTTCACGGCTTTCAATCATACGTGCCGCCACTTTCAACGCCAGCGCCATGGTATCCATGCCACCAATATGGCCGTAGAACAGATCATATTTGTCGGTGCTCTGACGACGCACCTTAGAGTCGAAGTTCAGACCACCGGTGGTGAAACCGCCGGCTTTGATGATTTCATACATCACCAGCGCATTTTCTTCCACGCTGTTCGGGAACTGGTCAGTGTCCCAGCCGCACTGCGGGTCACCGCGGTTAGCATCGACGGAACCAAAGATCCCAAGGGCAATGGCGTTGGCGATTTCATGATGGAATGAGTGACCTGCCAGCGTCGCGTGGTTCGCCTCGATATTTACTTTGATCTCTTTTTCCAGACCAAACTGTTTAAGGAACCCGTAAACGGACGCCACGTCATAATCATACTGATGCTTGGTCGGTTCCTGCGGTTTTGGCTCAATCAGCAGGGTGCCCTGGAAACCAATTTTGTGTTTGTGCTCAACCACCATTTGCATGAAGCGACCCAGTTGTTCACGTTCCTGACGCAGGTCGGTATTGAGCAGCGTTTCATAACCTTCGCGGCCACCCCACAACACATAGTTTTCACCGCCGAGCTGTTTAGTGGCGTTCATCGCATGAACAACCTGCGTCGCTGCCCAGGTATAAATTTCAGGATTTGGATTGGTTGCCGCACCCGCGCCGTAACGTGGATTGGTAAAGCAGTTCGCGGTGCCCCACAGCAGTTTAACGCCGCTGGCTTCCTGTTTTTGCGCCAGAACATCGGTCATCACCGCAAAATTATTGATGTATTCTTTAATCGTCGCGCCTTCCGGCGAGACATCAACATCGTGGAAGCAGTAGTAAGGCACATTGAGTTTCTGGAAGAATTCGAACGCCACATCTGCTTTACGTTTCGCCAGCTCCAGCGCATCGCCGGGTTGTTGCCACGGACGATCAAATGCGCCCACGCCGAACATATCGTTGCCGTTCCAGCAGAATGTGTGCCAGTAGCAGGCGGCGAAACGCAGATGCTCAGCCATCGTTTTGCCGAGGATGACTTCTTCAGGATTGTAATGACGGAATGCCAGCGGATTAGTGCTGTTAGCACCTTCGTAGCGGACGGCGTCAAGCTTGTCGAAATATGCGTGCATTGAAAACTCCTTGAAAACGGGCCCAGCGGGACTGGGTAGCTGAAGCTCTATCTTCGGAGGAGATGTTAAATCCCACAATTACGTTATTTCACACTCAATTTAATAGAATTATTAAGTGTGCGGTAGATCGCATAAATAAGCAGTTTTCTTCATGATTTTTATTAAACTTCCACGATGTCTCGATAATAAAAAGTCTTATCGTGCGCGTATTACAGGCAAACCATGATCCCCATCATAATTCCTGAAATAAACAAAAAATCGTAATGCAGTGATTAAAATCTGCAATTGCCGATTAATTACCCAGCGACAACAATCCTTGTGTCATTGCTGTACGAACTCTTCTGTATCTGCCTCTACTTATTCTTATAAAAGGTCTGACATGATGAAAATGAATAAAATAATTCTTTCTGCCTGTGCCGCATTAGTGCTTTTCAGCCAGTCAGGGTTGGCGAAAGAAATTAAAATTGGTATGGCTATTGATGACTTACGTTTAGAACGCTGGCAAAAAGACCGTGATATTTTTGTGGCTAAAGCCAAAACGCTCGGTGCCGATGTTTTTGTTCAGTCTGCGAATGGTAATGAAGAAACCCAAATGGCGCAGATTGAAAATATGATCAACCGTGGCGTCGATGTGCTGGTGATCATTCCTTATAACGGACAAGTGCTGAGTAATGTTATTGCCGAAGCCAAACAGGAAGGCATAAAAGTGCTGGCGTATGACCGCATGATTAACAACGCCGACATTGATTTTTATATCTCTTTTGATAATGAAAAGGTGGGTGAACTTCAGGCGCAAAGTCTGGTTGAACGCGTACCACAAGGCAATTATTTCCTGATGGGCGGCTCGCCGGTGGATAACAACGCCAAGCTTTTCCGCGCCGGTCAGATGAAAGTGCTCAATCCGTTAATCAAAGACGGCAAGATAAAAGTGGTGGGCGATCAATGGGCTGATGGCTGGTTGCCTGAAAATGCTCTGAAGATTATGGAAAACGCGCTGACCGCCAATAACAACAAAATCGATGCCGTCGTCGCCTCCAACGATGCGACCGCCGGTGGCGCCGTGCAGGCGTTATCAGCTCAGGGTCTGGCGGGTAAAGTCGCGATCTCCGGTCAGGATGCTGATCTTGCGGCGATCAAACGTATCGAAGCGGGTACGCAGACCATGACGGTTTACAAACCAATCACCAAACTGGCCAATGATGCTGCCGAAATTGCCGTGCAGTTAGGCAAAGGTGAAACGCCAAAATCTAATGCGACATTAAATAACGGTAAAAAAGAAGTGCCTTCGTATTTATTAACACCGATTCAGGTGGATAAAAATAATATTGATAGCACCGTGGTGGCTGACGGTTTCCATAAAAAATCTGATCTCTAATTTTTCAATATTTTTCTACGAAAACAACACTTCTTTTTGACGTGTTGTTTTTGCTGGAGGTAAACATGCCAGATCAATATGAAAAATTACCCCTGCTGGATATGCGAAATATCACCAAGAAATTTGGTGCGGTAAAAGCGGTTGATAATATTAGCCTGACGCTGGCCGCAGGCGAAGTGTTATCCCTGTGCGGCGAGAACGGGTCCGGAAAATCGACATTAATGAAAGTGTTGTGCGCAATTTACTCGCACGGAACTTTTGAGGGAGAAATTTATTTCTCAGGTGAACGACTTACTGCAAAAGGTATTCGTGATACCGAACAAAAAGGGATTGCGATAATTCATCAGGAGCTGGCGCTGGTAAAACAACTGAGCGTGCTGGAAAACATGTTTTTGGGCAATGAGTGGGGCAGCTTTGGCATGCTCGATACCGATAAAATGTATCTGCGTTGTCAGCGTATGCTGGCGCAGGTCAAACTCGATATCGATCCGCATACGCTGGTGGGCGAACTGGGATTAGGACAGCGGCAGCTGGTTGAAATTGCTAAAGCCCTCAACAAGCAGGTGCGTTTGCTGGTGCTTGACGAACCCACGGCGTCTCTCACTGAAAGTGAAACCGCGATTTTGCTCGATATTATCCGCGATTTGCGCCATCACGATATCGCCTGCATTTACATTTCCCACAAACTGAACGAAGTGAAAGCTATCTCCGACAAACTTTGCGTCATTCGTGATGGACGTCATATCGCTACCTGCAATGCGGCCGGCACGTCGGAAAAAGACATCATCGCTATGATGGTGGGCCGCGAACTCACTGAGTTATTTCCCCCGCGTCAGCGGCAGATTGGCAATGAAATTTTGCGCATTGAAAACCTCACCGCGTGGCATCCGGTGAATCGCCACATAAAGCGGGTAGATAATGCGGGTTTTACACTGCGTCAGGGCGAAGTGCTGGGCGTCGCAGGGCTGGTCGGTGCAGGCAGAACAGAAATGATGGAGTGCCTTTTCGGTGTTTATCCGGGGCGCTGGTCAGGAGATGTGTGGCTGGAAGGTGAAAAAGTGCAAATTACCGATTGCCGTGATGCCATGCGCCGTGGCCTGGCGATGGTGCCCGAAGACCGCAAACGCGACGGCATCGTGCCGGTGATGGCGGTGGGCAGCAATATCACGCTGGCAGCGCTGAGCCAGTTCAGCGGTGGCGGCGTTCTGCGTGAAGCGCAGGAACAGCACACCATCAGCGAATCGGTGAAACAACTAAAAATCAAAACATCTTCTCCCGAGCTGGCAATCGGAAGGCTCAGCGGCGGCAATCAACAAAAGGCCATTCTGGCGCGTTGTCTGCTGCTTAAACCAAAAATCTTAATTCTTGATGAACCTACGCGCGGAATCGATGTGGGTGCAAAACATGAAATCTACAAACTGATCGGCCAGCTCGCGGCACAGGGAATGGCAATCATCGTTATCTCATCAGAGTTACCCGAAGTGCTTGGACTGAGTGACCGCGTCGTGGTGATGCATCTCGGGCAGGTGAAAGCCTGCCTGGAAAATAACAATTTAAGTCAGGAGCAGGTCATGGAAGCCGCATTGAGGAGTGAAGCTTATGTCTAAATTTCCCCAGCCAGGGGCCCCTTCCGCCGCCGTCAACGAGAGCGGCTCAGAGGCCACATTGTCGGTAAAAAAACTGAAAAATATTAACCTGCAGGTTTTTGTCATGCTGGCGGCGATTGCGGTGATTATCGTGTTTTTCAGCGTGACCACCGACGGCGCGTATATCAGCGCGCGTAATGTTTCTAATTTGCTGCGCCAGACCGCCATTACCGGCATTCTGGCCGTCGGCATGGTGTTCGTGATTATTTCTGCGGAAATCGACCTGTCCGTCGGCTCGATGATGGGTTTACTCGGCGGCGTGGCGGCAATTTTTGACGTCTGGCTCGGCTGGCCGTTGCCACTGACCATCGTGGTGACGCTGGCGCTTGGATTGTTGCTTGGCGCATGGAACGGCTGGTGGGTGGCGTACCGCAAGGTGCCGTCATTTATCGTCACGCTGGCAGGGATGCTGGCGTTTCGCGGCATTCTGATTGGTATCACCAGCGGCACCACGGTGTCACCGACGACGCCTGCGATGTCGCTGATTGGTCAAAGCTACCTGCCGGATACCTTAGGTTTTGGTATCGGTGCAGTGGCGCTGGCGCTGTTTATCGGCTGGCAATGGCACCGGCGTAAACAGCGTGCAGCTCTCGGGTTGCCGGTGAGCGCGGCTAAAAACGATGTCACCCGTCAGGCACTGACGGCCATCATTGCGCTGGGTGCGATATCTCTGCTCAACGACTATCGCGGGGTGCCGACGCCGGTGCTGATTCTGGTCGCTCTGATGCTGGGCGGCATGTTTATGGCGTCCCGCACCTCATTTGGTCGTCGTATTTATGCCATTGGTGGCAACATCGAAGCGGCGCGGTTATCCGGCGTGAACGTTGAGCGCAGCAAGCTGGCGGTATTTGCGATAAACGGACTGATGGTCGCTATCGCCGGTCTGATCCTCAGTTCACGTTTGGGCGCGGGTTCGCCATCGGCGGGTAATATTGCCGAACTGGATGCCATTGCCGCCTGCGTTATTGGCGGAACCAGCCTGGCGGGCGGGGTGGGGAGTGTTGCGGGTGCCGTAATGGGCGCTTTCATCATGGCATCGCTGGATAACGGCATGAGTATGCTGGACGTGCCAACGTTCTGGCAGTACATCGTCAAAGGCGCGATCCTGCTGCTGGCGGTCTGGATGGATTCGGCCACCAAGAGACGCGCATAAATCCACCGCTGTGGCGGTGATTATACGAGGCAATGCAGGAAAACCTGAGGAACCTCACATAATCACTATGCCAAATCAACCTAAGCCATTGCGCTGTGCTATTGACCAACGCAATCAGCCTCATTCAGTTAGCGCAATGAATGAGGCTTAGTCTATTAGAAACCGGTGAGAGACAGGCATGTTTGAGAAACGTTATCGGATCACTCTGTTATTTAACGCTAACAAAGTCTACGACCGTCAGGTAGTAGAAGGCGTGGGTGAGTATTTGCAGGCCTCACAAAGCGACTGGGATATCTTCATTGAAGAGGATTTCCGCTGTCGTATAGATAATATTAAAGACTGGCTCGGCGACGGTGTCATTGCCGATTTTGACGACAGGGAAATCGAGACGTTGCTTAAGGATCTCAACGTTCCCATCGTCGGCGTCGGAGGTTCTTATCATCAGGAAGACGATTATCCGCCAGTGCATTACATCGCCACTGACAACTACGCGCTGGTTGAAGCGGCCTTCATGCACCTCAAAGAGAAAGGTATCAACCGCTTCGCATTTTATGGTTTACCTGATGCGGGCGGAAAACGCTGGGCACAGGAGCGCGAACACGCTTTCAAAAAACTGGTATCGGCCGAGCAATATCAGGGGGTGGTGTATCAGGGGATGGAAACCGCGCCGGAAAACTGGCAGCACGCGCAGAACCGCCTGGCCGACTGGATCCAGACCTTGCCGCAGCAAACCGGCATTATTGCCGTCACCGATGCCCGGGCACGCCATCTGTTGCAAGTCTGCGAGCACCTGAATATTCCGGTGCCGGAAAAGCTCAGTGTGATCGGCATTGATAACGAAGAACTGACGCGGTATTTGTCACGCGTGGCGCTGTCTTCCGTGGTGCAAGGCACGCGGCAGATGGGATACCGGGCGGCAAAACTCCTGCATCAGTTGCTGGATCAGCGCGATTTACCGTTACAGCGCATTCTGGTGCCACCGGTGAAAGTGGTTGAGCGCCGTTCAACTGATTTCCGTTCTTTGCGCGATCCGGCGGTTATCCAGGCCATGCACTATATCCGTTATCACGCCTGTAAAGGGATTAAGGTAGAGCAGGTTCTTGATGCCATCGGGATGTCGCGTTCGAACCTGGAAAAACGCTTTAAAGATGAAACCGGGCAAACAATCCACGGTGTGATCCACGAAGAGAAACTCGACCGGGCGCGCAATCTGCTGGCGGCGACGTCGATTTCAATTAATGAGATCTCGCAGATGTGCGGCTATCCGTCGCTGCAATATTTCTATTCGGTATTCAAAAAAGGCTACGAAATGACGCCGAAAGAGTACCGGAGTATTCACGGCGAAAGTGTCTATCAGGACGTTTAGAAACCACATAAAAAAGCCCCGTTGTGAGGGCAACGGGGCAAGGCAGACCTTCCGCTTTTTAAGGTTCGACGACCTTTTGATAACCGGCAAGCATCAGAACCGGCGGCTTACCGCTTTCTTTTGCTTCGACACTGATGGTGCGGCCGGTGCGTTCACCGCCTATGTAATACGCCACTTCGGTTTGCCCTGCAGCAATAGCTGCTCGGACGGCTTTATCGACATCGACATAGCGGAATTGCTGAACGTTATCCATATACAAACTGGCATCCGCAGTATATTTGAATGACGGTTTGTTATTCCAGTTCACTGTATTTTCATCCCAGCCATCAGGTGTGGTTGGGTAGAAGAAAATAGTAAAGGCACTGGTATCAGAAATATTTCCATTATAGATGCGGATTTTATATTTAAAGCTTACGCCGGGGTAATCATCCACATTTGGCGGTAAAGCGGGAATTTTGAATTTAATTAATGCCAGCATTTGTTTATGATAATCGCGGCTGGAGTTTCTCCAGTCATCCTGCACTAATAATGTCGGGACGCTGCCATAATTATTTTCGGCATCGGTTTGATTGCTGACATAGGTATCAGCTTCTGCATCGGTATAGCTGTAAGGGATATTCGTCGAGCACTCCATAGAATAATTCATGCAACGGTCAGCCATGAATTTGGTTGCATCTTCTGTCCACCCATTCATGAAATCACCATGTGCGGTGTAAATACTGCCCCAAAGTGGTGTCAGCTGACCGTCAATCATCTGAGGATCCAGTGATAACTTGATTTTACTGACATCCAGCGATTGGATCTGAGGAAGAACATACGCAATGTTCATATTCACTGAGGCAATTTTGACCGGATGGTCGGCCGGACATTTCCCTGAATTGTCGCTGTAGACGGCATTTTTTGTGCCCTTGGCTTTCAGGTTGACACCATCCCAGCAGTTAGGAAACATCACGGCAATATTGAACTGCACGGCATCGCCAGCGGAGCGCAGGCCGCAGGTCTGGTCGGCAGTGTGGGTATAACCATTACCATTTGCACATAAGAAATTAACCTGAGGATTCGGCCCCGAGCCCCGGTGATCACCCGCCAGTAACTGCAAACCGTGCGGATAAGCGGTGATAGGGTACTGTGCAACGTTATTTGCCTGATAATAAATTTTGATGTAGGACGGGTTCACCACCTGACCATCAGGTAACATCATGGTCGGCGCCCAATAACCGGTGCTGTCCGCCGCGTTATTACAGGTTGTACCAGAATGCAGGAGAAGGCTTTCTGCCGTAGAGAAGGCATCGGTGGAGCGGTTGCCCACAAAATCATGGGACATTGCCATGCCTGGCATTCCGGGCATTAATATGGCGTCATCCGGTTTCATATGACTGAAACTACACACCACGTTAGCCTGTCCGTCAGCAGCCTGAACGGACGGTAGCGATATTCCTGCGCAACAGGCCAGCAGCAAAGAAAAGTAAATAATAAGCTTCATAGAGGTATCCTTTGAAAGGCGCAGATAATATATCTGACGGTGGTGTCATGTTTAAAAATAAAGAGAAAACTCCTGAGTAATAAAGGGGTGAACTTATTATTTTCATTATGTGGCAGACACGCACGTAAAATCAGATGAAATAATAAAACGATGATGTGTTTTATAACGATGAGTACAAATGAGTGATGCTGAAATTGACGGGAATAAAAAACCCGCTACCTGTGGAGGTAGCGGGGCTGGTTAATGATAAATTTTATAACGTAATAACGTACTTTTTGCAGCCCGTCACCGGGGTCAGGACGACGCCCTGCACCTGAGTGGCCGAGGTACCCTGACTGAAACCGCTTATCTGCGCGATATTGCGCAGACAAATTGTCCAGCCAGGCGCGTCACCTTCACAGGTCAGGGTAATGGTGTTGCCGTTGCGCGCCGCGCTGAGGCTGAAGACCTTCTTCCCGTTCAGATCCGTGATGGTGCTTTCCGCTACCGCATCGTCTTCCAGTTCAAAAAGATGGAATTCGGTTTGCTGGCTGTAATCGTAATCCGGTTTCTGGTCGTTACTGCCGAGTGCAAGCAACGTGTTCGGGCGGACATACAGCGGCAGGCTGTCGAAGCCATGCTGCTGACGATGCCAGCGTGAACCTTCTGCGACTTCGTTATTCAGAAGATGCGTCCAGCGGCCCTGCGGCAGATAGAAATCGACGTCGCCTTCTTCGCTGAAGACCGGCGCAACCAGCAAATCATCGCCCAACATATACTGGCGGTCGAGATAATCGCAGGCCGGATCTTCCGGGAATTCCAGCATCATGGCGCGCATGACTGGCGTTCCGTGGCTGGCTGCCTGTGAAGACGCAGGATACAGATACGGCATCAGGCGGCATTTAAGTTGCGTGAACTGGCGCACGACATCACAGGCTTCATCGTCATAGACCCACGGCACACGATAGGATTTGCTGCCATGCAGACGGCTGTGACTTGATAGCAGGCCGAAAGCGCACCAGCGTTTGTAGATGTGTGCCGGTGCGGTATTTTCGAATCCACCGATATCGTGGCTCCAAAAACCGAAGCCAGACAATCCGATAGATAACCCGCCGCGCAGGCTTTCCGCCATCGATTCGTAGGTGGCGTAACAGTCACCGCCCCAGTGAACCGGGAATTGCTGGGCACCGACCGATGCTGAACGGGCGAACAGCACGGCTTCCGATTCGCCGAGTTTGTCCTGCAATGTTTCGTACACCAGTTTGTTGTACACGAACGCGTAATGGTTGTGCATTTTCTGCGGGTCGCAGCCATCATGCCAGACCACGTCGGTCGGGATGCGCTCGCCGAAATCGGTTTTGAAACAGTCCACACCCATATCCACCAGACGTTTCAGATGTCCTGCATACCATTCGCAGGCCTGTGGATTAGTGAAATCCACAATGCCCATTCCGGCCTGCCATTTGTCCCATTGCCACACGCGGCCGTCCGGGCGCTTAAGCAGATAGCCTTTTTCTTTGCCTTCATGGAACAGCGGTGATTTCTGACCAATATACGGGTTGATCCACACACAGATTTTCAGACCGCGCGCTTTAAGGCGTTGCAACATGCCCTGCGGATCCGGGAAGGTTTGAGGATCCCACTCGAAATCACACCACTGGAAGGCTTTCATCCAGAAGCAGTCGAAGTGGAAAACGTGCAACGGCAGCTGGCGTTCTGCCATGCCATCGATAAAGCTGTTCACCGTGGCTTCATCGTAATTGGTGGTGAAAGAGGTCGTCAGCCACAGACCAAATGACCAGGCAGGCGGCAGCGCAGGGCGGCCGGTCAGACGGGTATAGCGGTCGAGCACTTTTTTCGGTGTCGGGCCATCAATGACGAAATATTCCAGATACTCGCCTTCCACGCTGAACTGCACTTTAGAGACTTTCTCCGAGCCCACTTCAAAAGATACACATTCTGGATGATTCACCAGCACGCCATAGCCGCGGTTGGTGAGATAGAAGGGAATGTTTTTGTAGGATTGCTCCGTGCTGGTACCGCCATCGCGGTTCCAGGTTTCGACAGTCTGACCGTTTTTAACCAGTGCGGTGAAACGCTCACCGAGACCGTAGACCGTTTCGCCGACGCCGAGATCCAGACGCTCCATCATGTAGGTTTTCTGCGAGTTCGCGTCCTGCACGTAGCCGTTAGATTTCGCGACACTGCCGGTTATCCGGCGGCCATTGCGCAGGAAATCCAGCGTCCAGTTATTGCCTTTGGTCACACGCACACAGAGGTCACCGCTGTGCAAAGCAGCGAATTCCTCGTTATCTTCAAACCGCAATTCCGGTGTGTCGGATTGCAGCAGCGGATAGTGCGGGCCTTTATCGGTTTCGCCGTCAAAGTGGGTAATGCGCACACCAATAACACCGGTTTGCGGCGAGAAAAATCGCAGCGTGAACAGCGGTGAATCTAGCTGGCTGGCACGCTCTGACGCATCTTTCGGCGCGGCATAAACCACCATGTCGTTGCCTGAGCGCTGTACCTCAAACACCTGTAGCGGGTGTGTGAGTGTGAGACCGTCCTGGATCAACCAGTTACCGTCACTGATTTTCATAATGAATTTCTCCTTTAGCCCTTCATCCTTCGCGCTGACTCTGCGTTGGCTGCCTTCGCCAACCCCGGTCACATACCTGTGTATGCTCCCGGGGATTTACTCAGTTGCCGCCTTGATTCAGCACGAATGATTTTGGGCATGTTCAGTTAAATCAATTTCAGTTTTTCAAAAACAAATTCATTTCATAAACTCTTGCTGATTACGGCGGATGCCCTGAGCCACTTCATCGAGAATGCGGCGCAGCAGCGGGGTGCGCAGAATGTAATAGCGTTTGCAGATGATGGCGCTCAGCAGATAGCAGACTGCCGGAACCAGAGTGAATAACGCGATAATGCTGGTCATGGTGGCCGCATTTTGAGTCGTGGCACCGGACTGATAACCGGAACCTGCCAGCATCCAGCCGATCATCGCGCCGGCCAGTGCCAGACCGAGTTTCAGTACAAATAGGGTGCCGGCGAAACTGATACCGGTCAGACGCTTGCCGTCGTTCCATTCGCCGTAATCGACGGTGTCGGACATCATGACCCACTGGATTGGCGTCACGAGCTGGTGCAGAACACCGATGACGAAGATGAAGATAAACATCAGCACGCTGCCGTTCACCGGCAGGAAGAACATGCCGATGCTCAGTACCGCCAGAATGGCGTTGGTCCACCAGAACACGCTGACTTTGCATTTCCAGTCAGTCAGCGGTTTAGCCAGTGCGCTACCGAACAGGTTGCCGACCGAATACACGCCGAGGAACCAGGCGAACAGCACCGGATTGCCGAGAATATAAGTGACGTAATACATCATGGCGCCACCGCGAACCGCGACCGCCATAATATTGAGGATGGTCAGCAGGCCGACAATGCGCCACTGATCGTTGTGCCAGATATCACGCAAATCTTCGCGCATGGTGCCGGTCGGTTTGCCCGGGTCGACACGCTCTTTGGTGGTCGCGAAACAGATCGCCAGCATGACGGCAGCGACAATTGCCAGTACCGCGATCCCGCCCTGATAGCCGAGTGCTTTATCTTCACCACCGATGTAATTCACCAGCGGCATCATCAGCACCGTACTCAGCATCCCGCCGGCGGTGGCCAGCACGAAGCGGTACGATTGCAACGAAATACGCTGTGTCGGGTCAGAGGTGATCACGCCACCCAGCGCGCAATAAGGGATATTCACCACGGTATACATCAGCGTCAGCAGCGTATAAGTGATGGCGGCGTAAATCATTTTGCCGGTCATGCTGAGCTCAGGCGTGGTGTAGGTAAAGACGCAGACGATACCGAACGGGATAGCACCGAACAGTACGTAAGGACGGAATTTCCCCCAGCGGGTGCGGGTGCGGTCGGCCAGTAATCCCATGCAGGGATCAGAAATCGCGTCCAGCGCGCGGGCGAGCAGGAACATGGTACCGACATAACCGGCCGGAATGCCGAAGATATCGGTATAAAAGAACATCATGTAAAGCATGACGTTATCGAAAATTATGTGACTGGCCGCATCGCCTAATCCATATCCAATCTTTTCCTTGACCGAAAGGATCTCAGTACTCATTGCTTCAATGTCCGTATGAAATGGGAGAGTAGGAGTTTTAACGTTTACAAGGCGTTGAGGCTATTGAGATTTTTGTTTCTGAAATTATGTTTCTTTATTTCTGTGATCGCGCGGGGCAAACGGGGAAAAGTTGAGCGGAACAAACGGGCGAAGTACTGAACAGCGAAGTAAAACCTCCCGTTTCCGGGAGGTCTGAGGCGGTTACTTTTTGTATTTTGCTTCCAGCGTCGCAAACCACGGCGCAGTGAAATCTTCAGATTTTCCCCAGCCCGGAATGATTTTACTCAGGCCGGTCACGTTGATGCCCTCCGGCTGGCTGAGCAGCAGGGATTGAGGAATGGTTTGTGCCGGGAATTCGTAAGTGGCAGGCGTTTTCTCACCGGCAATTTTCAGGGCCACGATACGCAGGTTCACGGCGCCGATCAGCTGAGTATCGACAGCGGCGGTCATCTGCCATGGGCTGCCTTTTTCGCGCATCAGCTGAAGATCCTGATTTGACACGTCGATGCTGTAGAGTTTGATTTCAGTACGGCCATTCTCTTTCAGGGCCTTATATGCGCCCTGGCTGAAGGCATCCCATGCACCCCAGATCGCATCAATCTGACCTTTTGGGTATTTCGCCAGTATCGCGCCGACTTTGTTCGCCGTATCGCCCTGAACGTCAGATGACACCGCGCCGATAGACTCCAGCTGATGAATACCCGGATTCTCTTTCAGAATGGCTTCGTAAGTTTTCTGGCGACGTTCCATTGGCGGGAAACCGGCTACCCACAATTTGACGATATTGGCTTTACCGTTGAAATCTTTCACCAGCTGACCCACAGACGCTTTTGCCAGCGAAGCATCGTCCTGACGAGTCACCGTGACGCCTGGAATATTCTCCGGCACTTCGGTATCAAAGGCAGACACCGCAATACCGGCAGCGGCGATGCGTTTCACCAGCGCTTCAGAGTAAGGTCCGCGACCTTGCGAAAGGATGATGCCGTCGTATTTCTGGCTAATGGCCTGATTGACGAAATCCTGGAATTTGGCGTCATCGCCGTTGCTCAGGAAGGTATCGACTTTAAACCCAAGCGCACGGCCTTGTTTGATGGCACCGGCCAGAAACTGGGTGGTGTTGTCGTCGGAGCCGAGATTACGGATAACCGCGATGCGGACAGGGCCGTTGTGCTGGGCAATGGTCGCCGGAACGGGCGCAGGCGTTTCACCGGCAGCGAAGGCGGGTACAGCTGAAAACAGGCTCAATGCCAGAAGGGATGCGGATATTTTTCTCATTATACTGTTCTCATTATATTGCTCTTATTATTAAAGAGGTCCGTCGGACGCGGTTTTTCTGGTGTCATTTTTAACTGAGGATGTACAGAAGTCTGTCTGTCCAGACGTCTATTCTGTCGGGGCAGTTTACCGGTATGTTAAGAAAGAGGGAATGCCTTGTTGTTATTATATTTCGGCCAGGCGTTATTCCTGTTGGTTATAGGGAACGAACCGTCGCACAGCAAAATCAGTCACATGGCCTAAACTGAAACTTCACCTCTGAATTTCATTCTTAACAATGCCTCCGGGAGAAGCCTTATGTCCTTTTCTTTCCGCGACACATTATTGCCTGTTTTTACCCTTGTCCTGATATCCGCTCACGCCGGTGCCGCGACGAAGTCACCGATTCCGCCACCCGCAGCGGGCGCACAAGTGAAGGAACTGGCGAATGGCTTAGATCATCCCTGGTCGCTGGCTTTTTTGCCGGATAATCAGGGGGCGCTGATCACCGAACGTAGCGGACAGCTTCGTTTATGGAAGCCGGACGGCGGGCTTTCTTCGCCGCTGAAGGGCGTGCCACGCGTCTGGGGCAGCGGACAGGCCGGTTTGTGGGATGTGCGTTTATCGCCGGATTTTGCCAGCAATCGTCGGGTGTATCTGACTTTCTCGCAGCCGGGTGAAAAGGGCGAACCTCATGCTGCGCTCGGCTACGGCACATTGTCGGCGGATAATAAAACGCTGAGTAATTTTAAAGTGATCTTCATTCAGCAACCGGCCCTGCAAAGCGGTATCAATCTTGGCGGTCGCATGGCGTTTGATGATAAGGGCAATATTTATCTGTCCACCGGCGATAACAATCAGCGCATTAATGCCCAGCATCTGAATCAGCTACAGGGCAAGATTTTGCGCCTCACGCCGGAAGGCGGCATTCCGCAGGGCAATCCGTTTGTGCACGACAAGAATGCGAAGCCTGAAATCTGGACGTACGGCAACCGCAATCCGCAGGGGCTGGCCATCAATCCGTGGAGCGGAGCGCTGTGGGAAACCGAACACGGGCCGCGCGGTGGCGATGAAGTGAATTTACCGCAGCCGGGGAAAAACTACGGCTGGCCGCTGGCGACGTTTGGGATTAACTATTCCGGTCAGCCGATCCCTGAAGCGAAAGGGACGACGCTGGCGGGCGCGGAAGATCCGATTTACTACTGGGAGGTGTCGCCTGCGCTGAGCGGAATGGCGTTCTATAACGCGCAGACATTCCCGCAGTGGAAAAACTCGCTTTTCGTCGGGGCGCTGGCGGGTGAATCACTGATCCGCCTGACGCTTGACGGCGATAAAGTCACCCATGAGGAACGGCTGCTCAGCGATCGTAAAGAGCGTATCCGTGAGGTGCAGATCGGCAGCGACGGGTTTGTGTATGTGCTGACGGATGAGAGCGACGGTAAGTTGCTGAAAGTTGCGCCACAAAACTGAAGTTATTTAAAGGAAAAGGCGGTGAGAAATGACCGCCTGTTGAAGGTTAAATCGAAGCCAGGATTAACCGACGCGAAGACCGGTCAGCTCAGGGGCAACATCACGCGCTTACAGAAAGCCGGACGCTGCTGAAGTTGCTGATACCAGCGTTCCAGATTCGGATGCGCCTGACGTTCAATATCCAGGCGGAACCAGGTATCGGCGTAGCAGGCAACCGGAATATCCCCGATGCCGAACTGCTCACCGGAGAACCATTTTTGCTTCGCCAGCACGGCGTCGGCAATCGCCCAGTATTTTTCAAATGCCGCCATCCCCGCCGCGACCACCGACATATCGCGTTCTGCTTCCGGCGTGCGCACCAGCGTCAGGAACACCTGACGAAACGGTACGGTCAGCGAGTTACTGCACCAGTCCAGCCATTTATCCGCCGCTGCCCGTTGTTGCAGATTGTCCGGCCAGAAGGCTTCTTCGCCGGAACGTTCTGCCAGATAGCGCAGAATGGCATTGGATTCCCACAACACGAAATCGTCGTCCTGCAGACAAGGCACCAGCCCGTTCGGGTTAAGCGACAGATAAAGCGGTTCATTGTTTTTGCCATACACGCCGCCGGCATTGATGTGCTGAAAGGTCACATTCAGTTCATCGAGCAGCCACAGTACTTTTTTGACATTGCTTGAATTTTCGCGGCCCCATAGGGTGAGCATCCGGAACTCCTTGTTTTTAATAGGGGAAAACAGAAGGTGTACACCTTTCTGGCTAAGACTATAGGCCACGGTCAGTGATTAAGCGACGTGAAAAAAGTAACACTCAGCAACAGGATCTCCCGCCGCTGAGTGCTGCTGAGGCGAAATCAGCGCTGAGTTTTTTGTGCTTTAAACAGTGACCAGACGCTGAGCAGGGCGACAACCATCAGATAGTACCCCGGCGCCAGACTGCTGCCGGTGGCGGAGATCAGCAGCGTACAGATGAACGGTGCAAAACCACCGAAAACAGTCACCGCAACGTTGTAGCTGATCGCCATGCCGCTGGCGCGGGTGGTTATCGGGAACAAATCCGCCATCATCGAAGGCACGGTAGAGAAATACACCGATTTCAGCAGTGCCAGCCAGCTAATAAGCAGCAGCAATGACATCGCCGACGTGTATTGCAGCATCAGCCAGAACGCCGGATAAATGGTCAGCAGCAACAGAATCAATGAGCCCCACATCAGCGGCAGACGACCAATTTTCTCTGCCCACAGCCCCATAAACGGCGTGACTACGGTCAGGATGATCCCGGCGGCCAGCGTGGCGCTGAATCCGGCGGAAGCAGGCAGATGCAGCGTTTTGGTCGCGTATGTTGGAACATAGTTCAGCATGTAGTTGATGGCGGTAGACACCACCATCAGGCCGATGGCTGTAAAGAACAGACCTTTCTGTGAACGGACGATTTCTTTCAGCGGAGAGGCCGTCTTTTCGGCTTTACTGAAGCTTTCCGATTCTTTGATATGGCGGCGGATATACAGCCCGACCGGGCCGATCAGCAGACCGAAAATAAACGGAATACGCCATCCCCAGTCCTGTAACTGCGTTTCGCTCAGGACGGCGGATAACCCCAGCCCGAAAGCCGAGGCCAGCAGCGTGCTGGCACCCTGCGTGGCGAACTGCCAGCTGGCGATAAACGCTTTACGCTCCGGAAAATGTTCGACCAGAAACGCCGTCGAACTGCCGAATTCCCCGCCTGCGGAAAATCCCTGAATCAGCCTGGCGGCCAGTATCAGCAGCGGTGCTGCCATGCCGATAGTGGCGTAAGAAGGTGTGATAACGATAATCAGCCCGCCGATCATCATCAGGCTGATGGACATCAGCAACGAGGCTTTGCGACCGTGTTTATCGGCGTAAGCGCCCAGAACAATGGCACCCAGAGGGCGGATCAAAAATGAAACGCCGAAACTGCCAAATGCCAGCAGCAGGGAAACAGTTGGGTCTGACGTCGGGAAATACGCATGGGCGATATAGCTGGCGAAAAAGCCGTAAATAGCGATATCAAACCATTCCAGTGCGTTACCGATACAGGTCGCGAACAAAGTTTTCATCAGGCTGGGCTTTTCTGCCGTTGAGCCTGCGTGTTGAGATGTGGCGCTTAACTGGCTCATTTTGCACCTCCGGCGTGGGCAAGATGCTGTTCCAGCAGGCGGGGACCGCGCTCACCGAGATCCCACAAAAGATGAGTCATGATAGCCAGCCCCTCGCGGGCCACGGAAATCAGCATATGTTCGTTAACGCCATGCTGGCCGCAGGCCGGATAAGAGTGCGGAACCCAAAGCGTCGGCAAACCGAGAATGTCGGCAAAGACATCATTAGGCAGCGAACCGCCCAGATTTGGCAGCAGTGCCGGTTTTTTGCCGGTTGTCAGCTGCATGATATCCAGCGCCCAGCCGACCAGCGGGTCGGTCGGATCAAATCGTGTCGCCGGTGAGCCGCGTACAAATTCCACATCGACCTGCGGGAAACCGTGAGCATCCAGATGTGCGCGCACGTGCTCTGCCAGATTCTGCCAGTCGGTACCGACCACAAACCGCAGCTGACAAACTGCTGTAGCATTGCCCGGAATAGCGTTCATCGGGCGCTGCGGATTACCGGTCAGGAACGACAGCACTTCCAGCGTATTCCACGCGTACAAACGCTCGGTTGGCGTCAGACCCGCTTCGCCCCAGTTCGGGTCAATTTGCGGATCGCTGGCACCACCACCCACATCGACATCACTGAGGATCTCACGGATAGCCTCGCTGACCGCCGGTGGTTTCAGTGCCGCAACCTGCAGCTGACCGTGCTGATTCACCAGCGATGCCAGCGCATTCGCCAGCTGCGTACCCGGATTAGTGAGCAGACCGCCCCAGTTTCCGGAGTGATAGGCATTGTCGCGTGCGTTAATCGTCAGACGGAAATTCACCGCGCCCCGTGAGCCGAGGAATAATGTCGGGCGTTCTGCGCTCAGACGCGGACCGTCCGAGGCCAGAAAAATATCGGCGCTCAGTTGTTCACGATAATCACGGCAAAGTTCAGCCAGTCCCGGAGAGCTGATTTCTTCGCCCATTTCAAACAGCAGTTTGCAGTTGAATCCCAGGCGGCCGCCGCGGGCTTTGAAAATCTGCTCCAGCGCGGCGATGTTGACGCTGTGCTGGCCTTTATTGTCGGCGCTGCCGCGTCCGTACCAGCGGTCACCTTCCTCTTTAAGCTCCCAGGGCGATAAATCCTGCCGCCAGTTTTCATCGTCGCCAAATACCACATCACCATGGCCGTAACTCAGTACGGTTGGCAGGTTGCTGTCTTCAATGCGCGTGGCAATCAGAAAAGGACGGTGTGAGGCATGAGGATTTTCCACGCTGAGCAGGCTGAAACCCATCGCGGAAAGTGCCGGTTTAATCTCTTCATCGAGATAGCGCGCCAGTTCTGCGTCGCGCTGATTACTCTGGCTTTCAGTCGCAATAGCGACCCTGCGTGCCAGAGTTCGTTTATATTCACCCTGATCGAACCAGGCCAGCGCCTGTTCAACGATATTTTCCGCTGTCATATGAAACCTGCTTGTAATTGTTTTGAGGATTTATTGTTGGTTTTTTTAGCAGTTTCACTCTAAGCGCTGCGCAAGCGTTGCCACAATAATAATAATTGCAACTTAGCGTTGCTTTTATTGTAATGCTCATCTGCACAGTTATGAGGCAATAAAGTCATGCAAAGTTCGGAGATCCGCTATTTTCTGGCGGTAGCGAATACGGGGTCACTGAGCGGGGCGAGTAAGCAATTATTTGTCGCCGTATCTGCCATCAGCCGCCAGATCCAGCGGCTTGAAGAGCGCATCGGTGCGCCGCTGTTTGAACGTCATGCCCGCGGGATGGTGCTTAACGATGCCGGGCAGATCCTCGAAAACCACGTGCGTAAAAGCATGATGGATATGGAACATGCAATAGCGGAAATTCAGGGGCTGAATGCGGTACGCCGCACGGTGATCCGCATGGCCTGTACCGACGGGCTGGCGTTTGATCTGCTGCCGCAGTTGTTTTCACAGTTCAGACACGATCATCCCGGCGTGATGTTTTACCTCAATGTCGGTACGGCGGTGGAAGTGTCGGAAATGATCCATAAGGGGGAAGTGGATTTCGCCTTGCAGTTCAGCCTGGTGGCCGAGCGCGGCGTGGATATCATGGCCTCTTTTCCCGCACCGGTGAGGATGGTCATGCGGCCGGATCATCCGCTGGCTGGAAGCCATGTGCAACTGACTGATTTACATCCGTATCCGCTGGCGATGAACGAGCAGGGCAGCACCATCCGTCAGCTGTTTGATTTGTCATGCCGGATGAGCGGCGTTTTTCTCGAACCGGCGGTGAGCTGTAACCGTTTCTCTGTGTTGTACGATTTTATGGTGCATACGCCCGGCGCAATTGCGGCATGCAGCCATTTTTCCATTATGTATAAAGCGCGCCGCGACAATCTGCGCGTCAAACCGGTGAACATTGAACAGCTGAATCAGCGGACGTTGCAGTTGCAGTCACCGGCTGGAAAACGGCGTTCCGCTGCGCTGACGCAATTCATCGAGTTTGTTCGCGGTGAGATAGCGCGGGAAAGCGAAGCGTTTATCCGTGATTTTGGTCTGTAGGTAAAAACATCTTTCTTCAGCAGGTGGCCTGTTGCAGATGTGGATAACGCGACCAGTGCTGAGAAAGCCAGCCCTTTTCGGCCGCGATATTTTGCAGCGCCTCGCCGGGATTAATCACCGTCGACACGTCGGCAAATTCCAGCAAAGGCTGATCGTATAACGTGTGACTGTAGGCAAATATTTGCTGATAAGCAGGGGGCTTGCGGGTTTCCAGCCAGAGTTTCAGCCGGTCGAGGCGACCCTGATGAAACGTCAGATGGCCTTCCACCACACCGCTGAACCGCTGATTACTGACGCCCGCCTTTAACCCGATACCAGCCTGCGCGCCAAGACGTCTCGCCACCGGTTTCACCAGATGTTCGCCGGAGGCCGAGACAATCAGGATTTCATCCCCGCGCGCCCGGTGCCACTCCAGCTTTTCACGTGCCTGCGGATACACACGCGGCATGATATCGCGGTGAATAAACCGCTGAACCCAGTTCGCCACGGTCGGGCAGCTCAGACCGCTCATCGGGACAAAGGCACGGGCAAGATAATCACTGTAGTGGGCGGCAGATTGCGGGGAAAACTGAGCACCGGCGACTGAATTTTGTGCAGGCAGGGCATGCAGGCGGTAATGACAGAGTTCATCCGAAGAGGCATAACCCTGAGAAATCAGCCAGTGCAGCCACAGGTTGTGGCTGTCATCACAAATCAGGGTATGGTCGAGCTCAAAAATGGCGAGATCCATGGTGCGGATTCCCTCAGCTGACAGTCTTCATTCAGCGTAGCGCAATTTTGGCGTTTGAGTGTTTTGTGAACGATATTGCCACGTAATCTTAATAAACCGATTTACCCGGCGTGAAAACGTGTCCACAGGCTGATCAGTGCCCAGGCGGCCAGCGACCAGCAGGCGACGGCGGCAATCAGAGCGTAAGGTAATTTCATCGAACCGATGAAAAAATATAAGGAAAGCAGATACACCATGTAGGGGATGACGGCCCACAGGCCGAAAATGATGGTGGTGCGTAGTGCCTCGATATTGCGTTCAGTGCCGACTATATAATGGGCGATCAGAGCGAAAGTCGGGAACAACGGCACCAGCCCGGCAATGTAATAGTTACGTGTTTTAGAGAGTATTCCGATCAGGATCACGACCAGTGCGCCAGTCAGCGCTTTAAAGACCAAACCTGCCATTTCTGCCCCTGCCATCAGTTCACCCACGTTGAAGTCACGTTGTGAATAAGCCGTTTATTGTTATAGATATTTTGTATGTGTTTGTATGCCAAATTGCCGCACATGTTTGAAATGGTCAAGTACTGACTGCCGTTTTTATCGCCAGGTGAATCTGCGCAAGCAGCGGAAAACTTTACTATTCTTAAGATCTTTACACTATTTAGGTTTATTCCCGACGCGGAAAGCAGTAGGTTTTACACCTGACAGACTTGCACAATCTGATTGAAAGATAAGATAAATTTCAGTTACCCGGACAAAAGCGCTGATACCTATGACAATTTCTTCCCCATTCAAACGGACTTTCATTTACGCGCTGGGCAGTGGAATACTCCTGCTGGCGCTTCCCGCCGCTCAGGCGGATACCGGCCCCGTCGCCCCTCAGATTAATGCCAAATCCTGGGTGTTAATGGATTACAACAGCGGGAAAATCATCACCGAATCTAACCCTGATGCCCGTCTCGACCCGGCCAGCCTGAGTAAAATTATGGTCAGCTATGTGGTCGGACAGGCGATCAAATCTGGCAAAATCAAATCCGATGATCTGGTTTCTGTCGGCAACGATGCCTGGGCAACCGGCAATCCGGTATTACGCGGCTCCTCGCTGATGTTCCTTAAACCGGGCGACCGCGTGCCGGTGTCCGAACTCAATAAAGGCATCGTCATTCAGTCGGGTAACGATGCCAGTATCGCGCTGGCCGATTACGTCGCGGGTAGCCAGGATTCATTCGTCAATCTGATGAACCGTTACGCAGAACAATTGAAACTGCAAAATACGCATTTCAAAACAGTTCACGGGCTTGATGCGGATGGTCAGTACACCTCCGCCACCGATATGGCGCTGCTGTCACAGGCCTTAATCCGCGATACGCCGGATGAATATGCGCTGCACAAAGAGAAAGAATTCACCTTCAACCACATCAAACAGATCAACCGTAACCGCCTGTTGTGGAGCTCAAACCTGAACGTTGACGGGATTAAAACCGGCTACACGTCAGGCGCGGGTTATAACTTAGTCTCCTCGGCCAGCGATTCAACCGGCATGAGACTGATTGCCGTGGTGATGGGCGCGCCAAGCGACCGTATCCGCTTCAGCGAAAGCGAAAGCCTGCTGACATGGGGTTTCCGCTTTTACGAAACGCTGACGCCGATTAAAGCCGGTGATGCATTTACCAGTCAGCGCGTCTGGTTTGGTGAGGAAAAAATGGTGCCGCTGGGCGTCGCGGAAAATGCGTCGCTGACGATGCCGAAAGGGCAGCTGAAGAATCTCAAAGCCAGCTTTAATCTGACCAATAAGCAACTTGAAGCGCCGCTGGCGAAAAATCAGGTGGTGGGTACGGTAGATTTCAGTCTGGACGGTAAAGTGATTGAACAGCGTCCGCTGGTCGCATTGCAGGAAGTGAAGGAAACCGGCTTTATTGGTCGTATCTGGGACTTCGTGATGATGAAAATCAGCGGTCTGTGGGCAAGTATTTTTGGGAAATAAAACCCTGTCATCCCTCAGGCTGCCTCTGCGGTAGCTGCGTTTGTTCACCCCGGTCACTTACTGATGTAAGCTCCGGGGTTTCACACACTTGCCGCCTTGAAGCAACTCGAATGATTCAGGGGGGTGTTTCAGTTGTTAGTTCTGTACCCAGCCTTTCTTAATCGGGAAGGCAAATCCGAAGCGGTAAACCTTACACATCATCGCGTTAATCTGCTCACCGAACAGGTTCCACACCAGCTGTGCGAACAGGCAGCCGAGCATCCCCACCAGTAAACCGCCGACCATATCCAGCGGCCAGTGAACCCCCAGATAGACGCGTGACCAGGCGATACCCACGGCGGTCACCATCAGTATTGCGCCGGACCACAGGCGGTGCCAGAACAGGAACGACAGGGCGAAGGTGAAGATGGCGGTGCCATGATCGCTCGGGAATGAACTGTCAGGGGCGTGCTGGATGAAGGTATGTCCGAACCCTTCCACGAAAGGGCGCGCATGAGGGAATAACAGCGATAACGACTTAGCGGTCGCCATCGCAAAAAGAAGGGCAATAGCTGTTTTGCTGACCAGAACGCGTTGCTGGCCAATGTTCTCGCGCTGTCCCCAAAGCCATAGACCAACAATCAGCAGGGGGACAATGATAATCAGGTCATTGGCCAGAAATGAGGCGAACTTGATCAGCATCTCCGGCGAGGCCGGCGTCGCATTAATCCAGAGAAAAACCAGATGGTTCAGCTGTTCCATTAAACTACCCTCGAATAAACAGGCCAAAATAGCCTTCAAAAAATTGCGATCAATCAGTCACCCTTCATAAACGCCGGATACGTTAATTGGCGTGGTCACGGAGGTAAAGTGGACGTCATCTGAATATCCGCAGTCATTGAGCAACGGTATAGTTTCGCGATGAAATGAAGTGTAAACAGAAGAACTTAAGGAAGCCTTAAGCAGGCGGGAGGACGAGCCTCCCGGCGGTGATGCCTGACTGGATAAATGAAAGAAAAGATTTCAGAAAGAGGGGGTATCAGGGGGGGAACGATTAACGCGGTTTTCGCACTGACATCAGGAACAGCATTGGTCGTTCGGCTTCCTCAGCAAGGTCCGGATAAGCGGCAATCTGCTTAGCAGAAGGGCCCCATTCATCCAGATGACAGATAACGAATCCTGCTTCAATCAACAAATTGATATAAGTTCCGAGCTTCCGGTGCTGCTTAATAACGCCTTCTGCAAACCAGTCAGTGACGCGCTGGCCTTCACGCTGATAACCTTCCACCGGCCAGGTTTTATGACCTTGCCCGTTGAGTTTCCAGCCCGGCTCTGAAGGCGCGGTATACACCGGATGCTCGGCGGAGAAGACGAAATGCCCCCCTGCTTCCAGCGCCTGATAAACAGTACGGAACATCGCGGGCAGTGCGTCAATGTAATGCAGAGTCAGGGAACTGTAGGCAAGGTTGAAAGAAGCTTCGGGTAAGGTTAGCGTCTCCAGGTCGCGTCTTTCATAGCGGATAACCGTATCCGGGGTCATGGAACGGGCCTTATCCAGCATTTTCTCTGAGACATCCAGGCCGAGAACGTCATCTGCGCCCATTTCACGTGCAGCCCGGCAAAACCAGCCGTAGCCACAACCCAGATCGACCACGCGCGCGTTTTTCATGTCTGGCAGCAATGCTTTCAGGGAAGGCCATTCCGGTGCGCCGTCCAGCCCGAACTGCGAGCGTCCGAGTTGGGCATAGCCATCGAAAAAGGCCTGATCATCGTAAATATTTTGCGTCATGAGAATGACTCCTATAAAAATAGTCTTAACTGCCAATTCATTTTGGCCTGAATAGTGTAGTGAAAAATTTCATAAGAGAGCAATGAAATGGAGTTTCGTAAGGCCGTTTTTGCTGATTTAAGTGTATTACAACGTCTCGGGCGGGAGACCTGTCGCCATTATTTTGGTAGTTTGTGGCAAAATAGTGACGAGCTGGATGCATCAGATGGCTGAGACTGCCTATGTGACGGCCACACAGACGACTAAATTGTGGATGATGAAAAAGGATATCAATGATTAAAATACGCCTGGGCGGCCTGTTTATTACACTGGAAGCGGGAGAAGATATTCCTTACGCGCCGGAATATTGTGAACATTACACTTACCTTTTTCATCCGGTAGAAGGCGGCTATGAAATTTTGCGTTACGATGCATATTCTGGCTGGCATAAACGCCCGGACCAGTTATTTGAAGACGGACATCAGGCATTTGTATTTGCTTATCAGGCGTACCAAAATGAATGGAATCAGACCGACGGGCGGTTAGGCGGTAAAGATCAACATCTCGAACGTATTATGTAATAAACATGTGTACAAATAGATCCATCAGCCTCCCAACCCGGAGGCTTTTTTGTGGATGAAATTGCAACCCTGCCACCGCAGATATACAAAACATTACATTAGGCTTATCAATATCCAGATTATGTTTCCATGCCATAGTTCCGCAGTGAAATGATTATTATCATCAGGCATCACTGCAAAAATAATAGTAATTACTGGGTGGGATAATCGTAGTCAAGATTATGTTTTATATGGTTTTATTATTATGAGTTGATGATTTTTTAAACTTAAACCAATGCCAAACGAAAACAACTTCAAATTTTTTTCGGTTGCAACGGAACTTATCCTGGATTATTTTGACGGCCATCAGTTCCAGACCCTAAAGAAGAAATATAACTTCACGGTGGGCTGAGAATTAACTTGCCGGGTGGCAATGTAGATAGCTTCCAAATAATCAAGGATATTGATGATGAAATTACGCGCACTTTCTCTGGTAATTCCTGCTCTGATGATGGCCGGCACTGCTGGCGCTGCCGAAATTTATAATAAAGACGGCAACAAACTCGATCTGTTCGGTAAAGTCGACGGCTTACATTATTTCTCCAGCGATGACAGCACTGACGGCGACCAGTCATATATGCGTTTGGGTTTCCGCGGTGAAACCCAAATTAATAGCGAACTGACCGGTTACGGTGAGTGGGAATATCAGGCAGCTCTGAATTCTCCGGAAAACGCTGATAACAACAACTTTACCCGTGTTGGTTTTGCAGGTCTGAAATTCGGCCAGTGGGGTTCACTGGATTACGGCCGTAACTATGGCGTGATGTACGACGTCGCGGCATGGACCGACGTATTGCCTGAATTCGGCGGCGATACTTACGGTGCAGACAACTTCATGTTCCAGCGTGCTAACGGCGTGCTGACCTACCGTAACAAAGATTTCTTCGGTGTTGTTGATGGCCTGGATGTTGCTGTTCAGTATCAGGGCAAAAACGGCAGCGCGACCGAATCTAACAACGGCCGTGACGTACTGGCTCAAAACGGCGACGGCTACGGCATGTCCCTGTCTTATGACCTGGGCGAAGGCTTCAGCGCTGCAGCAGCCATGATGGCTTCAGACCGTACCGCCGAGCAAAATGGCCGTAACAATCCGGCAATCATCGGTAACGGCGACAAAGCGACTGCTTACAGCGGTGGTCTGAAATACGATGCGAACAACATCTATCTGGCCGCGATGTACACCCAGAGCTACAACGCAAACCGCTTCGGTAAAGCAGGCAGCACCGCTTACGGTTACGCGGACAAAGCGCAGAACTTTGAAGCGGTAGCGCAATACCAGTTCGACTTCGGTCTGCGCCCGTCTATCGCATATGTTCAGTCCCACGCACGTAATATCCCGGGTTACAGTAACCAGAACCTGACCAAATATGTTGATGTTGGCGCGTCTTACTTCTTCAACAAAAACATGCTCACTTACGTTGATTACAAAATCAACCTGATGGACGACACCCGTCTGACCCGCGACGCCGGCATCAACACCGATGACGTTGTGGCTGTTGGTCTGGTTTATCAGTTCTGATAAACCGACGCTGCCCTTATTGGTGAGGGCACCTGCGTCTCATGTGTCTGGATCCCCTGCCGAAAGGTGGGGGATTTTCGTTTACATTCAACCTTTCTTCACATTGATGGCTCAGGCATGATGGCGTGAACGTTTAACGACATCTTCCGACGACAGAGAGCCGCTATGACCGATTTTGCTACACCTAATCTCCCTTCCCGAAATTTCAGCGCGACACAAGATTTCTATGGCAGTTTTGGCTTCACCACGACCTATGTCGATGACGGCTGGCTGATAATGACCCGCGGAACCCTCACGCTGGAATTCTTCCTGCACACAGATCTTGATCCGCTCACAAGCTGGTTCAGTTGCTGTTTACGCGTCGATGACGCCGATGCCATGTTTGCTGCTTTTAAAGCCGCAGGTATCGGCGAGGATCCTCATTCACGTCCCTGCGTTCATCTGCCTCAAATCCAGTCAGGGATGAGAATGGGCGTCATGATTGATATCGATGGAACATTGGTGCGGGTGATTGAGAATGAGTCATAGCAGAACGGGAGATAGTTAAAGGAGCAAAAGAAATAATTTGTGGCAGGCTGAGATATCACCAGGGTAGAAATGGAAATTTATTGATATCATTACGCACAAATTATTTCTGTTTCCTTACAATTTACCAACAGGATGTTGGCTCATGATTTACGATTGCTTTTTGTTTTATGACGAGGATATGTTGTTAGATATCCGTCTTAACACACTCTATCCGCATGTTGACTGGTTTGTCATCGTTGAGTCGCGATACACATTTACGGGTAAGAAGCGGGAGAAACTCCATTTCGATATCAGCAAATATGAGAAATTCAAAGACAAGATTATTTATGTAATCAATGAAGCTGTCCCCGTCATTCATGATAAATCCTTTAAGTCTAATTGCTCAGTCGTTGAAGCTGGACAATCTGATCCCTGGGAAAATGAGACTGTGGCACGCAATTCCATCATGTTGGGACTTAAAAATGCGCAGGATAATGACATCATCATCATTTCTGACGTTGATGAAATAATAAACCCGGAAAGCATTTCTCAGTTCAGCCATTTCCATCTTTGTACCATCCTGCATCAGAATTTCTACAACTATAAATTTAATATTCAGGTACTAAACAATGACGGGTCGGCGCGCAAATGTAAGTTGCCGAAGATGGTTAAGTTCAAAGTGCTGAAGAAATTCTTTTTATCCCAACCTGATTTGCTAAGAAATGTGAAGCGAAGGGGATCTGTCATCAGGGAGAGCTGGCTGCGCTGGAACTGGCTGAAGTACAGAACCAAAACGCTGAATAATGGGGGATGGCATTTCTCGTGGGTTATGACTGATGAGCGGATCTCAGAGAAAATGTCTACCATCTCTCACACAGAACATAACACCCCGGAATTCAACAACCCTGATCATATCCGCCGCTGCGTTGAAAATAATCAGGATTTATGGAACCGGCAAAGAGTCATGAAAGTGATCCCGATGACCAAAGAGTTCTTCCCTGATTATCTGGTTAACAAAAAAGATGAACTGGCAGCGTTTATCCGTCAGGAAAAATCGATCACAGATAATTGAGTTGATTTTAAAGGGATTTTGAAGCAGAAAAGAAAAAACCCATCAATCTTGAACCTAACGAGGCGGGATTGACGGGCTCTCCAAATTTGGGGACTTCAAAGAAAAGCAGTGGCACTAATTAAGACTACAGGTAACTTTAAAAGTTCGTTCCATGTGGCAAAAATTTAAAAAAATTATTGATTTTTTTTTGCCACATTACGGTTCAATGAGTTACGTCATGCCCCGGGCCAAATGATGACAATCAATGTCCCGGCGAGTGTCAGCAATACGTTAGCAATCGCGTAGGTTCCTGCATAACCGAGTGCCGGAATGTTACTACGTGCGGTATCACTGATGATTTCCATCGCAGGGGCACAAGTTCGTGCGCCCATGATCGCGCCGAACAATAATGCGCGGTTCATGCGTAACACATATGCCCCGAAGATAAAGCAGATCACCACCGGTACCAGGCTGACGATCAGGCCCGAAAGCAACATCTGACCACCAACCGCGCCAAGCCCGTTATTGATACCTGCACCGGCACTCAGGCCGACGCCCGCCATAAACACCATCAGGCCAAACTCTTTCACCATATTCAGCGCACCCTGCGGGATATAACCAAAAGTAGGGTGATTGGCCCGCAGGAAGCCCAGCATGATCCCGGCGAACAGCAGGCCTGCTGCATTGCCGATACCAAAGCTGAAGTTTTTAAACTGGAAGGTGATAAGACCAATCATCAGGCCGACGATAAAGAAGGCGCAGAAGGCCAGCAAATCGGTGAGCTGGCTGTGAACGGAGATAAACCCGATACGCTCCGCCACGCTTTTGACGCGTTTCGCATCGCCGCTGACCTGCAAGACATCACCTTTATTGAGAACGATGCTGTCGTCGATCGGCATTTCAATCTGGCTGCGGATCACGCGGTTCAGGAAACAACCCTGATCGGTCAGGTTGAGCTGGCTCAGACGTTTACCGACGGCATGGTTATTTTTGACCACCACTTCCTCGGTCACAATGCGCATGTCGAGCAGGTCGCGGTCGAAGACTTCCTTACCGTTTCGGAAACTCGGATCAAGACGCGAATGCGCATCCGGATAACCCACCAGCGAGATCTCATCGCCGACCTGCAACACTGCGTCACCGTCCGGCGTCGCCAGAATGCCATTACGGCGGATGCGTTCGATATAGCATCCGGTCTGGCGATAAATGCCCAGTTCGCGAAGATTTTTGCCATCCGCCCAGGCCACCAGTTCCTGTCCGACGCGATAGGCGCGGATCACCGGAAGATAGACTTTGCGTTTGCTGTCAGTATCCAGGCCACGTTCGCGTGCTATTTGCTGGGCGCTGGTCGGTAAATCCTGATGTTGTAGCTTCGGCAGATAACGCGCGCCGAAAATCAGGCTGACCAGTCCGATCAGATAGGTCAGGGCGTAACCGAGACTCAGATTGTCCAGCTCAGAACCGAGAAGATTATTGCCGCCCATGGTGTTGCGCAGGGTATCCCCGGCGCCGACCAGAACCGGCGTCGAGGTCATGGAACCGGCGAGCATACCGGCGGTAAGGCCGATATCCCAGCCAAACAATCGCCCGAGCCCGAGAGCCAGCAACATGGCGCTGCCGACCATTACCAGTGCAAGCATGAAATAATTTTTGCCGTCGCGGAAGAAAATCGAAAAAAAGTTCGGTCCGGCTTCCACGCCAACACAGAAAATAAACAGCATAAAGCCGAGGTTCAGCGCTTCGGTATTGATGCTGAAATGCTGCTGACCTAAAAGCAGCGAAACCACTAATACGCCAATAGAATTTCCGAGCTGGACGGAACCCAGACGAATTTTCCCCAGACACAAACCGAGTGCCAGAACCACAAATAATAACAGGATGTAATTCCCGTTTAACAAACTAGCGACGTTTATATTCACAAGGATAACTTATTGTTTACCAACAAATTCTTGATATAGGAGAATGTAAAGGATAAATTCAGAAACGGAAAATTCCTACTTAGCTGGCACCGTCTGAACAGACCAGGGAAGTGGAAATTGGGTTTCGGGCGTCATTTTAGTCACAGAACGCCAGTTCAGCCAGAGAAATGCCCGTATAAATCTTCTGAAAGCTTTTTTTGTGTTTCGCGGGATTGCGGAACGCGCTGGGGAAATGAGCCAGAAGGCTCTGACAGGTAATAAAGAACGCATTTTGTGCAGAGAACCTGTGAATCTCGCCAACTTTAAGGAGGAAGTAAAATGGCCATTTGGCGAAAGGTACTAGCGACGTTTATTTGTTTCATGATGTTCTTAATTCTTTATATTATATTAAGGAATGGTTGGATTGTTGTTATAAGTATCGCCCCGGGCCCTGAATACGGGCTGCTATTATTTTTACTACCCGGCATGGTGACGTCGCTGATTTCCCGCGACTCGGCGATATTTTCCTCCCTTGTCGGAGGGCTGGTTTCCATTCCTGTCTGTTTTTTATTGCGTCTGGCCTTTTACCCACGCGTTCGTCCACTGGTTCAGGAATTAGCTTATGCCACCAGCGCGATATTCTGGTGTGTTCTGGGCGCTATGCTGGTGCAAATGCTGCTCATCGCTTACCAGCAGTTCAGGCAACACTGACATGTGATGATGTCGAGGCCATAAAAAAGGCGCTCATTGAGCGCCTTTTTGCTGTGTGTATGTCTTTATTTTTTTGCGGGTCAGTTGCTGAACAACGCCAGATGCTCTTTGGCATAGGCTTCAAAATCAGTGCAACCGCCGATGTGTTTCTGATCCAGGAAAATCTGTGGAACCGTTTCAACCGGTTTACCCACGGTTTTTTCCAGGTCGGCTTTAGTGATGCCTTCCGCGTGGATGTCGATGTAACGGAAGTTGAAATCATCACGTTCTTCAGTCAGTTTTTCAGCCAACTCTTTAGCGCGCACGCAATAAGGACAGCCAGGACGCCCGAAAATTACTGCAAACATGGAGACTCCTTTGTTAATACCAGCAAGATAAAATGAAAGGGGAGTGACTATTTTTGTTATCCACATCACCTTTTTGATGTCGCTACTATGCCTGTTGCAAACCATAAAAAAAAGCAGGAATTACCTGTCAGTTCGATACCTTTGACCTATCCAAATGAACCTGCTGCTGTTTTTAGCTGCTACACATTGTTGCACCAATTGATGCCGCAAGCCTTGCAAACGGTGCTCACAGCATGAATGATTGACTCAGATTTCTCCTCACTTACACCATTCAGGAATTTTTTAATGACGCCGACTATCGACCTTTTGCGCTCTCACCGTTCAATTCGCGCCTTCACCGACCAGCCGGTATCCGAAGAACAACGCGAAGCCATTATTAGCGCTGCGCAATCAGCATCGACTTCCAGTTTCCTGCAATGTTCTTCTATTATTCGCGTCACCGATCCTGCGTTACGCGAAACGCTTGTGCAGTACACCGGCGGCCAGAAATATGTCGCCAGTGCGGCAGAATTTTGGGTTTTCTGCGCCGATTTCAACCGTAATTTGCAGATCAATCCCGAAGCTGAACTTGGCCTTGCAGAACAGCTGCTGCTGGGTTGCGTGGATACCGCGCTGATGGCGCAAAATGCCATGACGGCGGCAGAATCGCTCGGTCTGGGCGGGGTATTTATAGGCGGGATCCGTAATCAGGTTGAAGATGTTGTCACGCTGCTGAAATTGCCAAAATTTGTCATGCCGCTGTTTGGTTTTTGCATCGGTACGCCAGCACAGGATCATCAGGTGAAACCGCGTATGCCACAATCCATGCTGGTTCACGAAAACAGTTATCAGCCATTGGATAAAGCGGTACTGGCAGAGTACGACGAACAATTAAGCGAGTATTATCTGCAACGGGACAGCAATGCGCGTCGCGATACCTGGAGCGACCTGATTATGCGCACGCTGAAAAAGGAACAGCGTCCGTTTATGCTGGACGCTTTGCACAAGCAAGGTTGGGCAACACGCTAAAACGGCGACGGAGTGTCGGATGAAAATTGCAATTCTCTCCCGTGACGGGTCTTTGTATTCGTGTAAGCGGCTGAAGGAAGCAGCAGAATCCCGCGGGCATGAGATAGATATTATTGACCCGCTTTCCTGCTATATGAATATCAATCCGGCCGCGCCAAGTGTGCATTACCGTGGACGTCAGCTCGATATTTATCAGGCGGTGATCCCGCGTATCGGTTCTGCCATCACTTTTTATGGCACTGCGGTCTTACGCCAGTTTGAAATGCTGGGCAGTTTTCCGCTCAATGAATCAGTGGCCATTACCCGCGCGCGCGATAAATTGCGCTCTATGCAGATTCTGGCTCGCGAATGCATCGATTTGCCGATCACTGGTTTTGCCAATGCTCCGGATGATACGTCGGATTTGATTGCACTGGTGGGCGGTGCGCCACTGGTGGTGAAACTGGTGGAAGGCACGCAGGGCATCGGCGTGGTGCTGGCGGAAACCCGTCAGGCGGCGGAAAGCGTGATTGACGCATTTCGTGGCCTGAACGCGCATATTCTGGTGCAGGAATATATTCGTGAAGCGCAGGGGCGTGATATCCGCTGTCTGGTCGTGGGTAAGAAAGTGGTGGCGGCCATTGAGCGTCAGGCCAAACCGGGTGATTTTCGATCCAACCTTCATCGCGGCGGCACGGCGGCTAAGGTCAACATTACGTCACAAGAGAAAGAGATTGCAGTGAAAGCCGCGCTGACGTTGGGGCTGGACGTCGCCGGCGTGGATATTCTGCGGGCAAACCGTGGCCCGCTGGTGATGGAAGTCAACGCGTCACCAGGGCTGGAAGGTATCGAAACGACGACCGGACTGGATATCGCCGGTATGATGATCGACTACATTGAGCAACGGGCTCGCCCCGGATTTCGTCTGAAGTCCGGGGGCTAATTCTTATTTAGCCGCGCTAATGTCCATCAATCCGGTATTGATCGTAGCGCTTACCGGCATAATTCCGTAAGCTATGACCCCTTCGTAATGCCGATAGCGTTACGAAGGGTTTGTTTTTTCCGTTGTGTTGAACTCGTGAGGCATTCTATGGATTCGCTCATCGTCCCTGATTTAGCGCTGCTTCGGCGCTGGCTGGATCAGCTGGGCATCTCTTTTTTCGAGTGTGATTCCTGTCAGGCTCTCCATTTGCCGCATATGCAGAATTTTGATGGCATTTTTGATGCCAAACTCGATATCGTAGATAACGTTATTTTGTTCTCTGCGCTGGCCGAAGTAAAACCGACGGCGCTCATCCCGCTGGTCGCTGACCTGAGCTCAATTAATGCCAGCTCGCTGACCATCAAAGCGTTTGTCGATATTCAGGATGATAATCTGCCGAAACTGATTGTCTGCCAGTCGCTGACTATCGCGGTAGGCGTGACTGAAGAGCAGTTTGCTTTCTTCCTGCAACAGGCAGAAGAGCAGATGTCGATGATTATTCTCGAAGCGCACGCCAATGACTTGCTGTTTTTGGGTGATGAAGAAGAAGGTACGCCGGTGACTTCCGTGAATTTACCTTTGCTGCACTGATTTTTGTGTCATCTGCCATTTCCCTGATGGCGGTTATTTCTGTAAAGACCTTTTCCCCTTTGAAGATCCTTTTCTGCGAGCCGTGTTTATTGCGGCTCCGCTGCCTTTATTCGCTTTCGCCATAAGTTATGCTGGTATTGTGCCGTTGTTGCCAGATATTTCACTTTGTTAAAAGGCAAAATGCCAGACGGTATAGACTAAATCTGCATAATTAATCGATAAACGCCGGTTTTGCCTCGGGAGGCTGGTGCGCGGGGGTTGCAGGCGCTATGCTTCTGACTCTGCATCACGCGTGATTACGTCGTAAAACCAAACGGTTAATTCGCAGGCAGCGTATGCGTCAACGTTGAATGCCTATGCACATTCGTGGACGGCAGTTGGCCTTAGTGTGAAAGGTTTTGTATCCGTTCCAGTGATACAAATTCAATTTTATATTCCCCTGTCTTGGAGGTAGTAACGGATGTTCACCCTGCGTAAAAAGTGGTTATCGGGTGTTGTCGCCGGCCTGGTTATGGCTGCGTCCGTCACAGCGTCTGCGGAAGAAAAAACGCTGCATATCTATAACTGGTCTGATTATATCGCGCCAAATACCGTGCCTGATTTCCAGAAGGAAACCGGCATTAAAGTGGTTTACGACGTCTTTGACTCCAACGAAGTGCTGGAAGGCAAACTCATGGCAGGCAGCACCGGTTTCGATCTGGTGGTGCCATCGGCCAGTTTCCTTGAGCGTCAGCTGGCGGCAGGCGTCTTCCAGCCACTCGACAAGAGCAAACTGCCTAATTACAAAAATATGGATCCTGATCTGCTGAAGATGGTGGCGCAGCACGATCCGGGTAACAAATACGCAATCCCTTATCTGTGGGCGACCACCGGCATTGGTTACAACGTTGATAAAGTGAAAGCGGTTCTGGGTAAAGATGCGCCGGTCGACAGCTGGGATTTAGTACTCAAGCCTGAAAACCTCGAGAAACTGAAAAGCTGCGGTGTTTCCTTCCTCGATGCACCTGCGGAAATTTACGCTACCGTGCTCAATTACCTGCATCTGGATCCGAACAGCACCAAAGCGTCTGATTACACCGGTGCGGCCAACGATCTGCTGCTGAAACTGCGTCCGAACATCCGTTATTTCCACTCTTCCCAGTACATTAACGACCTGGCGAATGGCGATATCTGCGTCGCTATCGGCTGGGCAGGGGATGTGATGCAGGCGTCTAACCGCGCGAAAGAAGCGAAAAATGGCGTGAACGTGGCGTACAGCATTCCGAAAGAAGGGGCGCTGGCCTTCTTCGACGTGTTTGCTATTCCTGCAGATGCCAAAAATCTCGATGAAGCCTATCAGTTCCTGAATTACCTGATGGAACCGAAAGTTATCGCGCAAATCAGTAACACTGTTTACTACGCCAGCGGCAACAAAGCCGCGACACCACTGGTGAACGAAGATGTGCGTAACAACCCGGGCATTTATCCACCGGCAGACGTTCAGGCGAAGCTTTTCACCCTGAAAGTTCAGGATCCGAAAATCGACCGGGTGATCACAAGATCATGGACCAAAGTTAAGACGGGCAAATAGTACCGTTTAAAAAAGGTCAGGAAGACTTCTCAGCGGCTCCGCTTATTGATGGCGGGGCCGCTGACGTTTTGCTTCCGGCTGTATTTTGGGCATACAGATCAGGCACTTTTCCCCCTGACTGTTATGCTTATTTGAATTGCTTCATTTTGATACCGGAGATTTCTCTGAGTGAACGACGCTATCCCCCGCCCGCAGCCTAAATCCCAGAAGGGTTTCACGCCTTTGCTGGAAATCCGCAATCTGACCAAATCTTTTGATGGTCAGGCCGCCGTTGATGACGTGAGCCTGACCATTTACAAAGGCGAGATTTTCGCACTGCTCGGCGCGTCCGGCTGTGGAAAATCGACCCTGTTGCGTATGCTGGCCGGTTTCGAGCAGCCTACGCAGGGCCAAATCGTACTGGATGGCGTAGATCTTTCGCAGGTGCCGCCTTATCAGCGTCCGATCAATATGATGTTTCAGTCATACGCCTTGTTCCCGCACATGACGGTCGAACAAAATATCGCGTTCGGCCTTAAGCAGGACAAACTGCCGTCGGCGGAAATCAAAAGCCGCGTGGCGGAAATGCTGACGCTGGTTCACATGCAGGAATTTGCTAAACGTAAGCCGCATCAGCTCTCCGGCGGTCAGCGTCAGCGTGTGGCGTTAGCCCGCAGTCTGGCGAAACGGCCAAAATTATTACTCCTCGACGAACCGATGGGCGCGCTGGATAAAAAACTGCGCGACCGCATGCAGCTGGAAGTGGTGGATATCCTGGAGCGCGTTGGTGCGACCTGCGTCATGGTCACGCACGATCAGGAAGAAGCGATGACTATGGCCGGGCGTATCGCCATCATGAACCGCGGTAAGTTCGTGCAAATCGGTGAGCCGGAAGAAATTTACGAGCATCCGACCAGCCGTTTCAGCGCCGAATTTATCGGCTCTGTAAATGTTTTCGAGGGCGTGCTGAAAGAGCGTCTGGAGGATGCGCTGGTACTGACCTCGCCTGGGCTGAAGCATCCGCTGAAAGTGGATCCGGATGTCTCCGTGGTCGACGGTGTACCGGTGTTTGTGGCACTGCGTCCGGAAAAAATCATGTTATGCGAGGAAGTGCCGGAAGACGGTTGCAACTTTGCTGTCGGTGAAGTGGTAAACATCGCTTATCTCGGCGACCTGTCGATTTACCACGTCCGGCTGCACAGCGGACAGATGATCACCGCGCAATTGCAGAACGGTCATCGTTTCCGCAAAGGCATGCCAACCTGGGGCGACGAAGTGCGCCTGTGCTGGGAAGCCGACAGCTGTGTCGTGCTGACTGTTTAGGGGGGATGAAAATGTCTGTAATCTCCGAAGCGCCGGCCAGTAAACCTCCGGGCGGATTTAAAGCTTTCACGGGTCGTCTGCAACAACGCCATGGCCGCAAACTGGTTATCCTGCTGCCGCTGGTGTGGTTCCTGCTGCTGTTTTTACTGCCTTTCCTGATTGTTTTCAAAATCAGTTTTGCAGAAATGGCGCGGGCTATTCCGCCGTATACCGATCTGGTCTCCTGGTCAGACGGTATGCTGGATATCGCGCTTAACATCGCCAACTACATCGGCCTGACGCAGGATCCGCTGTATATCGATGCCTATCTGCAATCACTGCAAGTGGCGGCCATATCGACACTGCTTTGTCTGCTGATTGGATATCCGCTGGCGTGGGCGGTGGCGCATAGCCGCACTTCGACGCGCAATATCCTGCTGTTGCTGGTGATTTTACCGTCGTGGACCTCATTCCTGATCCGCGTCTATGCCTGGATTGGCATTCTCAAAGACAACGGTGTGCTGAATAACGTGCTGCTGTGGCTGCATGTTATCGATCAGCCGCTGGTAATTTTGCATACCAATCTGGCGGTTTATATCGGCATTGTGTATTCGTATCTGCCGTTTATGGTGTTGCCGATTTACACCGCGCTGACCCGCATGGATTACTCGCTGGTGGAAGCGGCGCAGGATCTGGGCGCTCGTCCGATGAAAACCTTCTTCAAAGTGATTATGCCGCTGACCAAAGGCGGGATTATTGCCGGTTCGATGCTGGTCTTCATTCCGGCGGTAGGAGAATACGTGATCCCGGAACTGCTCGGCGGGCCGGACAGCAATATGATTGGTCGTGTTCTGTGGCAGGAATTCTTCAACAACCGCGACTGGCCGGTGGCTTCCGCTGTCGCAGTGGTCATGTTGTTGCTGTTGATCATGCCCATCTTGTGGTTCCAGAAATACCAAAACAAAGAGCTGGGAGACAAAGAATGAATCAGTTACCGGTTGTCCGTTCGCCGTGGCGAATTCTTATTCTGGTGCTCGGCTTTACGTTTTTGTATGCCCCGATGCTGATGCTGGTTATTTATTCGTTTAACAGCTCCAAGCTGGTAACGGTCTGGGCGGGCTGGTCTACCCGCTGGTATACTCAGCTTTTTCACGATTCCGCGATGATAAGTGCAGTCGGAACCAGTCTGACCATTGCCACCGCTGCCGCCACAATGGCGGTGATTGTTGGGACGCTGGCCGCGGTGGTAATGGTGCGTTTTCAGCGTTTTCGTGGTTCGACCGGTTTTGCCTTTATGCTGACCGCGCCGCTGGTCATGCCGGATGTCATTACCGGTCTGGCGTTGTTGTTGCTGTTTGTAGCGATGGGCCACGCGTTTGGCTGGCCTGCGGAGCGCGGCATGTTCACCATCTGGCTGGCGCACGTGACGTTTTGTAGCGCGTACGTAGCCGTGGTGGTCTCTGCGCGTTTACGTGAACTGGACCGTTCGATTGAAGAAGCGGCAATGGATTTAGGTGCAGCGCCGCTGAAAGTGTTCTTTATTATCACGCTGCCGATGATTTTACCGGCGCTGATTTCCGGCTGGTTGCTGGCGTTTACGTTGTCGCTCGACGATCTGGTTATTGCCAGTTTTGTCGCCGGACCGGGTTCGACCACTTTACCGATGCTGGTCTTTGCCAGCGTGCGTATGGGCGTCAACCCTGAAATAAATGCGCTGGCGACGTTGATCCTGCTGGTGGTTGGGATCATCGGCATGATTGCCTGGTGGTTTATGGCGCGTGCCGAAAAGCAGAGAAGAAAGGAAATTCAGCGCGCTGCGCAGCGCGAATGATTTAGGGGATTGTATGAGTATTCACAACAATAAGGAAATCATGAGGAAGTGAAACTGGCATTTATCCCTGTTCCCGTGATGATAGGTGCGTCGGCAATTGTCGCGACGCGCTTACTCGAATTCATTTTACTGTTCGATGCCATGGGCTTTTCAGGGCTGATGAGTTTTATCGAAGTCAGTGCAGAGTCCTGGCTGAACTGTTTCATCATGCTGGCCAGCTTGCTGATTGTTCTGGTCGAATGCCGTGCTGCCTATGCCATGATGCGCGGCCGTCGCTGGGGGCGCCGGGCGTTTATCGGTTGTCAGGTGATTGTGGTCGGTTACATGCTGCTGGCCTCATTTGACTGGTTCGGGCCACGCATCTTTCGCTTTAACGTCGAAACTCAGGGCGAATTTCTCTATGCGCTGCTGATGCAAAAAATCCCCGATATGGTGGTGCTTTTCCTGTTGTATGCGCCTGCCAGCAGCCGCAGATACTTCTCGCGTAAAAAGTCGAACGAAAAAAGCAGCCCGTCACAAATAGCCAAAGCGTAAGTGAGCCTTTTCCGGCGCGCAGTGGTAAACTGCGCGCCAGTTTTTTCCGCATAATCTGACCGGACTTTTTCATGCATTGCGCACTTTACACCGCAGGAACCTGCCGTTCCTGCCAGTGGCTCGACAAACCTTATTCACAACAGTTAGCCGACAAGCAGCAGGATCTCAGTGATTTGCTGTCAGATTTGCCGGTGGGTGAATGGTGTGAACCGGTCACCGGCGCGGAAAGTGCCTTTCGCAATAAAGCCAAAATGGTGGTCAGCGGCAGCGTGGAGCGTCCTTTACTTGGGATGTTGCACCGCGACGGCACGCAGGTGGATTTGTGTGAATGTCCTCTTTATCCGGCCAGTTTCCCCGCAGTATTTTCAGTCCTGAAAACCTTTATTGCCCGCGCCGGACTGACGCCTTATAACGTGGCGCGAAAACGCGGTGAGCTCAAATTCCTGTTACTGACCGAAAGCCAGAAAGACGGCGGCATGATGCTGCGTTTCGTATTGCGTTCGGAAACAAAACTGGCGCAACTGCGCGCCGCGCTGCCGTGGTTGCAACAACAGTTGCCGCAGCTCAGGGTAATTTCCGCCAACATACAGCCGGTACATATGGCGATCCTCGAAGGCGATACCGAAATCCCGCTGACGGACGTGCAGCGTCTGGAAGAAGACTTTAACCATGTGCCGCTGTTTATCCGTCCGCAGAGTTTCTTCCAGACCAACCCGGTGGTGGCTGAAAAACTCTACGCTACGGCGCGTGACTGGGTGAGGGCGCGGGGTGATATTCAAAGCATGTGGGATTTGTTCTGCGGCGTCGGCGGTTTTGGTCTGCACTGCGCAACGCCGCAGATGAAACTGACCGGTATCGAAATCAGCGCAGAAGCTATTTCCTGCGCAAAAGAATCGGCGGCGCGTCTGGGGTTGCAAAACGTCGAGTTTCAGGCGCTGGATTCGACCGGTTTCGCGACCGGCAAAGGCGAGGTGCCGGATCTGGTGCTGGTGAATCCGCCACGTCGCGGCATCGGTAAAGCGTTGTGTGAGTACCTGAGCCACATGGCGCCCGACACCATTCTTTATTCAAGCTGTAACGCTAACACCATGGCGCAGGATCTGGCATTACTGCCGGATTATCACATTCTGCGTGTCCAGCTTTTCGACATGTTCCCGCATACCGCGCATTACGAAGTGATGGCGTTATTAGAGCGGCGATAATATATCCCGACTGGTCAGCGTAACGATTTATCAGAACATATAATCAGCTCAGATAGCTGCGGCTGATCCAATTCGCAAAGCTACAACATATTGTGATATAAGGATATTTTTTCCTCATTTGTGCCCGCGGATAAATTTTCGTAATGTCTCCCGGCGAGTTTGATGTGGTACATTAACCGCATTAATCATAAGGGAATTATTTTCATGGATATGAAAGAGCAGGCGCAGCGAAACAGCGATGCCGCCCATCAGGCGGCGGCTACCCCATCAGGTTGTAAGGCCTGCCAGCGTACCGGCATTCCGGTATTTCCGTTACGTGTGGCCGTGGTTCCCGGCAGCCTGATGCGAACCGACTGGCATCCGTCGGTTCCTGAACAGACTGTTACCCTCGCCAGCCGTGAATTCAAATATTCCCTGCGTACTCTGCGCATGGGCTACCTGTATGTGCTGCTCGATAAAAGTGTCTGGCAGGCGTACGAGGTGACCGCCGAGGGTTGCCTGCGGCAGTTTAATGCCCATGAGATGCCCGAAGGAATGACGGTAAATCCGCTGGCAGAAGCCTGCCGAACAGCGGGTCACGACATCATCGCAAGCTTTATTAATCTCGATGACAACCTGTACAGCGAGGCCTGGCTGGCGTTCAGTTCTGATCCGTGGACGCAAACCGTGCTGGATGATTACCAAAACTCTCTGCGCCCGGACCGTCGTTTTACCAAAATCTCTCTCTCTGATCTGAAGAACGCACCGGCAAACCTGCCCGGGGCGCTGGTTATCGATCCGTCACTAACGTCGTTGAAAGAGAACGTGGCGGAGTTTTCGACGGTGTTTTTCCCGGACGTGATCCGGATTGGTGAGAAGGTATCGGGCAGCGTACACGGTTTTTATCCGCGCCGGGATCCGGACAAACAGCGCCTGATGGGGATGAAAATCGCGGAAATGGGGATGCGCTACGATTGCCGGATAGTGGCACTGCCGCTGAATGATAGTGTGGGCGTGGTGCAGGAGCTGAACAACAGCCGGATGCAGATAGCCGAGTACACCCAGGCCTATATTGAGCAACCCGGCGTTTTTCACCGGCATATGATTTCTGAAGCCATCACGGATTACCTCCGGAAGCTAAAAACCGGCATCGCTGAAAACGCGCATCCTGAATTTGACCTTGACCCGTCAATGTATGTGCTGGCCGGACCATCATTCGGAAAAGCACCGCGCATGATTTCAAAAGATGATGTGGCGGAAGCGAGCTTTTCAGAGCAGCGTGCCCGGCTGATGACCAACTATGATGAACCTGCAAGGGCGAAATTTGCGCAGGAATTTGAAGACTATTTCAGCACCCCCCAGCGTTTGCTGACGGCGATCGATAATGACCTCGCGGCCTGGTACCGGTCTGAGGAATGGCTGTCGCTTATCCACCATGACTACTCCCCGGAGACCAGCGTAAACAGTTGGGTGGCACAGACCTGCACGCTGGCGGCCTGTGTACAGGGGGGCGCGATGGGCGCGGCGACAGATAAGGTCTGGCAGGAAGAGTGGCTGACGAAAGGCACCTCTCCTGCCTATCTGGGCTTTACCGGCATGGATCCATCACAGCTGGACAGCGTATTCAACTTTGGTAACTACAAAACTCTCCTGACCTCGGATGATTTTGCGAATGCGCTGAAAAGCCCGATTGTGCAACGAAGCCTGAGTAGCAGGATGCTGGCGGCCAGCGGATCCGTCGGGCGACTGGGGGACAAGCTGGACGAGTCGGCCCGCAAGGGGTTTATGTGGATGACCCAGGCCGCGATGCTAAGCGCCGGCGAGCCGGTGGTGCTCCTGCGCTACCGGACGACGGTGGGTGAGTTGCAGGCGCAACTGCAGCATTCTCCGGCGCTGGCCTTGTCGGTGGCAAGTCATAGCGACGTCTTTGGCGGAACAGGTCATCAGGGGAGCAGTGCAGCACGGATAACCGCCATTATGGCGGCTCAGGGGAAAATGCGGGATAGGGTCGTCGACGTCGAATTCAGTGCGCCGGGAACGGTTGCAGGATTGCGCAAGATGACCCCGGCTGCGGGTGTTACGCAAAAAGTGGCCAGCAACCCGCGGCTGCTCAGTGCATACCATGACGTGTTTATCTCCGGACTGTCACTGGCGGAGAAAGGCACAGGCGAAGCGGTGCTGCGCACAACGCCGGAGGGCCTGAGGTATTACCGTGAGCTGGGGCGCCGGATGGTCAGCGGCGACAGTGCTGGCCTGATTTTGGGGGCCGGGCTGATGGGGCTGCAGATGTACCACTGGCAGGAATTGTCGGCCCGGCTGAAAGCGTCAGTGGGTAACGATGTAGATGTGACGGCGGACACGGCAATCAGCACGCTGCTGCTGATAGAGGGCTTCTCTGAAGTGATGGGTTTTGCCTACAAGCTGTCGATAAAACAAAACTGGCTGGTACTGAGTGCATCGGAGCAGGTACCGGTGCCCGTGCGGTTTGGCGCCGTGTTGGGTGGGATTGCGGGGGTTGTTGAGGGGATAAGAGAAGGAATACATTCTACGGAAGCCTATGCTGCAGGTGATGATACGGCTGGTAACTATTATGTTGCATCAGCGGGTGCGGCTACTATTGGCGGCTTTGTTTCAATCTTTTATGGTGCTCAGGGGGCTTTTGCTCTAACGATTATCACTGAAACCGGAATTATGCTGACCCCGTTTGGTTTCGCGTTCCTCATGCTGATCGCGGGAGCTATGCTGGCGGCGAAAGCCAGTGCCCTGCGCAGTACACCGCTTGAAATCTGGCTGCGGCGGACCTGCTTTGGCGTTCCGGCCAGGCGGCATCCCGGGGATATCGTCTGGCATGCAGAAAGCATGGATGATCTGGCGGAGGCCATGGTGGATTACCGGGCGATTGTCAGCGGAATGGTGGCGGATGTGGCATTCGGGGGCACCACCACGCTCCAGACGGTGCCCTATAGTCGGGTGGAGTTTAGAGTGGCGCTGCCTGGCTGGGATGCCGCGAAAGGAGGCTGGTCGGTGAAAGTGACCCGTGACGGTGACAGCCGGGTGCTGTTTTCTGAGTCACAGGGTGCGCCTGGCTTGGATGACCATCAGCAGAGTATGCGTGCATCGGATTACTACGCCGGTACCCATGAGCTGACGGTCGAGCAGGGGACGCTGGTGATGAAGGGCAGTGTCTGGGCGGAACAGAGCCGGACACCGGGCGTGACGATGGTGGCGGACTACTGGGTAGACAGCGCAAAGCCGGATACACAAATGAGCCTGACAGTAAGAGCTGAACCATCGTGGGTGAACAGTGACACCACGCAGCAATGGAGCATCAAATGATGGGGAGAAGAACATCCCGGCTGATTAAACCGGTCAGAGGCTGGAGTGAAGACCTGCCTGATCCGGAAGAAGAACAAAGGGTGTACCCGCGTCTGATCCGGGTGAATGAAATTAATGATGTGTGGATGGAAATTCCGCGTTATGTCAATTATGGATGGGGTGGGCAATGGTTTGCAGTTTTGCTTGGCTTATTCTCTTTTGGAATACTCTTCGCACTCGGCGTTTTTTCTCATTTATTTTTAAATCCAGCGTCATTTTTTACCGGTTTAATTGTGCTTTTTTCAGGCTTTTTAGTGATTTTTTTCTTTCTAAAATCGGTGCTATTTGAACCTCGTGGCGCACCTGTTCGCTTTAACCGTAAGCAGCAAAAAGTGTATGTCTACGAGTATAAAAAAAGCATCTGGCCGTGGGCTCGCTGGCCGGTGACAATCAAGGTATTTGACTGGGCGGATATTCAGGGCGAGCGGGTTGAGATGTCCGGACATGCGGACTGGGGGCACCGTGTTTACTGCGCGGTTTGCCGTCCGGGCACGTATCAGGTGATGGATCGCTTTGTCCTGACCTGGACCGTGGGCAGTATCCATGACGTGTATGGACTATGGAGTGCCTGTTGCCAGTATATGCAGGGAAAAGCCGTGTCTGATAAACCGCTTCGAACCGATACACCGCCGAACTGGACGCCGTTCAGAACCGTCCGCTGGCCTGAAGATATGGATAAAGCTTCCCGGGCCGTGCCTGAGTGGAGCATCAAATGATGGGGAGAAGAACATCCCGGCTGATTAAACCGGTCAGAGGCTGGAGTGAAGACCTGCCTGATCCGGAAGAAGAACAAAGGGTGTACCCGCGTCTGATCCGGGTGAATGAAATTAATGATGTGTGGATGGAAATCCCGCGTTATGTCAATTACGGATGGGGTGGGCAATGGTTTGCTGGTTTTATCAGTCTGGCTGGCTTTGCATTCTTGCTCTGGCTTTATGACTACATTGATCTGCTGTCTAATCCCGTGGGTTTATTATTTCTTTTTGTATTGCTTTCATTCGTCGTTATGGTTTTTAGAACCGTACTTTTTGCTACCAGAGGCGCACCTATTCGCTTTAACCGTAAGCAGCAAAAAGTCTATGTTTACGAACAGCAGCGTAGTCTCTGGCCGTGGGCTCGCTGGCCGGTGACGATCAAGGTATTTGACTGGGCGGATATTCAGGGCGAGCGGGTTGAGATGTCCGGACATGCCGACTGGGGGCACCGTGTTTACTGCGCGGTTTGCCGTCCGGGCACGTACCAGGTGGCGGATCGCTTTGTCCTGACCTGGACCGTGGGCAGTATCCATGACGTGTATGGACTATGGAGCGCCTGTTGCCAGTATATGCAGGGAAAAGCCGTGTCTGATAAACCCCTTCGAACCGATACACCGCCGGACTGGACGCCGTTCAGAACCGTCCGCTGGCCTGAAGATATGGATAAGGCTTCCCGGGCCGTGCCTGAGTGGAGCTTCAAATGATGGGGAGGAGAACATCCCGGCTGATTAAACCGGTCAGAGGCTGGAGTGAAGACCTGCCTGATCCGGAAGAAGAACAAAGGGTGTACCCGCGTCTGATCCGGGTGAATGAAATTAATGATGTGTGGATGGAAATTCCGCGTTATGTCAATTACGGATGGGGTGGGCAATGGTTTGCTGGTTTTATCAGTCTGGCTGGCTTTGCATTCTTGCTCTGGCTTTATGACTACATTGATCTGCTGTCTAATCCCGTGGGTTTATTATTTCTTTTTGTATTGCTTTCATTCGTCGTTATGGTTTTTAGAACCGTACTTTTTGCTACCAGAGGCGCACCTGTTCGCTTTAACCGAAAGCAGCAAAAAGTGTATGTCTACGAGTATAAAAAAAGCATCTGGCCGTGGGCTCGCTGGCCGGTGACGATCAAGGTATTTGACTGGGCGGATATTCAGGGCGAGCGGGTTGAGATGTCCGGACATGCGGACTGGGGGCACCGTGTTTACTGCGCGGTTTGCCGTCCGGGCACGTATCAGGTGGCGGATCGCTTTGTCCTGACCTGGACCGTGGGCAGTATCCATGACGTGTATGGACTATGGAGCGCCTGTTGCCAGTATATGCAGGGAAAAGCCGTGTCTGATAAACCGCTTCGAACCGATACACCGCCGGACTGGACGCCGTTCAGAACCGTCCGCTGGCCTGAAGAAATGGATAAGGCTTCCCGGGTCGTGCCTGAGTGGAGCTGAGCTCATTTAACCCCGATGGCAGCGAAAACCTGGGTTTGTTGTTGTAAATAACTGTGCAGTACTAAAAGCTAGGCGTTAATCCATCGCCAGCTGATTCATGATCAGCACGATCTTATCCAGGATCTCACTGAACAGATGCTCGCTGAACGGGGCGAGCATCGGCATCATCAGGCCTATCGCCAGAATACCGATGCTGAGCGTCAGCGGGAAACCGATAACGAAAACGGAAAGCTGTGGCGTGACACGGTTTAACAGGCCGAGCGCCATGTTCAGCGTCAGCAGCAATGTCACAATCGGTAATGCCAGCATCATTCCGCCGCTGAACACGATACTGCCCGCTTTGGCGACCGCCATAAACCCTTCGGCATTGACCGGATTATGGCTGATAGGCAGGGTGTGGAAGCTGTCAGCCAGCAGGGAAATCAGCCACAGATGCGCGTTAAACGTCAGGAACAACAGCACTGCCAGCAGGTTTAAAAACTGCGCCAGCAGCGGAGTGTTCAGGCGATTGCTCGGGTCATAAAACGTGGCAAAAGAAATCCCCATCTGCAAACCCATAATCTCACCCGCCATACGAATAGCCGCAAATGCCAGTTGCATGGTGATGCCTAACGCGGTGCCAATCATGATTTGCTGCATCGCCAGCCACAGCGCGGGGGTGGAGAAAATCGGCGTGTCCACCGGTGGCAGAGAAGGGGCAATCAGGAAGGTAATCATCATCCCCAGACCGAGTTTCACCCGGTTAGGGACTGACTTTTCACTGGTGATCGGCGCAGTGCTGATCAGCGCCAGAATTCGCAGCAGAGGCCAGAAATACATGCTCAGCCATCCGGCGAGCTGGGTGCTGTCGAAGGAAACCATAGATTACCCGATGATGTACGGCAGGTTGGAAAACAACGTGCGCATGTAATCGAGCAGCAGATTTAGCATCCACGGACCGGCGATAACGATAGTCGCTACCACGGCCAGGATCTTAGGGATGAATGACAGCGTTTGTTCGTTGATCTGCGTCGCCGCCTGCAACAGGCTGACGATAAGCCCGGTGACCAGCGCGGCCAGCAACAAAGGCGCAGCAACGGCTAATGCCACTTTCATCGCCTCATTGCCCAGTGCCATTACCGATTCAGGAGTCATAAGATTCTCGTAAAATGCGAACCTGCTTGGGCTAGCTCACTTGCCATTTTGTCCTCCGGCAGTGCTCGCACTCCTCACGTACTTATGTACGCTGCGGGTGCTCCGCGCTGGCGGCGAACAAACTGGCTGCGACGCTGACGCCCATTAAGTTTGCGTTTTGAATTAACTGTAAAAACTCTGCGCCAGTGATCCGAGCAGCAGTTGCCAGCCATCGACCAGGACGAACAGCATCAGCTTGAACGGCAGCGAGATGGTGGCAGGTGGCACCATCATCATCCCGAGGGCCATCAGTACGCTGGCGACCACCAGGTCGATAATCATGAACGGAATGAATACGGTGAAGCCAATCTGGAACGCCGTTTTCAGTTCGCTGGTCACGTAGGCCGGCAGCAAAATACGCATCGGCACCGCTTCCGGGCCCGCCAGCGGAGGGATGTTCGCCAGTCGTGCATACAGCGCAAGGTCGCTTTCACGGGTCTGGCGCAGCATAAACTGGCGTAAAGGCTGAGCGCCTTTGTCCATCGCTTCCTGCATGGTGATTTTGTTTTCAGTAAACGGCTGATAGGCATCGCTGTAAATTTTGTCGAATACCGGCGCCATGACGAAAAAGGTCAGAAACAAACCCAGCCCCAGTAATACCTGGTTTGGCGGCGCAGAGGGTGTACCCAGCGCATTGCGCAGCAGGCCGAGCACGATAATGATGCGGGTGAAACTGGTGCACATCAGCAGCATTGCCGGTAACAGCGTCAGCGTGGTGATAAACACCAGCGTCTGGATCGGCAGTGACCAGTTTTGTGCACCGTTTGACATCTGCTGGCTGATGATCCCCGGCAGTTGCGCGAATGCCGACGGGCTGATTAACAGCAGCAGCGGCAGGCAAAAGGTAAGGGGGGATTTCATTATTTTCTTCACGACGGACAGAGTCATGCCTGCTTTCCCGGACGTTTCAACATTTTCTGCATCAGCTGACGGAAATCAGCGGGTGCGTTATTGGGATGGCCTGAATCCGGCGTCTGTTCAACCGGCGGCGCGCTCAGGGTATGCAGCGGGGTGATGTTTTGCGCGGTCACGCCCAGCACCAGCCAGGTGTTATCGACTTCAACAATCACCACTTTCTCACTGCGTCCGACCTGCACGCTGGCAGTCACTTTCAGCAGCTTGTTATTTTTCGACTGTGGCGCGAAACCGGCGCGCTTCACCACCCAGCCGATAAACAGGATCAGCAACAGAATGCCGCCAAGCACGGAACTGACCTGCGTCAGCACAGAACCGGCGGGCATTGCCTGAGGCGCTGCCTGCGTGGTGGCATGGTTTACCGGGCCGGAAATGTACGGAGAATCCGTCGCGGTATTCTGGCTCATCAGCGGCTCAGACGACGCATACGTTCGGATGGCGTGATGATGTCGGTGATGCGCACGCCGTATTTATCGGCGACCACAACCACTTCACCCTGGGCAATCAGATAGCCGTTGATCAGGATATCCAGCGGCTCTCCGGCCAGACCGTCGAGTGCCACCACCGAACCCTGCGAAAGTCGCAGCAGTTCTTTGATGGTCATTTTGGTGCGACCTAATTCAACGGTCAGTTTCACCGGAATATCGAGGATCATGTCGATATCTTGCAAACTGCCGGTTCCGTCCTGGGCACCCAGCGCGGCGAAAACACCGTCAGTTGACGCTTTCGCGCCGCCCGCAGACTGTTGTTCGTTAAACGCATCAGCCCATAAATCGTCAACGTTATCCGATCCGGCGTCAGACGGTTTATTGGTGTCACTCATGGGGCTGTTCCTCATCTAGAGAATTTAAAATTGGGTTGATCAAATGTTCAACGCGCAGGGCGTATTGTTCGTTTAAGGTGCCATATTGGCTGGTCAGCACGGGCACGCCATCGACATGGGCAATCAGACGATCCGGTTTTTCAATCGGCAGAACATCGCCCGGCTGAAGCTTGAGGATCTGCGACAGGCGCAGCGGAATTTCGACGAAATTCGCCACCAGTTCCAGCTCTGATTGCTGAACCTGAGTGACCAGATTTTCGCGCCACTGACTTTCTTCATTACGTGAGTTTTCGACCGGCGGATTGGTCAGTAACTCACGCAAAGGTTCGATCATGCTGAACGGAATACAGATGTTGAAATCACCGCTCAGCGCACCAATCTCCACGTGGAACGGCGTGGTCACCACGATATCGTTCGGGGAAGAGGTGATGTTGGTGAATTTGATCTGCAATTCCGCACGGACATATTCCACGCTCAGCTTGTAAACACCGCTCCAGGCATCTTCGTAGGCATCGAGTGCCAGCGTGAGCATGCGTTTGATGACCCGCTGTTCAGTGTGGGTGAACTCGCGTCCTTCCACTTTTGTCGGAAAACGGCCATCGCCACCGAACAGGTTATCCACCGCGATAAACACCAGGCTTGGCGCAAACACAAACAGAGCGGTGCCACGCAAGGGTTTCAGGTGGATCAGGTTGAGATTAGTCGGTACCGGCAGGTTGCGGGCAAACTCGTGGTAAGGCTGGATTTTGATCGGCCCTACGGTGATGTCCGGGCTACGGCGTAAAAGGTTAAACAGCCCCATACGGAAATGACGGGCAAATCGCTCGTTAATGATTTCCAGCGCCTGCAACCGTTCACGAACAACGCGGCGTTGCGTCGTGGGATCAAAAGGTTTTACGCCGTCATCAGCCGCGGCGGCCTGTGCGGTTGCCGTATTATCGGGTGCGCTGTCACTGTCACCATTGAGCAGCGCGTCGATCTCGGCCTGTGAAAGAATGCTGTCGCCCATAATTTGTTTATCGCAGTATGAAAGCAGTGAAAAGCACGTCGTTGATCACCTGAGGGGGCTGACCTTTGACCAGTGGCGCATCCAGAACTTGTTTGATGTCCTGAACCAGCTGTTGTTTACCGGCTTCGCTGACTAAATCAGAGGTTTTCTGACGGGACAGGAGCAACAGCAAACGGCTGCGGACTTCAGGCAGATATTCATTAAGCGTAGCGCGGTTCTTTTCATCCGGCAGACGCAGAGTCAGGCCGATATACAGCACGCGATCCGGGTCGTTATCCGGCGTTTGCAGGTTAACGGTGAAGGTGTCGAGCGCCAGGAAAATAGGGGCCGCAGGCGGTTCATTCTTCTTCGCTTCCGCAGCCTGCGCTGCAGTTACGGGCTGTTTATGCAACATCCACCAGGCGTAACCGGCTGCACCACAGGCTCCGATGGCAATCAGTAACAGCAGAATCATCATTAACGGGCGCTTTTTCTTACGCGACGCCGAGAGAGCAGAGTCAGACATGGATGAGGCGATTTCCTGTAAGTATGAGCAGAGTTGCGAGGGAACCGCGAAGCTGCTGAGTCAATTCTGACAATGATTATCCCGCTTATCCTGTTGTTCAATAGTCAGAATAGGCGGGAAAAATAAGGTCAGCTCTGCCGTTTGAATTAAGGTCGCACAGGCAGGGCTGAAACATCAGGTAACGATTATGCGAAGATATCCACGCTATTGTTGCCACCGATCCGCTGGGCGATAGACGACGGAACCGGCAGGGCGTCGCTGGCAGATGTCGTGCCGCCGCCATTAAATGCTGCCCAGCTGGCCGCATTCCCTTGTTGTGAACCGGACTGACCGCTTTGCTGCTGCGCCTGTTGCCACTGCGAACTGTCGCTGCCGACGCTGCTCTGACCGAGGCTGATGCCGTTGTCGGCCAGCGCCGTTTTCAGATCCGGTAACGCGGCTTCAATGGCAGAGCGCACGCCGCTATGGCCGGAGACAAAGTGCAGCTGCGCCTGATTGTTTTCAATCTTCATGCTGATTTGTATCGAACCTAAATCTTCAGGATGCAGACGAAGTTCAGCGGTTTGTTGTCCCTGACGGTTAAACATCATCACCTGCTGACCGAGCTGCTGCTGCCATTCCGGCGTACCGAGCTGTGCGTTGAGCAGCGGGGTAGACGGGGCGGTAACCGCGGTGGTGGTGGTCGGCGTGGTGGAAACCGGCGCTGATGAAACGGCAACCGCCGCGGTGTTCAGCTGATTCAGCGACTGCGTGCTGTTATCCAGCGCGCTGCTGTCGTTCTGCTGTAACGCTGCGGCATTGCCGCTGGCGGCGCTCATTGAAGCCAGCGCACTGCTGAAATCAGGTGTATTTGCGGTCGTGGCTTTACTGGCGGCATGTTGTGATGACGCGGTCGTCGTATTCGCCGCAGTGGCAGCTTTCGGATCGGTATCGGTGACGGCAGTTTTACCGTCACCGGTCAGTAAAGAAGACGCGGTCAGACCAGAAAGCAGCGAGCTTTTTTTGTCTGCACTGGTGGCGTCATCGCTGGGGGTCTGCGTTGCCATCGCACTGGCGGTTTGCACCTGCTGTGCCGGTTGCTGCTGCGCGGCTAACTGCGCGAACAGCGCCTGCAATGGCAGGGTATTGGCATCGTCAGTTTTGCTGTCTTTGTCTTTATCGCTCAGCCCGGCGTTTTTTACCGTCGATGCATCGCTGCCTTTCAGGCTGCCATTCGGCAATACCTGAATGGCGGCAATCATTTTGCTCAAATCACTTTCATCAAGCATCAGACTGCCGTCGTTTTCGCCGGTGGTCACCGCCTGAGTCAGCGTGGCTTTATCGACAGTTTCGCCTTTGGCTGAAATCTGCTGACCGAGTTTGGCTAACGTGCTGGTCAGTTTAGGGTCGAGTTTCGAGCCGAGCTGGGCTTCCAGCTGGCTGGCGAAATCGGCCGGCGAAGTCGCCGTGCTATCGCTGATCGCTGATGCGTCAGCCGCAGAAGCGGTTGCTGATGATGAACTGCCGGACGCCGCGCTCGCGGTGGTCTTTGCCGTGGTCACGGCAGCAGGCAAAATATTCAGATTCATGATTGTTTCTTCCTGTGTGCGCTGCGCTGGGCGAACTCATCGTTCTGTTTTTGATCGAGCTTGTTTTCCAGAGAACGCTGTTGCTCACTGGCGCGGGATTGCAACGTCTGGTAGGCATTGAGCCGTTGCTGCTTGTCCTGCCACTGGTTTACGGCGGCGTTAAGCCGCTGATCCCACTGCTGTAATTGTTTGCGGTGCTGATCAATCGCCACTTCCAGCGTGCCGATAAACTGCTGGTAGTTCTGCCAGGTATTCGCCGCAATCCCGCCGGTCATGGTGGTATTGAGCTTTTCCCGGTACTCACGCTGATAGTTGAGCAGCATGGTGAGCTGTTCTTCAGCCTGATGATGTGACTGCCTGATTTGCCCCAGATGACTGGTGGCCTGATCCAGCGCTTTTTGCGCCAGAGAACAAAGGGTGATCAATGGTGATGCGTTTTCCATCTGATTTACCTTTATCGGTTAAAAAGTTAGCCCGGGAACAACATATTCAGTTCCAGACAGGCGTCTTCGTAGGTACTGCGTTCCATGATGTCCTGCTGGAGGAAGTTCTCCATTTGCGGATACAGTTTTATCGCGCGGTCGAGCATGGGATCGCTGCCTGCGGCGTAAGCGCCGACGCTGACCAAATCGCGGTTGCGCTGGTAGCTGGACAACAGTTGTTTGAAATTACGCACACGCCCGTACTGCGCGTCATCAATCAGCGATGTCATGGCACGGCTGATAGACGCTTCGATATCAATCGCCGGGTAATGTCCCGATTCCGCCAGACGGCGTGATAACACGATGTGCCCGTCAAGAATGGCGCGGGCAGAGTCAGCAATCGGATCCTGCTGGTCGTCGCCTTCGGTCAGGACGGTATAAAACGCGGTGATAGAACCACCGCCGCTGATGCCGTTACCGGCGCGCTCGACCAGCGCAGGCAGTTTGGCAAACACGGAAGGCGGATAGCCTTTGGTGGCCGGAGGTTCACCGATAGCCAGCGCGATTTCACGTTGCGCCATCGCATAACGAGTCAGGGAATCCATAATCAGCAACACGTGCTGACCGCGGTCACGGAAATCTTCGGCGATACGTGTGGCATACGCCGCACCCTGCATACGCAGAAGAGGGGAAACGTCAGCCGGTGCGGCGATAACCACCGAACGGGCGCGACCTTCGTCACCTAAAATGTTCTCGATAAAATCTTTTACTTCACGACCACGTTCACCAATCAGCCCGACGACGATCACGTCGGCTTTGGTGTAGCGCGCCATCATGCCGAGCAGCACGGATTTACCGACGCCGGAACCGGCGAACAGACCCATACGCTGACCGCGACCGACGGTGAGCAGGGCGTTAATGGCGCGGACGCCGACGTCCAGCACATCGGTGATCGGTGTACGTTGCAGCGGGTTAAACGGTGGCGTGATCAGTGCAGCGCGATAACCGGTGTCCGGCGGCGGCAAACTATCGAGCGGTTTGGCGCTGCCATCCAGCACGCGGCCCAGCAACTGCGGCCCCAGCGGCAGTTGTTTGCCGGCACTCTGACCATCCGCGGCGATACGGGCATAAACCCGCGCACCTGGCAAAATCCCTTCGACTTCTTCCAGTGGCATCAGGAACAGACTTTGTCCGTTAAAGCCGACCACTTCACTTTCGACTTCCTGCACTGCTGGCCCGTCGTGGCGCTCAATCAGACACGTTGCGCCCAAAGGTAACTGCAGGCCGGTGGCTTCAAGGACCAGACCCGTTGCCCGCGTCAGACGGCCATAACGGCGAACCGACGGCGTGCGGGCCATGCGTTTTTCCGCGTCATCAAGCGTTTTCAGCAGGCGGCTCAGGCGGGCGGTCATCAGAGATCTCCCGGTGCCGCAAGACGGCACAGTTCATGCCAGCGGGTAGCCAGTGACGCGTCCATGTCGCCATCTTCCGCGCTGACTTTGCAGCCACCGCTGTGGATCTGGCTGTCGGCAAGCAAACGCCAGCCGTTCATGCTCAGGCTGGCACCAAGCTGTTGCTCGACGCGCTCGAAATCGGCCGGATTGACACGCAGCTGCGGTTTGCCTTTAAACATCGGCTCCTGCTGGATCAGCTGTTGAATCTGATTAAGCAGGGCAGAACCGTCACAAATCGGTGCCTGACCAATAATCTGTTTGGCAGCGGTCAGCGCCATCTGCATGAGTCGCGAGGCGATCACGCTGTCCAGGGCATCCAGCGTTTGCTGGAAATCCGACACCATATGCTGCCAGTGCTCAGTCAGTACGGCCTGCTGTTGCTGGCCTTCCTGCAAACCCTGTTGCTGTCCGGCTTCCTGACCTTGCTGGAAACCGGCGGCGTAGCCTTGTTTCTGACCGGCTTCCAGACCCTGCTGGAAACCCTGCTGTTCAGCGCGACGTTGCAGATTCAGCAATTCGTTCTGATCGACCTGAAGTTTGGGTTGTCCGTCGTCCGGCTCCTCTTCGCTGTCAGCCAGCAAAGGTTCATCGGGTTTGCTGAAAACAGGGACTGCGAGGTCGCCCGGTCTCCACGGCTGCCACGGCAAGGCATTAATACGTTCGGCGTTGCGCTCTTCAGCGGTTTTCTTTTCCGGCGCAGGTTTGTCGGACATCGGGTTATCAGACATAAGAGTCCTCGCCGCCGCCAACCATCATTTCGCCGGATTCTGCCAGACGACGCACCGTCTGCAGGATAGCTTTCTGTTCGTTCTCGACCAGAGACATACGCATCGGACCGCGGTTCGCCAGGTCGTCGCGCAGGATATCGGCCGCACGCTGGGACATGTTGCGCAGGAACTTGTCGCGCAGCGGTTGTTCCGCCCCTTTCAGTGCCACCAGTAACGATTCGCCTTCGACTTCCTGCAACAGGCGCTGGATACTGCGGTCGTCCACGTCCACCAGGTTTTCGAACAGGAACATCTCGTCGATAATTTTCTGTGCCAGCTCGCCGTCGTAACCACGAACGGCTTCGATAACCGCTTCTTCCTGCTGCGTTTTCATCAGGTTGATGATTTCTGCCGCAGTACGAATACCCCCCATCTTCGAACGTTTGAGGTTCTGGCCGTCGAGCAGGTTGTTGAGCACTTCGGTCAGTTCTGCCAGCGCCGCTGGCTGGACACCGCCGAATGTGGCGATACGCAGCATGACGTCGTTACGCAGACGCTCGTCGAACAGCGCCAGAATATCTGCCGCCTGACCTCGTTTGAGGTGGACAAGGATGGTGGCGATAATCTGCGGATGCTCGTCGCGGATAAGATCGGCAGCCATCAGCGGTTCCATGAAGTTCAGTGTCTCCATGCCGCTGGTGGTTTCGCGCGATTCCAGAATGTCTTCCAGCAGGCTCGACGCACGTTCCTCGCCGAGCGCTTTGGTCAGAACCGCACGCAGGTATTCGCTGGTGTTCACGCTCAGCGCCGCGTACTGCTCGGATTCGTCTTCAAACTCGTTAAGGACTTCCGCCAGTTGCTTGTTAGAAATCTGATGGATGTTGGCCATCGCGCCACTGATTTGCTGGACTTCGCGAGGGGAGAGGTGCTTGAACACCTCCACCGCGCGGTCTTCGCCCAGGGTTATCATTAAAATGGCGCTTTTTTCGGTTCCGGTCATAGTCATGGTTGTTCGGTACTCATCCATTGGCGGATAACCAGGGCGACGATACGAGGATCCTTATCGGCCAGCTCCTGAACACGTTGAGTTTGCACTTCGACGCTGACGCGTTGCTGTGAACGCTTACGTTTCTCCAGCTCGTCGTTGCTGAGTTTGACCGGTTTGCTGCCTTCAGGCTGCGGCAGGGACGCGGCAAGAGCGGCTGCAGCTGCGGCATCTTTCTCTGCCTGCTGTTTGCGCAGCATCGGACGAACCATCTTGCGCCACAGCAGCCAGGCCACAATCAGCACCAGTAACCAGCGACCGGCATTGAGCAGTTGATCGAAGAACGCCTGTTGTTTCCAGAATGGCAATTCGCCGGTGTCGTCGGCCGCTTCGTTGAACGGTGTATTCACCACGTTCAGCGTATCGCCGCGTTCCTGCGAGAAGCCCATCGCTTCACGCACCAGATCATCAATTTTCTTCAGCTGATCGTCAGTCAGCGGTTTGGCTTTGCCGTCCGTACCAACCTGATAGTTAACGACGACTGCCGCAGACAGACGCTGAACGGCACCGGCGCTGTGCTGGGTGTGAGTGATGGTGCGATCCACTTCATAGTTCGTGGTTTCATCACGACGACGGTTAGACGGACCGGAAGAACTGGTATTGCTGGCAGTGTTCTGCGCGTTATTACCGGCCTGATTCTGTGTGCCGTTAGCATTGTTAGCCGCTGGCGGATTGGTCACCGGCGCGGTTGCAGCCGGTGCTGGCTGATTGCTCAGCGCGCCCGGCACGCCACCCACAGCAGTTGCGCCAGTCTGATCACTGGTGCTTAACTGACGCGAACGCACTGCTGCTTTATCCGGCGAGCCGTTCGGCTGATAATTTTCATCCGTCTGTTCGCGGCTGGCGTAATCAATCTGCGCGGTGATTTGTGCGTGAACGTTGCCGTTACCGACCACCGGTTGCAGGATGGATTCGATACGACGTTGCAGGCGGCCTTCCACTTCATTGGCGTATTTCAGCTGGGAAGCATTAAGGTCGCGGCCATTGTTATCGGATTGCGTCAGCAGGTGACCGCTCTGGTCAACCACGGTGACGTTAGCCGGAGGCAATCCTGAAACGCTGCTCGACACCATATAAACGATGGCGTTGATCTGACCGTCATCCAGCGCGCGACCCGGTTGCAGGTTCAGCGTTACGGAAGCGGAAGGATTTTTTTGTTCGCGGACAAACAGGGAAGGCTTAGGAATAGCTAAATGCACACGGGCGCTGGACACCGGACCGAGAGTTTCGATGGTGCGGGAGAGTTCACCTTCCAGCGCGCGTTGGTAATTAATCTGCTCGCTGAACTGACTGATACCAAACTTTTCCTGATCCATCAGTTCAAAACCAACAGCGCCACCTTTCGGCAAACCGGCAGCCGCCAGTTTCAGACGCGTTTCATACACTTTATCAGCAGGAATAAGCAGTGCGCCGCCATTATCAGAAAACTGATAAGGGATATTCATCTGAGTCAGCTGAGTGACGATTGCACCGCCATCCTGGTCACCGAGGTTGCTAAACAACACCTTATAAGTAGGCTGTTTGGCCCACAGCATCATCACAACAACAATAGCCACGGCGGCCGCAGCAGCGATGGCGATAGGAATTTTTGGGTTGGCGCGCAGGCGATTAAGCAACGCAGTAAAACCGCTTCGAGGGGTTTCTGCGCCGGCTATTGCGGAACTCATACAAGATCCCTATTTAGCTGTTGGATGGTGGTGTTCATGTTGTCTCTTAACAAAACAGACTCCCAGGTGGCGCAATCGTTGAAGCGTGACATTTATCAGTCCTCCGTAAAGGCAGGCCTATTTTCTAGGTGAGCCATTATTTGCCCCTCAAGGCAAAGTTAATGGCCCGATAAGCCATGGTTTTTAGGTTCAATTACCGCGTTTAGGAAAAAACTGATGTGATAGGGTGTCATTCCATGAAATAGGCCATTTGTACCGTGACACCCCGACAGACGGAGAAAACATGTCAATTCAAGGCATTGAGAGCGTTTTACAGCAGATGCAGGCCACTGCCATCCAGGCAGGCGCGGCACCGCAGACCGATACGGCATCAGAAGCGGGTTTCGCCAGCGAATTAAAAGCGGCATTAGGCAAGATCAGCGAAACGCAGAACAACGCAAAACTGGAATCTGAAAAGCTCGAGATGGGCGTTCCCGGCGTCAGCCTGAACGATGTGATGGTCGATCTGCAAAAATCGTCAATTTCACTGCAACTGGGGGTTCAGGTCAGAAACAAACTGGTGGCGGCGTATCAGGATGTGATGAACATGTCGGTTTAGCACCGTCATAAATTGAAGTGGGTATTTATTTCAAAGCTTAAGCTCTTAGGAATCCATTTAAACGTCATACTTGGGGGCGTTTCGTTTCACGCCCCAAGCGCTATATTTCAGACATATAGCTGATTACATGTAAATTTTGAAATTCTTGCTAAGGATGACACAATATTCTTCTGCCTCCCCCTTAGATTTTTTTATACTCATCAGTACGCCATCTTCCACAACATCATACGATTGATTTCTTTTATAAATTTTGTAATTTCCCACATGACTGATGAGGCTTTCAGCACGTAAACGTGACGGGCCTAGATCTTCCCTCATCGGGTTATAAGCTGGATTTTTGTAGCTATGCATTATGATCACTCCATTGAAATTTATAGATCAGCAACGAAATGATAATTTACGCATCAGTATGCTGAAAACAAGTAATAATTGAATTATTCGTTAATGTATTAAGGGTGTGAATGTACTAAGAATATATATGCGTTAAATGAATGGGGCCGAAGCCCCGTTCTTTATCGACCTGTTATTTTTTTATTAACTCCATAGACCAACCAGGAGGGTTGGTATTTATTATTACTTTTTCTCCCGGTAATGCATTTTGTAGTTTATTAATTCCTTCATTATAACCGACATCTATGAGAGGTGGCATTTTAAATGAACGGTAAAAACCAGGTGCTAAAAGAATCATCATTATAATTAAAGCAATTGTTGGTTTTTTAAAGTTTTGATCGATCAGGAAAATAGTGAAGCAGAAAACAGCCATTCCCGTAATGAAAAAGTATCTTCCGCCAGCAATAGGAATAAAAAACAAAGGCCATTGCACACCGGTTAACGTTATGATCGGCTTAGCAAGTGCCAGAGCTAAGGCAATGACAGGAAATACAATGAATGCCTTAAATCTCCAACCGGACTTAATGGTGAAGTAACAAAGTGTAGCGACAAGGAAAACAAAAATAGTTTTGTTAGCGATTTTAGTATCGATGACCCATTGAACCGAATTCAGGTCAAAAAAAGTTCCAAATAATACCTTGTAGGAAATAATATCAGCCAGCAAACCCAGGGAAGCACCCAGCGGTGTATGAGGTCTGTCGACACCACCAAATATAATACATGATGCCTGAATGAGTACGCAGCATGTGAAAATAACATCAAAACTATTTATTTTTTTTATTGCATTCATTATCCCACCGTGCTCGGAATATCTTTTTATGAATAAGCTTGGTGCAAGAAAAATGATGAAGGGGCCACTAAGACCGCTTAAAATAAGTATGGAAAGGTCATGTATCTTGTCAGGTAAGGAGGTCGGTGGCCTTGCCAAAATTATCGTTAATAAATAAAATGATAGGTAGAAGTGGGCATTTGTTATATTAACATATCCCTCTATAGCGTTTGGCATCAAGATAAAATATATACAAAACACAATTCTATATTGCAACTTGATGAAATTAAATCTCTGAGATAGAACAAACATTACAAAAGCACAACGAAGAGAAATTGCAATGATGGTGGCTACCAGAGCTGCTTTACTTACTCCAAATAGAAGACCAATGCCAAATGCTAACTTAGGGAGCGTTTGGTAGTATCCATCCTGAGGAGATATTAAATAAGAAATAAAACCTCTGTTATATACACCTTGAAAGAAAGCTCTTCCATCTTCTGCCCATGGTTGAGCATGAAGTATAATGTCAGGTCTTCTGGCAGTAATGGCAATGAAAACTAACAAAAACAGCAAGATCCATAATAAGGTTCTTCGCGAAATAATAACTTTATACATATAATCTCCTTAAACTCAATACAGAAACTATCTGAATTTAAAATCTGTAAACTTAAGAATCACCCTCTTTATATGCTGGGCGTAACTCTATATTTTTACTTATTTTTTTATTAAATCCATACTCCATCCTGGTGGGTTTATCCTTATGTTGACAGGTTCACCAGTACGGGCGTTATTAAATTTTAGTATGTCACTTTTATATCCTACCTCTGCTAAAGCTGGGATTCTAAAACTAGATATCAGAAAAGGAATAAGCACGCAGAAAAATGCGAGGAGCACAAGGTTTTGATGTTTCCGTATTTTACTAATTATAAATAAACAATAAAGGAAAAAACAAAAATTTGTGATGAAGAAATAACGCTCACCCACGCCCGGATTTATAATCGGTGGCCATTGTGCTTCAATAAAGCTCACCATGGGTTCAGCCAAAGCAAAAGAAAGCATAATAATCGGGAAAACAGCAATGCTGCGGACTCTCCAACCTGACGTGGCAATAGAATAAAGGATGGCTAGTGAAAGCAAGATGAAAACAGAGATCCTGACGGCGTAGATTTTTGAGAAGTTTGCAGAAAACGTATTATCAAAAAAAGTACCAAAAAATAACTTCGCAGTGATGATATGTGTAAAAAGATCAAAACTGGCACCCAATGGCGCAGGAGAACGCGAACCGCCTCCTGCTGTTAAAATAGATAAAATCTGAATCACGCAACAAGTTGCCATTGTGACATCAAATATATTGATGCCCTTTAACGCATTTAAGAAGCCGCCTCTTTCGTGAAGACGCTTTATAATCAGGCAGGGAGCCAGGAATATAACAAATGGGCCACTTAATCCGCTGAGAACCATAACGGAAGTATCATGGATTTTTGAAATTGTGGTGGGTGCGGGACTGGCGATAATTACCGCCAGCAAATACATTGATAAATACCAGTGCACATTAGTGATATTTACAAAACCTTCAGCTACATTTGGCATCATGATAAAGTAAATCGCAGCAATGACTCTGAATTTCATGTCAATGAAGCTAAATCTTTTTGACAAAATAAATAAAAGGAAAAATACCCGGATACTTATAGAAATTACATTTGAGACTAAAGCGGCTTTGCCAAGACCGAATGCCAGAGCAATCCCATACGTTAATCTTGGGATAGTTTGGAAATAACCATCCTGAGGCTTAAACAATGAATTCCACAATCCACTATCATAAACACCCTTGAGCCAGATGCGACCATCTTCAGCCCAAGGCTGCGCATTAAAAATAACATCCGGCCTCCTTGCTGTCATAGCTATAAAGATCAGGCAGAAAATCATGAACCAAAAAATGATTATTTTTGCCGTTGGTACTGAATTCATAAACACTCTCCCACCAAATCTCTTAACAAATGCTTTATGCAACGCAAGTTCAATTCTGATAAATTCATTGTGCTAAAATCAATCATGTAGCGTTTCTAATTAGAAAAATTAAATCTGTACGCTACTAAGATAAAAGTAATATTAATCTCGGGTTTTTTTAATCAAATATCTTGGGCGTTGTTTAGTTTCGATATAAATTCGCCCGATATACTCTCCCAAAACTCCAATCCCGATAAGCTGGATACCACCAAGGAAAAGAATCGAAACGATGAGTGAGGGATAGCCACGAACAGCATTGCCCCAGATGAGAGTATCGATAATCAGCCAGGCGCCGTAAAAGAAAGATATTCCAGCGATCGCTAAACCAAGATATGTCCAGACTCTCAACGGGAACGTAGAGAAACTGGTTATGCCCTCAAGCGCGAGGTTCCACAATTTCCAGCCATTAAATTTGGATGTACCTGCAATACGTTCGGCTCGGGAGTATTCAACGATTTCTATGTTGCCGCCTACCCAGCTTAACACCCCTTTCATAAAGAGATTACGTTCAGGTAATAATTTTATGTTTTCAACAACTTCGCGAGACATTAAGCGAAAATCTCCCACGTTTTCTTCAATTTTAGGGTTGCTGATTTGATTATGCAGTTTATAGAACATTTCAGCAGATTTACGCTTGAGATGTCCGTCGGTAGAGCGGTCAGTTCGTTTTGCCAGCACCATATCAGCACCTGTCTTCCACTTTTCGATGAGACGTGGAATAACATCAATTGGATCCTGAAGGTCTACATCAATAGGGATAACTGCATCACCTGTTGCATGTTCAAGTCCGGCAAATAACGCGGGCTCCTTACCAAAGTTGCGGGAGAAATTGATCGCCTGCACTTTATCATCAGACAAAGCCAGGGCATTAATAATAGCTTCGGTAGAATCTTTACTGCCGTCATTGATGAAGACCATCTCGACATCGTATTGTTTTAGCCCTTCAAACTCTCGTACAGTCTTGTAAAAAATCGGTATTGTGTCTTCTTCATTGAAGACTGGAATGACCAGAGAAATTTTCATTATTGCTTTTCCCGAAACACAACATAGTTTGAATAGATGAAACCAACTAAAAGACTGATTGCAGAAAATGCAACCAAGGTAATCACAGGGTTCAGGCCAATCCTGTCGGCCATATAACCACACGCCAGCGCAAGAAGTCCCATGAAGCCTACATACATGAAATACCGCACTGCGGTATGGTCACTTTTGAACGTCCAGCGTGCATTAGCGAAGAAGCTAAATGTTACTGCTACACAGAAACCAGCGAAGTTACTGATCATTTGATCATGACTGAACGAGTAGTAAACTGCTGCAAAAGTCACCCAATGGAGGAAGGTGTTGAAACCGCCGACAACAGCATATTTGGCTAACGTTTTAAACATGTTGGAGCATTCTCAAAAAGACAGATACTAGATCCTAACATTTGTTCGCATGAAGGCAAGAACAGTAAAGATTTGTATGTCATCTTTTGATGAGTATGGAGGTTTTCGCGGTAGGGGGAGACGGGTTACCGCAAACAGGAAGGGAAACAAATTGAAAGATGCAGGGAACTTTACAAAGCTAAAATTTATAAAACGATTAATAATTGTCCTCAGCGTCTTTAGCCGCTGATTTCATTACTCTCCATGCCACCAGCGCTGCCAGCAGAATAAAGATAACCAGAGAAATAAGTAAAATTGTCAAAGCCCTAATCCTTCAATGTATTTGGAAGGTTGCCGTGGACTGTCGCCATATACTGAAAAGGATATTCAAACTATAGCGGCAGTTGAAGCACTGCGGCGAAAATGAACATCATTCAGTGAATGCAAGAATTGCGGCTCAATACTATTATCGGCACGAAGTAACCACAACGTGAGGGGCAGAGGAGAATTGTTGCAAATTGTTTAGTTACGTTATTATTGCAATGTAATGGGTTGTAAACGGATTCAAGAAAAAATGTTACCAATGTCACAAAATTGTCCTTTGCATGTGCATGTTTATTTGCAAGAATCGCAAAAAAAATCGCTTCACCTGCATAAAGCACCTGCTCAAAATGATAATCCGTCCTCCCCGTCACTGGTTCTTGCGTTTGTTCGCCTGGCATGGCTCCGTCCTGCCCAGTATTTTGTTCCGTCTGAGTCTCAATCTGCTGATGTCACTGGCTGCTATCCTCAGTCTGCCCTGGTACGAGACGCTGGGCGTTAAGCTCACGCTGGCGCCTTTCAGCCTGCTCGGGGTGTCTATCGCAATCTTCCTTGGCTTTCGAAACAGCGTGGCCTATTCACGCTATACAGAAGCCCGGCAGCTGTGGGGCGGATTGCTGATTGCCTGTCGTACGTTGCAAAGTCAGGTGATGGCGGTATGTCCGGGTGAGGCGCAGCGTGTGACAGCACTGTTGCTGGCATTTTGTTACAGTCTTAAACATCAGTTGCGCCACAGCGATCCGCGTCCTGATCTGGAACGTTTGCTGGGTGAGGATGCGGAAGACATTCTGTCGCGCCGCGCACAAACCAACATGGTGCAGCTGCGGCTGTCGCAATGGCTGGCCGAACGTCGCCGGACCGGCGAGCTGTCAGATGTGGTGTATGCACACATGGACACCACGCTTTTACAGCTTTCTCAGGTGGTCGGCGGGTGCGAGCGCATCGTCAGTATGCCGATCCCGTTTGCTTACGGTCTGTTGCTGCACCGGACGGTCTATTTATTCTGTAGCCTGTTGCCGTTCGCGCTGGTCGTTGATCTGCATTACATGACGTTGCTGGTGTCGGGATTTATTTCCTACACTTTCCTGTCGCTGGACACGCTGGCGGAAGAGCTGGAAATGCCATTTGCTTATGCCAATAACCACCTGCCGATGGATGCCATGTGTACCAATATCGAGATTAACTTGCGTGAGATGAACAACCAGACGCAGCTGCCGGATACGCCAGTGCCGGATAAACATTTTCGTCTCAGCTAGATGTGACGGATTGCACGGAATGAACATTATTTGTGCGATGAATGGGCGAAATTTTTAATATTCACAAGACTGTCATAATTACGAAACAAAAGTGAAATAACCTATTGGGGCAAACACAAATCCAATCTGTTCTCACGAGGTATTTATGTCAGTCATTCAGGCCAAATCATTGCACGAAGCCGAAGACCTGCTTAATTCCGGTATAGTGAAAAAAGTCGAACTGGCTTTTAATATTAACAGTGATGAGTTTTTTAAACTCGCGCTGGAATGCGGTGACCGGGGTGCGAAAATCACTAAGGGCAAAGAACACTTTGTTATCACCTTCAAAAAGTGGGTTATTCCTTCCAATGATCTCACGGCAACGAAAAGCAACGTTTTGATGTAATGGCTTTTCGCGTCTCCATAACCCTGTCAGAAGGCAGCGTTATGGAGATATTTGTTTTCCTGCCTGTAACGCTTTATGCCACCGCTTTCATCATATAAACACTGAGCGGATCCGGTGCCTGCTGATAATCCCCAAACGCCTGCGTCCGTGAATAACCGAGTTTCTCATACAGGGTAATGGCCTTTTCCTGAAACACGCCCGTTTCCAGAAACAGCTCCCGGTGTCCCAGCGCTTTCAGTTTCTTTTCCATTGCGGCGATCAGCAGTGATGCGATACCTTGCCCGCGAAACAAAGGATTTACATAAACCCGTTTCATCTCAGCCAGCCCCTGTCGGGTAATATACAGGCAGGCGCAACCGGCCCAGTCGTCATCTACCTTCGCCATGAAACAGGTAATTTCACCTTCATCAAGCTCAGTGATGTTAATCCCCTGAAAAGATTCAGGCGGATAAAGCGGGTATTGATACGCGTCCAGCTCTGCAATAAGCCGGGTTAAATGCGGGTGGGTGGCATCGGTTTCAAAAATCTGGGCACTCACAGCGTGGGCTCTCATCGCAACAAAATGGACACGTATTCTTAACCGGAATTACACCAAAAACAAGGGAGCAAATGAGGGAACTGTGGCCTGAAAGCCGTGCAGACGCAGGAAGAGTGTAAAATTTAATGATGATCTGGAAACGTCTGTCAGAGTTGTCTGATTTTCAACCACTGCGTTCTTTTTATAGGTTATACCTAATTCATTTCAGTAACATTTATCCAACGTGATTAATGTATACAATGAAATAACTCTGTGTGATTAATAGAAGGCGCATGATCACTCAGGGTGCAAAGAAGTAAAATATAAGAAATTGATTCTAAGGATAAAAATATGGCTGTCTATCCTGTTGGCGTTTTTGTCACGCTTACTTTTACACCAGGTTTGTTTGAAGTTGTCGCTGTGCTGGATGAGCTTACGCCAGTGCAATACCAGGTCATGAATGTGGAGACCGGGAATGTGATCCGGGTGAATGAAAACTTCATCCGGGGGATTATAAAACCCTAAACTTCAACGCATTAAGCTTAAGAGATCAGAGGCCGGACAGGAAAACTGTCCGGCCTTTCTTATTCATCAGGAAACACGTTTATCAGGAAACACGGATCCGCGTTCAGGTTAATCAGGCATCAGGTTGTTAAAATCTTCTTCATAGAGGCCGCGGCACTCTTGCATAAATTCCGGGTAGCCCAGTTCTGACGTCTGAACTTCGCGGCCCAGGCGTTTTTCCAAATCCTCGTGAAACCACTCAAATTCGCCATGCAGAATGCCGGTAAAACCGGTCAGGATGATGCATTGCTCTGGCGTTAATTTTTTCACGGCCAATCCTTATGATGTTTTGAGCACAATAAATGCTGAAAGAGAGAAGTGCTTCACGCCGGTATCCGGCAGGACGCGGTGACATATTCTATCCTTTAATTAATCTCACTGGAAAACAAGGAGTCACATATGGATCAGGATCTGTTCGAACAGGCACCGTTGCCGTTGCTTACACGTTTTCAGGTAGGCGACCGGGTAAAATTACTCACGTTTCCGGTGGGCGTTCATCCGGCCAGTTATCAGCTTGATGTCGTGATCACCAGCATTCAGGACGGCGAATTTGAGGGGGAAATCCTGCGCATCGCCCCCCTCGGACGGCTGGGACATCATGAAGCGCACTTTACGCTGGGCGGTCACGTCGCTTTCTTTGCCAGGAACATTCAGGGGATGGCGGCTTAAAAGCAAAAACCCCGCGAAACGGGCGGGGTTTAATGACTTCATCATAATGTGTTGCGGGTTACATCAGGGGCTTGACGTGCTTGGTCAGCGCCTGGTTACTTAATTCATCAGCCTTGATTTTCGAACAATTTCCGCAATAGCCAACGAGATACCAGTTCCCGTCTGCCCCTTTTTCCGGATTCACTTTGTAGCGCTCGTTTTGCTTACCGTAAAATTCGCGCTCTGCGTGCTTTGATGCATCTTCCCAGAAGCACAACGAAAACTGATGGCATTTATCGACATGCCGTTGTCCGTTGCGACTTCCTCCAACCAGTAAATAATGATACTCAGACATGCATGCTCCTTTTCCCAATGTGGGCAATTATCCTGACAACAAGTTTCGAACTCGTTTCACCTGGAAAAACCATCTTAAAGACTGCACAAGAAGCACTGCTAAAAGGGTGCGCTGAGGGCTACCCGTGACACTTTTTTAAATTCCTTAAAATTATAGAGCACGATGGAGGACTGGCTGGTGAAAGCTAAAAATATGTGATGAAAGTCACTTTTTATTTTTCTCTGAGTGTGACATTCCTCTTACAACAAATTGAGTTGTTGTGCTTCATCGCCGTTATCGGGCTTTTTCTGCTTAGGTTTTCGCGGCTTAGCGACGGGAACAGGGCGCTGCATTTCGATATTCAGCCAGTGCATGATTATCGTAACGGTATAATCTTGCTGGGTTTTTGACATTTCGCTATGCGCGGGAATGCCATGCCATTTTTCCAGACATCCCCGGCAGCAGGTGGCGGTCGCGTGTTGCGCGATAAATACCGGATGGCCGCGCATAGGTGTCTGTTTCCCATCATTTTGCGGTTCGGATGGCGCAAGACGGCTGGCAACAAAATCTGCAGCGTGGCGGCTGATGTCTGCCGCGCCTTTATCCTGACAATAAGAATACTCTTTCGGGCCAAGATGAAAGCGCTGGCGGAAGGGCGAGGCCGCCAGGCGCTGAAAAACAGCTTCAGTGGAAAACATTGTCATTTGTCCGTTAAAAATCTACACGCTGAAATAGCGGGTCAAACCTTATCAGCTCAGCCTTTCGCATTGATGCCCACGTGCTAGTCTGGCCTGACTGATTCACTAACCCGGCAGGCTCCCGCGATGGCAGAGAAACATGTTATAGATTTGGTCATGACGGTCAACAAACACGCCGAAGAAACTGCCATGCAACAAATGATGTTGCGCAATTTTATCATCGTGATGTGCCGCAGCATGACCGAAGAGCAAAAAAATCAGGTGAGATGGCAGATGCGTCAGATTCATCAGGTCACAGATGCGGAGTACCGTGACGGGGATGTGCAGTTACTGGAAAAAGCCCGCCGTGACGTAGAAATCATGCTCGAGCTGATCAATTAGGTTTCATCTGATGTCCGGGGCCCAGGGCGATGGTCTATCATTAAGTTAATGATAACCAAAGGGAGATAAGTATGGGATTTTGGAGAGTGTTAATCACTATTCTGGTGCCGCCGCTGGGCGTGCTGATAGGTAATGGTTTTGGCGGTGCGTTTCTGCTGAACATCATTCTGACACTGTGTGGTTATCTGCCGGGCTTGATCCACGGCTTCTGGGTTCAGACACGTAAGTAATCGTCAGAACCCTAAAGATACAGCGTTTTGAACGTAACCCGGTTTTGACCCTTACAGGTCAGGCCGGGTTTTCTTTTGGCCAATATCTACAGGCACTCTGCATCAGGCACTATGCATCAGAACAGAGAGAACAACATCACCACGGGCAGGCTCATAGGCCAGGTGAAACCGATAATGCCGGAGGTTAACAATCTTATTTTAATCGTGTCACGGCTCACCAGAAGGGTAAACAATACCGCAATACCCAGTCCGCCCCAGTAAATCGTCTTAATAACTTCCCACCAAACGTGCACAACTGACCCCTGAATATGGATAAAAATGACGGCGGGTATGATATTCCGTTAACATCTGGTAATCAATTATTGTGTGATGTTACTCAAGGTTTTGTTGTGTGGCGCTTTGTTGTGAATTGTTATATTTCTTCGGTTGTGCCTTGCGTCTGCGCCGAAAGAGGGCGCAAATGTCCGCGAATGGCGGTCGGGGCGAAGCCAAAACGTTTACGAAAACGCTCCGCAAAACGTGACGCACTTTCATAGCCGACCTGATGGGCAATATGCGAAATCGCCAGATCCGTGCACTGCAACAGCCGCAGGGCATGGTTCATGCGTACATCAATCATCAGATTTCTCAGGACACAATCTTCTGCCGCCAGACGTCTTCGCAGCATCACCTCGTTCATCATCAGATTTTCGGCCACTTCTGCCGCCGTAAATGATTTATGCAGATTATTGATCAGCAGTTCGCGTACCTGTTCTGTGACGGTTTCAGGGTGTTGCAGCGAATAACGCACGCCGAGTTGTGATAACCATAAGAGTTGTTCGATCATGCGGTGGCGGGTAATGGCTGCGGGCAGGCCGTGGTGCCAGAGAATGGCGCTGTGCGTGTCGGTAAAACTTTGTTTAAAGGCGGTGGGAATATGCGGAATAACCTGTAAGTTTTCGACAGAGATAAGCGGCGGACTAAAGCCGGTGGCATGGAGTCCGGCATCGGTGAGTAACTGATGATCCCACGCCATAATGGCGCTGCTGAACGGGCCGTTATCGGAAAGATGGTGTGTCAGGCTCAGGGTTTGTCCGCTGTTAAGAACCAGCATTTCGCCGGATTGCAGCGTAACCTGTTGTTCCTGATAGTTTATTGAAAGACTGCCATTCTGAACAAGGATCAACTGTGGCTTATTAATATAAACATCATGAATAAAAAGTTCACTGTGCTGAATAAGCAGTGAAATAGTTCCTATCCCTGGTGTCACTTTTATTTTACGAACCATGTTGATGATGCCCGAAAAAAGACGACCGCAATTTGTTGCTTGCTGCCTGATATAAAGTTCCCGCTTATGCTGATACAAACAGGCTGCCGGATGGAGCGTGTGTCACAAGAGAAGACCAGAGAGTGCCAGCCCTGGCAGCCAGGCGCTCTCTGCCTCTGAAAACTTTTTGTACAAGAAATATTGAAAAGTAAAACCAACTTAACTTTAAATTTTTCAGGGATCAATAATTACTGGCGATCGCCAAATGCAATCGAACGGAGATCAATCTTTCCGTAAGTCATATTTACTTGTTGTTGTTTTGACGACTGCCCGATCAGCTCGGTGAGTTTTTTCATCCGCGCTTGTAATAACGTTTTAACCGTATTTTCATTGTCCAGAATGATACGCAAATAACGGCGGATATCATTCTGAACCATGATCGATGTCTGTTCTGACATCGGTAACTTCGTCGTTGCTTCTACTGCTTTAACGTAACCGACTTCGAGCTCGACCAGCTCATCCCATTTCTCTTCATTCGCCAGCCGCAACATCTGCTCGCTTAAAGACAGGATCAGTTGATATTCATTAACCAGATACTGATGTTGATCCATTATATTGGTCCTGCGACGGGTGGTAGTTTGGGCCGATTTGCCGCCAGGCATCGGCGATGTTTTCAAGCAAGGCCAGCACTTCCGTGATGGCCTCTTGATCGTTGTGTAAATTGGCATGTAATAAACGACGGACCATATAGGAATAAAGCGCTTCCAGGTTATCCACTAATTCAGGATCGCCTTTCTCGCGACTTAATCCGGCTTTCAGTCCGCTGTCGATAATATTTATAGCCATAGACAGCGATTTGCCTTTTTCGGCAATGCTGCCTTGCTGGATAAAAATACGGGCACGGATCAGGGCGCTGCGCGCCCCGTCAAATAACATGGTGACCAGCTGATATGGCGTGGCGCTCATGACGCCACTTTCGAGGCCTACCTGTGCGTAGGCCTGAGTTCCTTTAGCGTTATACATAATCTGTTTCCTTACTAGCTTGAACTTGATGAGGACATGGCTTCGAACTGCTGCGTCAGATAATCTGCCGTGCTGTTGAGCTTCTGAATCGAGACATCAAGTGCCGTGAATTGCGTTTTATAACGGGCGATGGTGTCGTTGATGCTGGTGTTTACCTTGTTGTACTGCTCGGTGAGGCTTTTCAGCGTGGTGTTCACGGCTGTCTGAGCGTTAGCAATCGTACCGGTGCTGGTGTTCAGGAACCCGCTGTTCAGGTTGCTGATGTTGGTCATCACGCCAGTCGTTTTGCCATCACCGACCATCATGGTCTGCACGGCGTTCGGATTGTTGGTCAGCGCGGTGCTCAGTTTAGTGCTGTCAATTTCCAGCTTACCGGTGTCCGGATCAGTGGTAATCCCGATGCTTTGCAATGAACTGACCGCGCCAGAACCTGAAACACCAGTAACTGCAGCCTTCAGACGGGTCTGGATAGTACGCAGCGCGCTGTCGCCCAGTAATGCACCGTTGGTACTGTCAGCGGTATCGGTATTCGTCGCGGTTGCCGTAAACTTGGTCAGGCTGGTGAACGTATCCTGTAATGAGTTATAGGCATCAACGAATGTCTTAATTGCTGATGTTGCCGTACTGGTGTTTTTAACAACGGTTAAGGTTGCAGCAGTTGATGTAGTGTCAGTGAGATTTAAAGTGATCCCGTCCTGCGCATCACTAATAGTGTTGCTCTGGCGTTCCAGATCAATGCCATTAAAGGTCAGTTTGGCATTGGCGGCAGTCGCGTTTTGAGTCATCGCACCGGTGCCGGTGGATGAATCATATCCAATAATATTATTCAGCTGGTCATCACCGGCGACGCTCACGGTCATCTCTGAATCGGTACCGGTATTGTTAGCGCTCAGCACCAGCTTATAACTGCTGTCATCCACTTTTACGATACTGGCGGTGACGCCGCCACCGGCTTTATTGATGGCATCACGAACGCCGGTCAGTGACGTCTGATCATCGGTGAGTTTGATGCTCAGCGGGGTACTGCCGTCGCCCTGGCTGATAGTCAGGGTGCGGGTGTTATCAGTGGTCGTCGCACCCAGCGCGGTTTTATTACTTGATTGAGTCGCTGAAACTAAAGACTGCGCGGACGCCAGCTGTGTGACGGAAACAGAATATTTACCCGCCGCCGCGCCGGTGCTGGTTGTCACACTGAATGCTGACGTGTTGCTCGATGTGGCACTGGTCGCACCGTAAGTATCGGTGGACGACAATGCGGACGCTGCATCGGAAAACGTCTGCAATGCACTTTGCAGCGTGCCGTAGGCTGTCAGTTTGGCGCTGTAGCTGGTCTGTGCCGTGCTGATCGGCGTTAAACGCGCCTTTTCTGCGGTGGTCAGGTTATCCAGTAAAGTGGACAAGTCTAAACCTGAGCCGATACCTAATGAAGAGACAGTGGCCATATGTATCCTTGTACGGGTTGTATAAGAGTCTTTAAGCCCTATCGGCACGACGGAGAAAAAGTTTAATGGAATGCAACAAAAAGTAATGGCGTGAATAGGCGGTATAAGGAAGGGTAATTCTCAAAGTAAGAAATCGATCTTTTTTGAGAAATAATTCTAAAGGTTGCGGGTGTAGCGCCGATACAAGTTTGGACGGTGATGAACGCCGTGGGCAATAAGCCCGAACCCTTAACCAGATTTGAAGGAATACACTCATGGCTCAAGTTATCAATACCAACACGCTGTCTCTGATGACTCAGAACAACCTGAACAAATCCCAGTCCGCTTTAGGCACCGCTATTGAGCGTCTATCCTCCGGTCTGCGTATCAACAGCGCAAAAGACGATGCGGCTGGTCAGGCGATTGCTAACCGTTTCACTTCAAACATCAACGGTCTGACCCAGGCTTCACGTAACGCCAACGACGGTATTTCCGTTGCGCAGACCACTGAAGGCTCACTGAGCGAAATCAACAACAACTTACAGCGTATCCGTGAACTGACCGTACAAGCTCAGAACGGTACCAACTCTGATTCTGACCTGACGTCCATCCAGGATGAAATCACCTCCCGTCTGTCTGAAATCGACCGCGTATCGGGTCAGACTCAGTTTAACGGTGTGAAAGTATTGGCTTCTGACCAGACCATGAAAATTCAGGTCGGAGCGAACGACGGTGAAACTATTTCCATCGATTTGCAGAAAATTGATTCATCAACATTGGGCTTGTCTGGTTTTAACGTGTCAGGCAATGCTTTGAAAACAAGCGATGCTATTACCACCGTACCAGGGGCGGATGGTGCTGCACCTGTGGCTGTTACATTTGGCGATGATACTGCCGCCGCCGCAATGGCTAAAAAATTAGGTGTTTCTGACGCGTCAAAACTGACCCTCAATAACGTTCTTGATAGCGATGGTAAAGCAACTGCTAACTACGTTGTTAAAGCTGGCAATGATTCTTATGCGGCTTCAGTTAACGCTACAACAGGTGTTGTTACTCTTAATACTACAACTGTTACCTATTCTGATGCTGCAAATGGGGTTGCTTCTGCATCTCAAGCAGACCAAGCTATTAAAGTTGGTACTAATGCGGACGGTAAAGCTATTGGTTATGTAACAGTGCAGGGCAAAAATTATATTGCTGGAGCTAATGCGGCTCTTACTGACGGTACTGCTGGTCAGGACGTTCTAGTTAATGGTGGGGCTGCTGGCGCTGTTACAACTAGCGGTACAACCCTTGCTTTAAGTACTGGCTTGACTGACCCTGCAGATACAGCCTCAGGGGTAACAGCTACTGCCCAATTCTCTGGCGCATCAACTAACGATCCACTGGCTGCAATCGACGCTGCAATCGCTAAAGTTGACACCTTCCGTTCTTCACTGGGTGCGGTTCAGAACCGTTTCGATTCTGCAATCACCAACCTGGACAACACGACTACCAACCTGTCTTCTGCCCAGAGCCGTATTCAGGATGCTGACTACGCAACAGAAGTTTCAGCAATGTCTAAGGCACAGATCCTGCAGCAGGCGGGTACTTCAGTATTGTCTAAAGCTAACCAGGTTCCTCAGTCTGTTCTGTCCCTGCTGCAATAATTGTCTTCGCAGACAAATTACGCAGTCCGGTCATAAACAGCTTAAACCCCGCTTCGGCGGGGTTTTTTTTAACCAAAATTTACGATTCAGTGGGTTAAATGAAAACCATTCGCTGGTATAATTTAGGATAATCTTTATGTTGTGATGGTTTTTTATACCATCGTTCGCGCGTCGTGATGGGCAGTCAAAAACAGAATGTGCGAGACATAATCAAAATAACCGCGCTTTTCTGGCCTTATTCAGCCGATTGAACAGCAAAGAGCACTGGCACAATGATACTGACCCTCAATTTGCCAGGTTACGACAGTGAGCGATCTGTATACCGCCGACGGCGTGATAGACAAAAATTCTTTGTGGCAGCGCTATGTTCCGCTCGTGCGCCATGAAGCCCTGCGTTTGCAGGTGCGGCTTCCCGCCAGCGTAGAGCTTGATGATCTACTGCAAGCGGGAGGGATCGGCCTGTTAAATGCGGTTGAGCGTTTTGATGCGATGCAGGGAACGGCGTTTACTACGTATGCCGTCCAGCGTATCCGCGGTGCAATGCTTGATGAGTTGCGCAGCCGCGACTGGGTACCACGCAGCGTCAGACGTAACGCGCGCGAAGTGTCTCAGGCGATGCATAGCGCAGAACAAAAATTAGGGCGACCACCGAGTGAAGGAGAGGTGGCGCAGACGCTGGATATTCCCATTGAGGAATACCGGCAAATATTAATGGACACGAACAGCAGCCAGTTGTTTTCATATGACGAGTGGCGTGAAGAGCACGGCGATACTGCCGAGGCATTGATGGAAGGGCACGAAGAGGCCAACCCGTTACATCATCTGTTGGAGGGCAATTTGCGCCACCGGGTGATGGAAGCTATCGATGCGTTACCAGAACGGGAAAAGATGGTACTTACGCTTTACTACCAGGAAGAGTTGAATTTAAAAGAGATCGGGGCGGTGCTGGATGTCGGGGAATCCCGGGTAAGCCAGCTCCACAGTCAGGCGATTAAGCGCTTGCGCACACGTCTGGCAAACGACCACTGATCCGCTTTTTCCTGGCCGGTTATACATTTTATATCCCTTATCAGGAATAAATTTATGCCAGCGGGAATCAAAACAAGGCCTTTAAGCCGTTATCTTAAAGATTTTAAACACAGTCAGACTCACTGCTCACAGTGTGCAAAAGAACTCGACAGGATGGCCTTGGTGTTTCGCGGGCAAATCATCAATAAAGAGGCCATCGCCAAGATGGACCAGCCTATTGATGATGACGTGTGGCACAACCTGTCGCAGGAACTGACCGCACTGTGTCGTTTTTGCAGTGAGATAAGCTGTAACAGCCATTCGTCTTATTTCGACATTATGGCGTTTAAGCAATATCTGTTCGAACAGACTGAGATGAATCACAGCACGGTGCGCGAGTACGTTGTCCGCCTCCGCCGTCTGGATGAAATCCTCTCTGCCAATAACTATCCTCTGGATAAACTTTCCGGGGACAGTATCCACCAGCGGATCATCAGTGATTTGCCGGTGGCGGGACACGATAACTACCGTATTGCCCTGCGCAAATACGACCAGTATCTGGCCTGGCAGAAATCTGCTTAACGCAACACACAAACAGGCTCCTGCGGGGGCCTGTTTTTTTGTCTTGCATCCCGCTCTGCGCAAAGTATAAATTCTTCATATACTGACTTTATTACCATTCTCCAGACTCTACCCAACTTCGACTATAACGACTTCGCACGGCGACACGTCTGTGCGTCAGGGGAACATTGTGCCTGCTAAAATTTCTTTGCTTAAAACCCGGCTGGAAGCCTTTGACCGTCTCGAACTCTTAAGCAGCCCGACGCCGCTGGAGAAACTTCATCGTCTCTCGGAATTCACCGGACGCGACATTTACATTAAGCGCGACGACATCACCCCGCTGGCTCTGGGTGGCAACAAGCTGCGTAAGCTGGAATATCTGGCGGCAGCCGCGCTGGCAGAAGGCGCGGATACGCTGGTGACCGCCGGGGCTATTCAGTCTAACCATGTGCGTCAGACGGCAGCCGTGGCGGCCAAACTGGGTCTGAAATGCGTGGCGCTGCTGGAAAACCCAATCGGCACCACCGAAGCCAATTATCTGACTAACGGTAACCGTCTTCTGCTGGATTTATTTAATGTGGAAGTGGTGATGTGCGACGCGCTGCATGACCCGATGGCGCAGCTGGCAGAACAGGCAGAACGTCTGGAAGCGCAAGGGTTCCGTCCGTACGTTGTGCCGGTCGGCGGCTCAAATGCGCTCGGTGCGCTGGGTTATGTGCAGTGCGCGCTGGAAATCGCCGAGCAGTCTTCGGCTAATTTTGTTGATTTCAGCGCCGTCGTGGTGGCTTCCGGCAGTGCGGGAACGCACGCCGGGCTGGCGGTGGCATTACATCATTTAATGCCTGACACGCAACTGATTGGCGTGACAGTGTCACGCAGTGCGCAGGATCAGCGTCCGAAAGTGGAAGCCATTGCCCGTGAAGTGGCAACATCGCTTCAGTTTGATGACAACGCGCCGCCGGTTATTTTGTGGGATGAGTATTTTGCTCCGCGCTACGGTGAGCCGAACGAAGCCGGTATGGCGGCCGTTAAATTGCTGGCAGAGCAGGAAGCCATGCTGCTGGATCCGGTGTATACCGGCAAAGCGATGGCCGGATTGCTCGACGGCATCGAGCGTGGTTTGTTCCCGGATGAAGGCCCGATCCTGTTCATTCACACGGGTGGCGCACCGGCACTGTTTGCGTATCATCCGCAAGTTTGATCGCCTAAAATGCGCTTATGCTTTTTTGAGCTAAGATTATAGAATTATATTCCTGATAACTGATGCGACCGGTGCTACTGTGCGCAAATCAGTAAGGCATATAACTTTTTATAATGAACAATAATTGAGGTGAATATGGGTTTTTCAGCGTTACGTCGTCGTTTAGTCCTCGGGGCAGTGGCCGTGACATTATCCACCGGGCTTATCAGCAACAGCTTTGCGGATGAAGGTTTACTGAAGAAAGTCAAAGATCGCGGCACATTGATCGTCGGTCTTGAAGGCACCTATCCTCCGTTCAGTTTCCAGGGTGAAGACGGCAAACTGACCGGTTTTGAAGTGGATTTCGCTGATGCGCTGGCACAGCACATGGGCGTGAAAGCTAAACTGCAACCGACCAAGTGGGACGGTATGCTGGCTTCACTGGAATCCAAGCGTATTGATGTGGTTATCAACCAGGTGACCATTTCTCCTGAGCGCCAGAAAAAATACGATTTCTCTACGCCATACACCGTGTCCGGTATTCAGGCGCTGGTGAAGAAGGGCGCAGAAAGCTCGATTACCAAACCTGAAGATCTGAAAGGCAAAAAAGTCGGCGTGGGTCTGGGTACTAACTACGAACAATGGCTGCGTGCAAACGTGCCGGGTGTTGATGTCCGTACTTATGATGATGACCCGACTAAATATCAGGATCTGCGCGTAGGCCGTATCAATGCGATTCTGGTTGACCGTCTGGCGGCACTGGATCTGGTGAAGAAAACCGGTGATACCCTGGCTGTTGCAGGCGCACCGTTCTCCCGTCAGGAATCCGGCGTAGCAATCCGTAAGGACAACCCTGAACTGCTGGCGGCGATCAACACGGCGATTGCTGAAATGCAGAAAGACGGTTCACTCGCGAAGATCTCTGAAAAGTGGTTTGGTGCTGACGTCACAAAATAATGCTCGTCATAACTGAACTTGCCCCGGCGTTAGCTGCGCTTGCTCGCCCGAATCACTTACCTGTGTAAGCTCATCGGGACTCGCGCACTTGCTGCCTTGATGCAAGTTCATTTATTTAGAGCATATGTGAATATCTCAAAGATCCAGAAAATCTAAAGGTCTTAGATGCAAGAAAGTATTCAACTGGTGCTGGATTCAGCACCATTTTTATTGAAAGGTACCCTGTTTACCCTTCAGCTCAGTCTGGGCGGAATGGTCTTCGGGTTGATTCTGGGCTTCATCCTGGCGCTGATGCGCCTTTCGCATTTCTGGCCGCTGTCGTGGATATCGCGTTTTTACGTGTCCGTATTCCGTGGCACGCCGCTGATTGCTCAGCTGTTCATGATTTATTACGGCCTGCCGCAGTTCGGTATCGAGCTGGATCCTATTCCGGCGGCGATGATTGGCCTGTCTTTAAACACCGCGGCTTACACCTCGGAAACCCTGCGTGCGGCGATTTCGTCGATTGAAAAAGGGCAGTGGGAAGCGGCGGCAAGTATTGGTATGAGTCCGTGGCAGACGCTGCGCCGCGTGATTTTACCGCAGGCCGCGCGCACGGCGCTTCCGCCGCTCGGTAACAGCTTTATCGGTCTGGTGAAAGATACTTCGCTGGCCGCCACCATTCAGGTGCCGGAACTGTTCCGTCAGGCGCAGCTGGTTACCTCGCGCACGCTGGAAGTGTTCACCATGTATCTGGCCGCCTCCGTTATCTACTGGGTGCTGGCGACCGTTTTATCCTTCCTGCAAAACCGTCTGGAAGACCGCGTTAACCGTCAGGATCAGGAGCCTTCATGAGTACTATCGACGTAAAGCAACTGACTAAAAAGTTCAACAAGCAGACGGTGTTACACGGTATTGATTTGCAGGTGAACGCCGGAGAAGTCGTGGCGATTATCGGGCCGAGCGGTTCCGGTAAAACCACGTTACTGCGCAGTATTAATCTGCTGGAAGAGCCGGATGGCGGCACCATCAAAGTCGGCAATATCGAAATTGATGCCAGTAAGCCGATCAGCAAGCAAAAAGATAAAGTGCGCGAACTGCGCAAACAGGTCGGTTTTGTCTTCCAGAACTTTAATCTGTTCCCGCACCGCTCTGTGCTGGAAAACATCATTGAAGGGCCGGTGATTGTGAAGGGCGAGCCGAAAGAAAAGGCCATCGCGACCGCGCGTCAGTTGCTGGAAAAGGTCGGATTAAATGGCAAAGAAAACGCCTATCCGCGACGCCTTTCCGGCGGTCAGCAGCAGCGTGTGGCTATTGCCCGCGCACTGGCGATGAACCCGGAAGTGATTTTGTTCGATGAACCGACCTCAGCGCTGGATCCGGAGCTGGTCGGCGAAGTGCTGAACACCATCCGCGCGCTGGCGCTTGAGCACCGAACCATGGTGATCGTGACGCATGAAATGAGCTTTGCCCGCGATGTCGCGGACCGGGCGATCTTTATGGATCAGGGCCGGATCGTGGAGCAGGGGCCCGCGAAAGAGCTGTTCTCTAATCCGCAACACGCCCGCACAAAACAGTTCCTCGAGAAGTTTTTGGCTCACTAAAAAGCCTGGTCTGCTCCTTCCCCTGCGAAGGGGAGGAGTACGGCAAACCTAAAAGAGTTATTCGTTCCCCTTGTTCTCACGATGAGATCTTATGACGCTGAAAGCCCTAAATCCTGAATACCTGCAAAAGAGCGATCTGATAAACCTGCTGATTGCCATTCCTGCCGGGATTGTCGCCGCGCTGGTGACGATTGCATTTCGCGGTGCCATTTCAGGTGTCAACGGCCTGATGTTCACGGACGGCAGTGACATCACCAAAGCTTTCAACGAATACCCGAAACTCATCTGGCCGCTGATCACCACCGCCGGTGGCGTGATTGCCGGTTTCATCCTGATCCTGGCGCTGCGTTACGAAAACAAACACGGCAAGATGCCCGATTATCTGGATGTGATTGATCAGCGTTTGCCGGGCATTCCGGTAGTCAGCACCGTATTGCGCGGGTTGTCGTCACTGGCCAGTATTGCCAGCGGCGGTTCAATTGGTCGGGAAGGGGCGATGGTGCAGCTTTCGGCATTGAGCGGCAGTCTGCTCGGGCGCTTTTCACGGTTTAAAGGCGTCCATCAGTCGGATGTTATCGCGATGGCCGCGGCTGGCGGGCTGGCGGCGGTGTATCACGCCCCGTTTGCCGGTGCGCTGTTTGTGGCAGAAATCGCCTTCGGCGTGACCGCCGTGCAGCGGCTGATCCCGCTGTTCATTTCGGCCTCGGTCGCAGTGCTTACCGTGCGTTCCCTGACGGATTATGCGCCGCTTTATCTTTATTCCTCGGTCTCTTTCAGCCCGTCTCCCGGCGCGATTTTAACCGTGCTGATTATCGGCGTGGCGACGGGGATCCTCGGGCCATTATTCATTTCGTCTATCGATAAAGTCCGTCAGTGGATGAAACCCATTTCTCATCCCGCGCTGCGTCTCGGGCTGGGGGGACTGGGTGTCGGGCTGGTGGCGATGATTTCGCCGCTGGTGCTCGGTAACGGTTTTGAAGTCATCGATTTAATTCTTAACAATGGCGACTTACAGACGTCGTTGCTGGTGCTGCTGATCCTGAAAATTGTCGCGACGGCGATCACCATCGGTTCCGGTGCGGTGGGCGGATTATTTACGCCATCGTTACTGATTGGTGCAGCGGGCGGGGCGCTGGTCTGTACTTTCCTGCAATGGCTGGGATTTGATCCCGGTCCGGTCGGACTTTACGCCGCCATTGGCATGAGTGCGCTGCTGGCAGCGACCAGTCACGCACCGCTGATGTCAATCATGATGGCGTTCGAAATGACCCTCAACAGTTCGCTGCTGTTCCCGCTGATGCTGGCGACGGCGATCTCTTATGTGGTGGCTTCCCGCCTTAAAGTCGGCGGAACCTATCCGGTGCTGGCACGGCATAATGCGCGGTTTGCGGCGAAAAATGCCTTTGAATACAGCACGGTGGCCTCGCTGATTTCACCGTGTTCGAAAATGTACGTTGATGCCTCGCTGTCTGAAGTGGTCAGCGAAGGGCTGAAACAGCGCACGCGCTATGTGTATGTGGTGGATCGGGAAGAGCGTTTTCTCGGCGTGGTGCCGACTAACGTGGTGGCCGCCGGTCTTATCGATGGCAGCGTGAAATCCGACAGCCCGATGGACTCGTTTATCGAGCAGGAGTTCACCACGATTTTCCAGCAAGCCAGCTACGAGCAGGCATGGGCGATGTTCAGCAACTCGCCGCTGGAACGTCTTCCGGTGCTGGAAGATGCCGAATCGCGGCGGTTACTGGGCGTGATCACTAAAGCTTCACTGCTGAATAAAGCCAAAGATTTCCTCTGACTTACAGCCGGTTTTCTCAAAGAAAACCGGCTGCTTTCTGAAATACCCCTCATTTTCCATATCCTTTCTTCCTGCGTTAGATGCCTTACCCTTTTTAAAATTAAATATTGTAAATCAATAAGATAGAAATCCCCTCGCTAATACCTCTTTGGGGGTATTTATCGTTATGTAAAAAAATACACGACGGAGCGGCCTTGATCGCAATCAAGTAGACGCGCGTGTGGGATGAATACCCTGAGGCCAAATTGAGCAATGAAGTTGTATTCCCCGCCATTCACATAATGACAAAGCGCAAATAAGCCTTTGCACAGGAGAGTTCCGGATGAGCAAGTTTCTTGACCGGTTTCGCTATTTCAAACAGCTAGCTGAACCTTTCGCTGACGGCCACGGCCAGACGCTGGATACCAATCGTGACTGGGAAGACGGCTACCGCAGCCGCTGGCAGCACGACAAAGTGGTGCGATCCACACACGGTGTGAACTGCACCGGTTCATGCAGCTGGAAGATTTACGTTAAAAACGGTCTGGTCACCTGGGAAACCCAGCAGACCGATTATCCGCGCACCCGTCCGGATCTGCCGAACCACGAACCGCGTGGCTGCCCGCGTGGTGCCAGCTATTCCTGGTATCTCTACAGCGCAAACCGTCTGAAATATCCCCTGATGCGCAAAAAGCTGATCCAGTTATGGCGTGAAGCCAAGCTAAAACACAGCGATCCGGTAGAAGCCTGGGGCTCGATCATTAATCAGCCGGAAAAGGCCAAAGAATATAAAGCCGCACGCGGTCGCGGTGGTTTTGTGCGTTCAAGCTGGCAGGAAGTGAATGAGCTGATTGCCGCGTCCAACGTTTATACCGCCAAGACTTTCGGTCCGGACCGCATTATCGGTTTCTCGCCAATCCCGGCGATGTCGATGGTGTCTTACGCATCCGGCGCTCGTTATCTGTCGCTGATCGGCGGCGTGTGTCTGAGCTTCTACGACTGGTATTGCGATTTGCCACCGGCTTCTCCGCAAACCTGGGGCGAGCAGACCGACGTGCCGGAATCGGCTGACTGGTACAACTCTTCATATATTATCGCCTGGGGCTCTAACGTTCCGCAGACCCGTACGCCGGATGCTCACTTCTTTACCGAAGTGCGTTACAAAGGCACCAAAACAGTCGCCATTACGCCGGATTACGCCGAAATCGCTAAGATTTGCGACCAGTGGCTGGCACCGAAACAAGGCACCGACAGCGCGCTGGCGCTGGCAATGGGCCACGTGATCCTCAAATCTTTCCATATCGATAATCCAAGCCAGTACTTCACTGATTACGTGCGTCGCTATACCGACATGCCGATGCTGGTGATGCTCGAACCGCGCGAAGACGGTTCCTATGCCGCAGGCCGTATGCTGCGTGCGTCTGATCTGGTGGACAATCTCGGTCAGGAAAATAACCCGCAGTGGAAAACCATCGCCTTTGACGAAAACACCGGCGAGCTGGTTTCACCGTTAGGTTCTATCGGTTACCGCTGGGGTGAAAAAGGCCAGTGGAATCTGGAATCCCGCGAAGGGAAAGAACATAAAGACGTTAGCCTGAAGCTGAGCCTGCTCGGCGATCACGACGAAGTGGTCAGCGTGGGTTATCCGTACTTCGGCGGCGCGGTCAGCGAGCATTTCAACAGCGTCGCGCTGGATGAAATCCTGATGCACAAACTGCCGGTCAAACGCCTGCAACTGGCGGATGGCAGCACCGGTCTGGTCGCCAGCGTGTACGACCTGACGCTGGCGAACTATGGCATTGAGCGCGGTCTGAACGATGAAAACTGCGCGCAAAGCTATGACGAAATCAAAGCCTATACGCCAGCCTGGGCCGAGAAAATTACCGGTGTTTCTCAGCAGAACATTGAGCGCATCGCCCACGAATTTGCCGATAACGCCAACAAAACCCACGGTCGTTCGATGATCATCGTCGGTGCCGGGATGAACCACTGGTATCACCTCGACATGAACTACCGCGGTTTGATCAACATGCTGATCTTCTGTGGTTGCGTCGGTCAGAGCGGTGGCGGCTGGGCACACTATGTCGGACAGGAAAAACTGCGTCCGCAAACCGGCTGGCAGCCGCTGGCGTTTGGCCTCGACTGGCAGCGTCCGCCACGCCAGATGAACAGCACGTCGTTCTTCTACAACCATTCCAGCCAGTGGCGTTACGAAACCGTCGCGCCGCAGGAACTGTTGTCCCCGCTGGCGGATAAATCCAAATTCACCGGCAGCATGATCGACTATAACGTGCGCGCCGAGCGTATGGGCTGGTTGCCGTCTGCGCCACAGCTGAGCGTTAACCCGCTGCGCATCGCGGAACAGGCGAAAGCCGCCGGTTTATCGCCGGCTGATTTCACCGTGGCAGCGCTGAAAGAAGGCAGCGTGCGCTTTGCTGCTGAACAGCCGGACAATCCGCAGAACTTCCCGCGCAACCTGTTCGTCTGGCGCTCCAACCTGCTGGGTTCTTCCGGTAAAGGCCACGAGTACATGCTGAAATATCTGCTGGGTACTGAACACGGTATTCAGGGTGATGATTTAGGCATTCAGGGCGGTGTGATGCCGGAAGAAGTCGAATGGCAGGCGCAGGGCGGCGAAGGCAAACTGGATCTGGTGGTGACGCTTGATTTCCGTATGTCCAGCACCTGTCTGTATTCCGACATCGTTCTGCCAACCGCGACCTGGTATGAAAAAGACGACATGAATACCTCGGATATGCATCCGTTTATTCATCCGCTGTCAGCGGCTGTGGATCCTGCCTGGGATTCAAAAAGCGACTGGGAAATCTACAAAGGCATCGCCAAAGAATTCTCCCGCGTCTGTGTCGGCCATCTGGGTGTGGAAACCGATGTAGTGACGTTGCCTATCCAGCATGATTCCGCCGCTGAACTGGCGCAGCCGTTTGGCGTGGAAGACTGGAAAAAAGGGGAATGTGACCTGATCCCGGGGCGTACCGCACCGCATCTGATGGCCGTTGAACGCGATTATCCGAATACTTACGAACGCTTCACGTCGGTCGGTCCGTTGCTGGAGAAACTCGGTAACGGCGGTAAAGGCATCAGCTGGAATACCGACAGCGAAGTCGATTTACTGAAAAAACTGAATTACACCAAAGCGGATGGCACCGCCAAAGGCCAGCCGATGATTAACACCGCGATTGATGCGGCAGAAGTCATCCTGACACTGGCACCGGAAACTAACGGTCAGGTGGCAGTGAAAGCCTGGGCGGCGCTGAGCGAAAATACCGGCCGCGACCATACGCATCTGGCGCTGAATAAAGAAGACGAGAAAATCCGCTTCCGCGATATTCAGGCGCAGCCGCGCAAAATCATCTCGAGTCCGACGTGGTCGGGTCTGGAAGATGAACACGTTTCTTACAACGCCTGTTACACCAACGTGCATGAGCTGATCCCGTGGCGCACGCTGTCCGGCCGTCAGCAGATTTATCAGGATCACGCGTGGATGCGTGCGTTCGGTGAAAGCCTGCTGGTGTACCGCCCGCCAATCGACACCCGCGCGGCGCAGCCGTTGCTGAATGCGAAGCCGAACGGTAACCCTGAAATGGCGCTGAACTTCCTGACGCCGCACCAGAAATGGGGCATTCACTCCACCTACAGCGACAACCTGCTGATGCTGACCTTAGGTCGCGGCGGCCCGATTGTCTGGCTGAGTGAAGACGATGCGACAAAACTGGGTATCGAAGATAACGACTGGATCGAAGCGTTCAACGCCAACGGTTCACTGAGCGCCCGTGCGGTGGTTAGCCAGCGCGTTCCGGCGGGGATGACCATGATGTATCACGCGCAGGAACGCATCGTGAATATTCCGGGCTCTGAAATCAGCCAGCAGCGCGGCGGTATTCACAACTCCGTTACCCGCGTTTGCCCGAAACCGACTCACATGATCGGCGGCTACGCGCAGCTGGCATACGGTTTTAACTACTACGGCACGGTCGGTTCTAACCGCGATGAATTCGTGATTGTGCGCAAAATGAACCGCATCGACTGGTTAGACGATGAAGGCAATGACTACATGCAGGACGCCGTGCAACAGGAGAAAGCCAAATGAAAATTCGTTCACAAGTCGGCATGGTGCTGAATCTCGACAAATGCATTGGCTGCCACACATGTTCCGTGACCTGTAAAAACGTCTGGACCAGCCGCGAAGGGATGGAATACGCGTGGTTCAATAACGTGGAAACCAAACCGGGTCTGGGTTATCCGCACGACTGGGAAAACCAGGAAAAATGGAAGGGCGGCTGGATCCGCAAAATCAACGGCAAACTGCAGCCGCGTATGGGCAACAAAGCCAACCTGCTGCATAAAATCTTCGCCAACCCGCACATGCCGGAAATCGATGATTATTACGAGCCGTTTGATTTTGATTATCAGCATCTGCACACCGCGAAAGACAGTAAACATCAGCCGGTAGCCCGTCCGCGTTCACTGCTGACTGGCAAACGCATGAAGAAAATTACCGGCGGCCCGAACTGGGAAGACGATCTGGGCACCGAGTTCAGCAAACGTTCTGCCGATCAGAACTTCGCCAACATGCAGAAAGAAATGTACGGCGAGTTCGAAAATACCTTTATGGCGTACCTGCCGCGTCTGTGCGAACACTGCCTGAACCCGGCGTGTGTGGCGACCTGTCCGAGCGGTGCGATTTATAAGCGCGGCGAAGACGGCATCGTGCTGATTGACCAGGACAAATGCCGCGGCTGGCGCATGTGCCTGACCGGCTGTCCGTACAAAAAAATCTACTTCAACTGGAAAAGCGGCAAGTCAGAAAAATGTATTTTCTGTTATCCGCGTATCGAAGCGGGCCAGCCAACGGTCTGTTCCGAAACCTGCGTTGGCCGTATTCGCTATCTCGGCGTGGTGTTGTATGACGCCGACCGTATTGCCGAAGCCGCGTCAGTTGAGAACGATAAAGATCTCTACGAAAGCCAGATGAGCATCTTCCTCGATCCGAATGATCCTGAAGTGATCGCCCAGGCTGAAAAAGACGGCATTCCGATTTCCGTGATGGACGCTGCGCGCCAGTCACCGGTCTATAAAATGGCGATTGAATGGAAGCTGGCACTGCCGCTGCATCCTGAATACCGCACATTGCCGATGGTCTGGTACGTGCCGCCGCTGTCTCCGATCCAGTCCGCTGCCGACGCCGGTGCATTACCGCACAGCGGCGTGCTGCCGGACGTCGAAAGTCTGCGTATTCCTGTGCAATATCTGGCGAACCTGCTGACGGCGGGCGACACCGCACCGGTGCTGCGTGCGCTGAAACGTATGCTGGCGATGCGTCACTTCAAACGTGCTGAAACGGTGGACGGCATCACGGATACCAGCGCGCTGGAGCAGGTTGGATTATCTGCGGCGCAGGCGGAAGAGATGTACCGCTATCTGGCGATTGCCAACTACGAAGATCGTTTCGTGGTGCCATCCAGCCATCGTGAACAGGCGCGTGAAGCCTTCCCGGAAGCCAAGGGTTGTGGTTTCAGCTTCGGTGACGGTTGTCACGGCAGCGACAGCAAATTCAACCTGTTCAACAGCAAACGCATTGATGCCATCGACATCGGCGCGAAAACAGAAAGGAAGGGCTAATGAACAGTTTACGCATCATCGGCCTGCTGCTGGATTATCCGTCCGAAGACTTGTGGGAACACAAGATGGAGCTTCTCGAGGCAGTGACTCAGTCTGCTGAACTGGACTCTGAGCAGCGTCTGGATCTGGCGCTGTACATCACGGATTTCTGTAAAAGGGATCTGCTGGATGCGCAGTCGGCGTATACCGGTTTGTTCGATCGCGGCCGCGCCACATCGTTACTGTTGTTTGAGCACGTGCATGGCGAATCCCGTGACCGTGGTCAGGCGATGGTTGATCTGATGGCGCAATATCGCGAAGCCGGGCTGGAAATTGACAGCCGTGAGCTGCCCGATTATCTGCCGCTGTACCTGGAATATCTCACCACACATGACGAACAACAGGCCCGCGACGGCCTGCGCGATATCGCGCCAATCCTGGCCTTGCTGAGTGCCCGTTTGCAGGAGCGTGACAGCCATTACGCCGAACTGTTTGATTTACTGCTGGCGATGTCCGGCAGTGATATCGCCACCGCAGCGGTGCGCGAAGGGATTAAACAGGAAGCCCGTGATGACACGCCTGCCGCGCTGGATGCGGTATGGGAAGAGGAGCAAATCAAGTTCCTCGGTGAGCAAAGTTGTGCGTCGGGTGAAGAAGCCGCGCACCAGAAACGCTTTGCCGGTGCGGTCGCACCACAGTATCTGAACCTTGATGAAATGCCTGCGGGGGAACCACGCAAATGACCGACTTCCTCAACAACTTCTTTTTCAATATCTATCCGTACCTGTGCGGCACGGTATTTCTGGTCGGCAGCTGGCTGCGTTATGACTACGGTCAGTACAGCTGGCGCGCGGGCTCCAGCCAGTTGCTGGAGAAGAAAACGCTGCGCATCGCTTCGCCGTTGTTCCACGTGGGTATTCTCGGCATTATCGCCGGTCATGCCTTCGGGATGCTGACGCCGCACTGGATGTATGAATCCTTCCTGCCGGTGCCGGTGAAACAGCAAATGGCGATGTGGGCGGGTGGTGCGTGTGGTGTGATGACCCTCATCGGCGGCGGTATGCTGGTGTGGCGTCGTCTGAGCAACGAGCGTGTGCGTGCGACGTCCAGCTTTGGTGACATCATGATCATCATTCTGCTGGTGGTGCAATGTGCGCTGGGTCTGAGCACCATTCCGTTCTCTGCACAGCATATGGACGGCAGCGAAATGATGAAACTGGTCGGCTGGGCGCAGTCGGTCGTGACATTCCGTGGCGGTGCAGCCGCGCATCTGGACGGCGTGGCGTTTATCTTCCGCATACATCTGGTGCTGGGGATGACCTTATTCCTGCTGTTCCCGTTCTGCCGTCTGGTGCATATCTGGAGCGCGCCGGTGGAATATCTGACCCGTCGTTATCAGCTGGTACGTAATCGTCGCTGATTGACCTTCACGGATTGTGAAATGACGGTTTTGACATAAAAACGAAGGGCGCTATGATGCGCCCTTATCTTTTTTTTATTGCTCAAGGACGCATCTGATGGCCACCCCAAGACAACCCATGACCGTAGCCCGTCGTTTACTTCGCAACAGCCTGATTCTGCTGGTGATCGGCATTGTTGCCACCCTCCACGGTTTAGTGGTCGGCAGCCCTGAAACCCCGCCGGGAGAAATGGCACCCCAACTGATGCTGGGCATCTGGTTTATCTTTATCGGCTGTGTGATGGCGTTGATTAGCTGGCTGGTGATCAGGAACAAGAAGAAGAAAGGGGAGATCTGAGGGTGAGGTTGAATAACCTTAACTTCAACTTCAACTGCAAGACCGTGGGCGTCGGCCCACACCGACTTGGGTCAAGTTCAACACCTTGGGTTGCCACCCAAACTGGCCTTAAGAGGCGCCTATCGCCGCGCCTCTTAAGAATCTCCGGCTCTTTTACTGCGCGCTCCGCTCGCTGGCTATGTTTCAGGGACCACTGCGACAGGCTGGAAATCTTGCCGCTGCGCGGTTCCTTCTCTCGGTCTTCGAGCCACAGGTCTCGAAGCCGCTCCGTTCAGCAAGATTTCTGAATCGCCCGTACGATCTTAAATTCAAAGAAAGATTGTTTTTATCTTTTAGAACAGTGGATTGGCGTGATCAAAAATGGCACCGAGTGAATGGTTCGAGACCCTAGGCTCGAAGCCTGAAACTCGGGAATCGCGCAGCGATGACATTTTGCGCCACTCACAATTGTGTTTGAACATGTCCGTCGTTCCAGCGATAGCGCGCAGTGAAAAAGCGCGGAGTCCAGAGGCCCGCGCGTTACCGGGTCTCTGGTCGGTGTGGGCCGACGCCCACGATCTTGACCTTAAAGCCAGTTTGGGTGGCAACCCAAGGTGTTGACCTTAAAGCCAGTTTGGGTGGCAACCCAAGGTCTTGTTGTTACAGCATTATCAGCATCATATATGCGCAGAACAACGCCAGGTGCGCAGTACCATTAAGCACATTGGTACGCCCGGTCGAGAACGATATCTGGCACAGGATCATAACCGCCAGCATCACCACAATGTTCGCTGGCGCCAGGCTGAAAATCAGTTCCTGACCGGTCAGGGTGGCAATCACGGTGACCGCAGGAACGGTCAGTGAAATCGTCGCCAGCACGGAACCGAAGAATAAATTCATGGCACGCTGTACCTGATTCTTCAGTACCGCTTTCAGGGCACCCAGACCTTCAGGAGAAAGAATAAGCAACGCGACCAGGAAGCCGGTGAACTGCGCAGGGGCGTTCAGTTCGGTCAGCAGACTCTCCAGCGGGTTGGCATTGAATTTGGTGACGGCAATGACCAGCACCAGATGGACAATCAGCCAGAGCGTGTGCGTCAGATTACTCTTTGAAGACGGTTTTCCATGTCCGTCTTCTTCGCCTTCATCTTCATGCTCGTAAATAAACAGACTCTGGTGAGTTTTGGTCTGAATAAGCAGAAATACGCCGTACATCGCCGCTGAAATTACCGCAACGAACAAGGCCTGTGGCGTGGAGAAGTTGCCAGCGGGCAGGGCGGCAGGCAGAACGAGAACGATCACCGCCAGCGGGAAAATCGCCATCAGATACTGTTTGATACCACCGAGATTGACATACTGGGTGGCAAATTTACGGCCACCGAGCAGCAGGGCAACGCCGACCAGACCGGCAGTAACAATCATGATGATCGAGAATAAGGTGTCACGCATCAGCGCCGGAGCGGCGTCGCCTGTCGCCATCAGGGCCGAAATCAGACTGACTTCGAGGATGACCACTGAAAGGCTGAGGATGAGTGAGCCGTAAGGTTCGCCCAGACGATGTGCCAGGACATCGGCGTGACGTACCACGCTGAAGGCGCTGGCGAGAATACCGACCAGCGCGATTAAATTGATGCCGACGACTGAGGCAAAGTTACTGCTGTTGCCCCAGAAGACGAGAACGATAAGGGCAGCAATAGGGAAAATCAGGGAGTATTCCTGATGGCGGGTTTTTACTTTTGGATGTTCCTGTGAAGACACCATGATGATTATTCTCCTTATAAACACTCACGAATTTACAACCGCCTGTCTGTCGGTTGTAAGCAAAATGCATAGCAGCATAAAATTGTAACTCGTTAAGTATAGTAGATAAATTAATCTGTTAACAGTTTATTATCATGACTCATCTATAAAAACTGTTATGACAGCTATTTTTTGTTGCATGAATCAAATAAATGTCAGTTTAATCTCAAGTTAATTTTCATTGTTAATTATTTAAACATAATAAAAACAATGGTTTGATTTTTAATAATGGGTTTATGCGGGTAATGCGTCAATTTTTGTAAATCATCCCTATACCCACATGAAAAATCGGAGAAATCTGGCGTTTTTTAGCCCGCAGGCTGAGATTTGGAATAATCTGGCTGAGTCACCTGAGGTTAGCAGTTAGACTTACCCCAGTGTGCCTGAAGCGCACACATTAAATGTAACGATCATGAACGCCATGAAAAAGGAGCAAGTTATGCCTTATCAGAACCGCTCAGCGTTGCCTGACTCTGTTCGTCATGTTCTTCCGGCACATGCGCAGGATATCTATAAAGAAGCCTTTAACAGCGCGTGGGATGAGTATGCAAAGCCAAAAGATCGTCAGGGTGATGATTCCCGCGAAGAGACCGCGCACAAAGTCGCGTGGGCCGCAGTAAAACACAGCTATAAAAAAGGCGATGACGACAAATGGCATCCTAAAAAATCCTGATGTCGGCGGCGGGTCGGGGAACGCCTGACCCGTTATCTCTCACACTCCCGCCTGTATCCGCCTGTATCCGCCGGTTTTGCTGTCATTTCCCTCTTAAATATCAACTTTCTTACAATGTTCACAAAATAATCATTTTATTTTCGTTTTGTGATCGCTCTCAATCTTGATTGCAACGAAAGAAACGAATAAGGTTTCATCAGACAGGGTGATAATAAAATTCCGAATCAACCCAGCCAGCGCCTCAAGTTAAGGCGAAAACTGTCCGATAACCTGATCAGTCCACAACCACGATAGCGGAGAACACAGCGTCAACAGCATGGCATGTTCAAAAATAAGTCGTACCAAAGGGGGAATGAATGTTAACTCGAGATTTCCTGCGTAACGCAGATTGTAAAACAGCATTCGGCAGCATTGACGAATCGATGCTCCTGACCCCTGAACAACGTGCCGCCTCACTGAGCTGCACACTGGCGCGTCGCCCCGATAACAGCCCCGTGTGGATTTTTGGCTACGGTTCGCTGATGTGGAATCCGGTTTTCGATTCCGAAGAGGCGCGGCCTGCCATTTTGCGCGGCTATCACCGTGCCTTCTGCTTACGTCTGACTTCAGGGCGCGGAACCCATGCGCAACCGGGCCGCATGCTGGCGCTGCGTGATGGCGGGCAGACCACCGGGCTGGCATTCCGTCTGCCGGAAGACAAACTGCACGAAGAACTCGAATTGCTGTGGAAGCGTGAAATGCTGACCGGCTGCTATCGTCCGACCTGGTGCGAGTTAGAACTCGATGATGACCGCACGGTGACAGCGCTGGTATTTATCATGGACTCCTCACACCCGCAGTACGAAGCGGATACCGATTATCAGGTTATCGCGCCCCTGATTGCGCAGGCCAGTGGTCCGCTGGGCACCAACGCACAGTATTTGTTTGCCCTGGAAAAAGAGCTCAACAATTACGGTATGCGTGATGACTGCATGAGCGAACTGGTAAAACAGGTACGGATGCTGCTGTCGGTCACGCCCGGCTTTGATGTGCCCGGCCTGAGTTAAAGACTTTCCCCCTTCAAACTGCGCGGGCCCTCCGCGCAGTCTTATATCCCCCAGCGATTTTGCTGCCTGACGTTTTTTCTGTGAAGAAGCGCAAGGCGACTGCAACGACTGAAACGTCAAAAATCCTTCTGGAAGCAGTATCCCGTCTCTGGCTATTGGTAGTTAGCAGCCATTAAGCATTCCGCTATTGTTGCGCCTGTTGTCACTCAACGCCTTCAACTATCCTTTACATGGGGATAGTTATGGCACAGTATAGGGAAGCTCAGGGGCATGGATGAAAGCTATATTTGTTGAATTACCCGCTTTTGAAGCAAACCGTTCGGCGTATATGTCCGACGATGAATACCGGATCCTGCAAAATGCGTTATTGCTTTTCCCCACTTGCGGGGATGTGATTATGCATACCGGGGGATTACGCAAACTTCGGTTTCTTGATCGTCAGAGGAATAAAGGCCAGCGGGGTGGTACGAGGATTATTTATTACTGGTGGGTCGCAAAATCGCATTTTCTTCTCATTACGGTGTATGGAAAAAGCGAAGTGAATGACCTGACATTCGCGCAAAAAAAGATGTTAGGACTGCTGTTGAAACAGCATAAGGCGAAACAAGAATGACGATGAAACGGGATCTGTTTACTGAGATTGCGGACGGCCTGAATGCATGGGGTGAAGCCGGTCAGGGTAAGCGTACGCTTAAAACGGTGGAAAGAACTGTCGATCGTGAAGTGAGGTTGAGCGCGGTGGAATTAAAAGAGATTCGGGAGAACCTGAATATTTCGCAGGCGGTATTTGCCTATTACCTGCAAACCGCGCTGACAACCTATCAGAACTGGGAACAGGGCAGAGCGAAACCTAACCGTCAGGCCATTTTGCTGATAAAGCTGGTCGAAAAAGACCCGGCGACATTAGAGCAGCTGGCGGGTTTGGTATAAATATCGTGGATATGAATTGTCGTGCGGGAGAAGTGCTGAGGGGAAAGCATTCCCCCCGTCTGGCTCTACACAGAGATCTTGCGTACGGTTTGCCCCGACACGGTTTCCTGCCCGTTCGGTCCGTAGAATTTCTGCGTCTGGCTGGCATTGAGAATAGCCAGCGCCTCGGTGTTATAGGCAATTTGTTTGCCCAGTAACATGCCGTTATGGCGATTGATCTGACTCAGTTTAGTGGTCAGTTGCACGACTTCTTCCCACATTGCCGTGATTTCCGGCTGACGCTGCCCTTGTGGATCTAAGTAGGGTGCATTTTGTTTCAGGCGCTCGTCATGCTGACGACGCTGCTTATCAAGATAGTCTACCGTAGCTAACAGTGAGCTTTTCTGCTCGGTGATATGTTGCAGGGCAGCACCATTAACGCGGCCCGAGCAAAGTATCGTTTGTTCGTGATTAATCACTTGATCCAGAGCTTGCAACGTTTCAACCAAGGTAGTCATGGTCTTGATAAAGTTCTTCATCGGGCCTTAATACCTTCCAACTATTCGTCTTTAATCCTGAAGCCTCAGTTTAAAGACCTTTGAGATAATCCTGCGTGTCCTGCAACAAAGCATCGGCAATTTTGCCGGTATCCATGGTCAGTTTGCCATCACGGATAGCTTGTTTCAGTTCGTCGACACGTGCCGTGTTGATGTCCTGAGCACTGGACTGAGTCAGAGACGCTTGCGCTGAACTCAGGGTCACCGCCGTACCGCTGGTGGTGGTGCCAGAAACGGTACCTTCTTTGCGCGCAGTCTGAACAGAAGCTTCAGAAGGATCGCGCTGCTGGATCGAAGTTAAAGGTGAAACACCTTGCGTGCGATCGATAGCCATAATCTTTTCTCCGGTTAGGGTATTCAGGGCTGTTAATTAACACAAAAACCCTAAAAATGCCGTCGTGAGACGACTCTGATACGTTTGTTATCGACATGTGGCGAAATAACTTTAGCCTTTATTGCAACTTTTTGTCCAAAAGTGGTTGCAATACAGGGTTAAATCTCCACTGTCACAGAGCCGTCCGGGCCGACCATCCCGTTCACAATCACGCCTGACGGCATTCTGATCCGCACCGAGTCATTCGCTGCTGCATTATTCATCGCCTTTCCGGCACTCGACACATTGAATCCACTGCCTGTTGCCTGAACCTGCACTTCCTGTCCTGCATGCACCATCCACGGACGTCGTAACATCGAAAGCGTTAACGGCTGACCAATGCTGATATTGCGCAGCGTAATGCCGTTAATCGCCTGTTTGCTGTCGAGAATGGCCTTCGGTGGCAATAAATCCAAACGGCCTGTTTTTTGCTGCAAATCCGTTTCTGCCAGATGCGCGCCCGACGGCACATTTTTCGCCGCGACCCAGTAGGTGCCGCTGACCTGTACCTTGGTCTGCACATAACTCTTTTGCCCGTTACAGTTCACCGCTACTGACACATTGCCCCAGGTACGGCTGTTGGGCGAAAGCATAAATTGTGGTGACAAACACTGGGGCTGACGCGCCGCAGGTGTGGTGACCAGCACCGTCACCTGCATTCCGCTTTGCGAATATTGCTGGCGGAAGAACTGCTGGATTTGCGAGGACAGCAGTGTATCGCTGTTCGCCGAAGCTGGCACGCTTGTGACCTGCTCGTTTTTCACGGGCACAGACTGTGCATAACTCGCCGCACCGGATGTCGCACCCAAAAAGATGCAGCCCAGTGTTATACCGAAACGACGGATTCTCTGCCTGTTCATACGCAATTCACCTTTGTGCCAACTTACTACTGGCGACAAGTCTACGCGCACTTTTCAATTCCTAAAGGAACAAATAGCGGACGATTTTGCGCTTATTCAGACGATAGGCAGTTGACACTCGCATTTATGCTGTCGACTCCAAAATCTCACTTTGCGGAGGGCGCATGCTCGACAAATTGAACGCCGCACTACAGTTCCAACAGGAAGCGCTCAACCTGCGTGCCCAGCGGCAAGAAATACTTTCAGCCAATATTGCCAACGCCGACACCCCAGGGTATCAGGCGCGCGATATCGATTTCGCCAGTCAGTTGCAGAAGGTGATGGAGCAGGGGCGCGCGAGTGGCAGCGGTATGTCTTTAGCGTTGACATCCGATCGCCATATTCCGGCGTCGAACGTCCAGCCTGCAGATATGGATCTGATGTATCGGATCCCTGACCAGCCGTCAGCCGACGGTAACACGGTCGATATGGATCGTGAACGTACTAATTTCGCGGATAACAGCGTGCGCTATCAGACCGATTTGACCGTCCTCGGCGGCCAGATCAAAGGGATGATGTCGGTGCTGCAAGGATAATAACCCATGTCAATGCTCGGTATTTTTGATATCGCCGGTTCTGCGCTTGCCGCGCAGTCTCAGCGCCTGAACGTCAGTGCCAGTAACATGGCCAACGCCGACAGTGTGACCGGCCCTGATGGCCAGCCGTACAAAGCTAAGCAGGTTGTTTTTCAGGTGGATGCGGCACCGGGGCAGGAAACGGGCGGCGTGAAAGTGGCGCAGGTCGTTGATGATCCGTCTCCGGACCGCCTGGTCTTCCAGCCGGGCAATCCGATGGCGGATGCCAAGGGCTATGTGAAGATGCCAAACGTAGATGTGGTCAGCGAAATGGTGAACACCATCTCCGCTTCCCGCAGTTATCAGGCCAACGTCGAAGTGCTTAACACCACCAAGTCGTTGATGATGAAAACCCTCACTCTGGGGCAATAGCGGAGCGAACCATGGCCATTACCACGTCGATTAATGACACCACAGACAACACCACGATCACCAGCACCAGTTCTGGCGGTTCGTCCACTACGGGCGCCAGTTCTGCCGATGATTTATCCAGCAGTTTTCTGACGCTGTTAGTCGCACAGCTGAAAAACCAGGATCCGACCAACCCGATGGATAACAGTCAGCTGACCAGTCAGCTGGCACAGATCAGCACCGTGAGCGGGATTGAAAAACTCAATACCACACTCGGCAGCATTTCGGGGCAAATCACCAGCGGTTCTTCCGTACAGGCCAGCTCCCTGATTGGTCATGGCGTGATGGTTTCCGGCAGCGCCATTCTGGTCGGCAGTGACACTGACGGCACCGTCAGCACCACGCCATTCGGTTTTGAGCTGGAAACAGCGTCCGATACCACCACGGCCACCGTCAGCGATTCCACCGGCAAAGTGGTGAAAACCATCTCGCTGGGCGGCCAGACCGCCGGTGTTCACAGTTATACCTGGGATGGTACGCAGGACGATGGCACCAAAGCACCGGATGGCGGCTACACCTTCAGCATCAATGCCCTGAACAACGGACAGCAAATGGTCGCGACACCGCTTAACTATGCGCTGGTCAATGGTGTCACCACCAGTTCATCAGGCACCACAGCGCTGGATCTCGGGGTGCGGGGAACCGCTTCCGTCGATTCAGTTCGCCAGATTTTATAAGCCGTTGGCTCACTTCCTTTGCAGGAAGAAGAGCTGAAATCCTTAACTTCATGCAGCAACTACACACAGAAAAATGGAGCTAACATGAGCTTTTCCCAAGCAGTCAGCGGCCTGAGCGCGGCATCCACCGACCTGGACGTGATCGGTAATAACATCGCCAACTCCGCCACCGTGGGGTTCAAAACAGCGACCGCTTCTTTCGCCGATATGTTTGCCGGTTCTCAGGCAGGCATGGGCGTTAAAGTCGCGGCTGTTACGCAGAACTTTAACGATGGCACCACGACCAACACTTCACGTGGCCTGGACGTGGCGCTGAGCGGCAACGGTTTCTTCCGTCTGGCCGACAGCAGCGGTACGGTTTATTACTCGCGTAACGGCCAGTTCTCCCTTGATGCTAACCGCAATCTGGTGAACTCGCAGGGTCTGAGCGTGACAGGCTATCCGGCAACGGGTACGCCGCCGACCATCGCCGCCGGTGCGCAGCCTACCGCGCTGAGCGTTCCGACCACCATGATGAGTGCGAAAGCCACTACCGCAGCCACCATGGTCGCTAACCTGAACTCTACCGACACGGCTATTCCGGCAGCGAAGACGTTCAATGCTAACGACGACACCACGTACAACTACGTCAACAGCATCACCACCTATGACTCTCAGGGTAACGCGCACGATAACAACGTGTACTTCGTGAAAACCGCGTCTAACAACTGGGATTTGTACTCACTCGACAGCAGTGTGGCCGGTTCTGCCGCCACCAAAATGGGTACGCTGCAATTTGATACCAGCGGCGCACTCGCCAGCGCAACCCAGGCTGACGGCACTGTCAATGCTGACGGTTCCCTGCCGATCGTGATGAATACCTCCACCAATGGCACCGTGACGCCGCAGTCTGTTGGCCTGAACTTCACCGGCAGTATCCAGCAGAGCACCGGCAGCGACAGCATCGGTTCCCTGACTCAGGACGGTTACGCCGCAGGCCAGATGACCGGTTACACCATCAATGATGACGGCACCATCACCGGCACTTACTCCAACCAGAAAACGCAGCTGCTGGGACAGATTGTCCTGAGCTCCTTCTCTAACCCGGAAGGTCTGCAATCTGAAGGCAACAACGTGTGGACGGCAACGTCGTCTTCCGGTCAGGCCGTTAACGGTGTTGCAGGCGCGGGTGGTTTTGCCAGCATGACCAGTGGTGCGCTGGAATCTTCCAACGTCGATCTGAGTGCTGAACTGGTGAATATGATCGTTGCTCAGCGTAACTATCAGTCGAACGCGCAAACCATCAAAACTCAGGACTCCATCCTGAACACGCTGGTTAACCTGCGTTAAGACGCTCTTTTTTACTTTGAGAACAGGGCAGCACTATGGATCACGCTATCTACACCGCGAGCGGCGCAGCGAGCCAGACACTGGTTCAGCAGTCGGTCACGTCAAGCAACCTTGCTAACGCCAATACACCCGGCTTTCGCTCGCAACTTTTAGCCATGCGCGCGGTGCCGGTGGAAGGTCAAAGCCTGCCGACCCGTACCCTGGTCACGGCGTCCACGCCGGGCGCAGACATGACGCAAGGCAAACTTAACTACACCGGCCGTCCGCTGGATGTGGCTTTACAGCAGGACGGTTTCCTTGCGGTGCAGATGCCTGATGGCACTGAAGCTTATACCCGTAACGGTGACATGCAGGTGTCACCGACTAACCAGCTGACCGTACAAGGTCATCCGGTAATGGGGGATAACGGCCCGATCGAGGTTCCGCCGAACTCACAGCTGACGATTTCTGCGGACGGCACTATCGCCGTGCTCGAAGCCGGCGCTGACCCGAACACCATGGGACAGCTCGGTAAGCTCAAGCTGGTGAAAGCCGCAAACAGCGAAGTGACCCGTGGCGACGACGGCATGTTCCGTCCGACCCCGGCCACGGCGCTGGCGCGCGGTGCCGCTTTACAGGCCGACCCGACCATTCACGTGATGCCGGGAACACTTGAAGGCAGTAACGCGGATCCGGTGTCGACCATGGTTGACATGATTGCCAACGCCCGCCGCTTTGAGATGCAAATGAAAGTCATCCACAGCGTCGATGAAAATGAACAGAGTGCCAACAATCTGCTGTCAATGAGCTGATGATGGCAGAGGAGTAATGACATGATCCCATCGCTGTATATTGCGAAAACCGGTCTGGATGCGCAGCAGACCAACATGGACGTCATCGCCAACAACCTGGCGAACGTCAGCACCAACGGCTTTAAACGCCAGCGTGCGGTATTCGAAGACCTGCTTTACCAGACTGTCCGCCAGCCAGGTGCGCAGTCTTCTGAGCAGACCAACCTGCCATCCGGTTTGCAGATTGGTACCGGTGTGCGTCCGGTGTCGACTGAACGTCTGTTCTCGCAGGGCAACCTGTCGCAGACCAGCAACAGTAAAGACATCGCCATCAAAGGCGAAGGTTTCTTCCAGGTCCAGCTGCCGGACGGCACCACCGCGTATACCCGCGACGGTTCTTTCCAGGTGGATCAGAACGGTCAGCTGGTGACGTCGAGCGGCTATCAGGTGATCCCGGCCATCACTATTCCGACCAATGCGCTGAGCATGACGGTTGGTCGTGACGGTATCGTCAGCGTGACCCAGCAGGGGCAGACGGCGGCACAACAAGTTGGTCAGCTGACGCTGAGCACCTTTATCAACAACAGCGGTCTGGAATCCATGGGTGAAAACCTTTATCAGGAAACCCAGAGCTCCGGCGCGCCAACCGAAAGTACTCCGGGACTTAACGGTGCCGGCCTGCTGTATCAGGGTTATGTCGAAACCTCGAACGTCAACGTGGCGGAAGAGCTGGTCAACATGATCCAGACGCAGCGCGCTTACGAAATCAACAGTAAAGCCGTGTCTACGTCGGATGAAATGCTGCAGAAACTTTCGCAGCTGTAAGTGTTTAGTACGTCATAACTTTTAGTACGTCATAACTTTTAGTACGTAACAACTTTTTGTACGTAACAACAAAGTGAAAGTGGCTGTCGCAGATTCGGGCAGCCACAAAAATAAGAGGACTGGGGCCAGATGGCATCAGTCCTGAACCGGTTCAGATCCCTACCAGGTCGATTTTTTTAAGGCGAAACTGTGGTGAGCAAAAAAATAACGTCGGTAATGACTTCTTATACAGACCGACCAGGCAAGCTGGTGCTGCCGCTGTTAATCACGTTACTGGCGAACGGCTGCGCGTATATGCCGCATACCCCGCTGGTACCCGGAACCACCACAGCGACCCCTGCGCCCGCCGCACCGCCGGTGCCTAACGGTTCGATTTTCCAGTCCGTTCAGCCGATGAACTATGGTTATCAGCCTCTGTTTGAAGACCGCCGTCCACGTAACATCGGGGATACTCTGACCATCGTCTTGCAGGAAAACGTCAGTGCGAGCAAAAGCTCCTCGGCGAACGCCAGCCGCAACGGGTCAACCACCTTTGGCGCCGCCACTACGCCGCGCTACCTGGAAGGGCTGTTCGGCAATGCCCGCGCCGATCTGGATATGTCCGGTGCCAATACCTTCGCCGGTAAAGGCGGCGCAGCAGCCAATAACACTTTCAGCGGCACCCTGACCGTGACGGTCGCGGAAGTGCTGGCTAACGGCAATCTGAAAGTTGTCGGTGAAAAACAAATCGAAATTAATCAGGGAACCGAATTCATCCGGTTCTCCGGTGTGGTCAACCCGCGCACCATCAGTGGTGCAAACGCCGTTATCTCCACGCAGGTGGCAGATGCGCGCATCGAATACGTGGGTAACGGCTACATCAATGAAGCGCAGAACATGGGCTGGTTGCAGCGGTTCTTCCTAAACTTATCGCCGTTATAACGAGGCAATCATGCGAAAACTACTTTCCGGTGTTATCTGTCTGGCGATGTCCGCCCTGGTGGTACTGCCCGCATCCGCTGACCGTATTCGTGATCTGACGACGGTACAAGGCGTGCGTGATAACGCCCTGATCGGCTACGGCCTGGTGGTCGGCCTCGACGGAACCGGTGACCAGACCACGCAGACACCGTTCACCACCCAGACCCTGACCAACATGTTGTCCCAGTTAGGGATAACCGTTCCGGCCGGGACCAACATGCAGCTGAAAAACGTGGCCGCCGTGATGGTGACTGCCAAAATGCCAGCGTTCTCGCGTGCCGGTCAGGCGATTGACGTCGTCGTTTCCTCTATGGGTAACGCCAAAAGTATTCGCGGCGGCACCTTGCTGATGACGCCGATGAAAGGCGTGGATAACCAGGTTTATGCACTGGCGCAGGGTAACGTGCTGGTCGGCGGGGCGGGTGCGTCTGCCGGTGGCAGCAGCGTAACGGTTAATCAGGTGTCCGGCGGTCGTATTACCGGCGGCGCAACCATCGAACGTGAACTGCCAAGCACCTTCGGCACCGAAGGCGTGATCAACCTGCAACTTAACGATGAAGATTTCAATCTGGCGCAGCAGGTCAGCGACGCCATTAACCGTCAGGGGATGGGCACCGCGTCGGCGCTGGATTCCCGCAATATTCAGGTCATCGTGCCGCGCGGCAATACGTCGCAGGTGCGCATTCTGGCGCAGATTCAAAATATCGAAGTCAACGTCGGGCCGATGGATGCGAAAGTGATTATCAACTCCCGTACCGGTTCGGTGGTGATGAACCGCGACGTGACGCTGGATAACTGTGCGGTCGCACAGGGCAATCTTTCTGTGGTGGTCGATCGTCAGAACGATGTCAGCCAGCCAAACACGCCGTTCGGCGGCGGTCAGACCGTGGTGACGCCAAACACCAATATTTCCGTGCGTCAGTCCGGTGGCTCTATTCAGCAGGTGCGATCCAGTGCCAGCCTGAATAACGTGGTCCGTACGCTGAACGCGTTAGGCGCGACGCCTATCGACCTGATGTCCATTTTGCAGGCCATGAAAACAGCCGGCTGCCTGCGCGCTGATTTGGAAATTATCTGATGAGCGATCTGATGTCGATGTCCGGTGCTTTCGACCCGCAAGGGGCGGCGTACGATGCCAATTCCCTCAACAAACTGAAGCGGGATGTGGGACAAAATCCGCAGGCGCATCTCAAAGAAGTAGCGAAACAGTTTGAAGGCGTCTTTGTCCAGATGATGCTGAAAAGTATGCGTCAGGCATTGCCGCAGGGGGGCATTCTCGATAACCAGTCCACCAAACTTTATACATCGATGTACGATCAGCAAATTGCACAGGACATGTCCGACAAAGGGTTGGGCATGGCCGATATGATGGTGGAACAGCTGACCGGCGGCTCTAAACAGCCTTCGGAGCTGTCCGGTACGGTGCCGATGGCGCTTGACGGTGAAGTGCTGAAAAGTATGCCGGTGCAGGCGATGGAACAGTATCTGCGTAAAGTCATTCCGACCGCCCCGGACCGCACCACCGGCGGCGCACCGCTGCCGGCTGACAGCGGACAGTTCGTGTCCAGCCTGAGCATTCCGGCGCAGGTGGCGAGTAAAGACAGCGGGATTTCGCATCAGCTGATCATGGCGCAAGCCGCGCTGGAATCCGGCTGGGGACAGCGCGAGATACCGACCGCTGATGGCAAACGCAGCTTCAACCTGTTTGGTATCAAAGCGGGCAGCAGCTGGGACGGCCCGACCACCAATATCACCACCACCGAATACACCAACGGCGTGGCGAAAAAAGTCCAGGCCAGTTTCCGCGTTTACGGCTCATATGTGGAAGCCATCAGCGATTACATCAAACTGCTGACCAGCAACCCGCGTTATGCCCAGGTGGCCTCCGCCAATACCCCTGAACAAGCCGCGCATGAACTGCAACGCGCAGGCTATGCCACCGACCCGAATTATGCCGACAAACTGGTCAGCGTTATCCAGAAAATTAAAGGGGCAGGCGAGCAGGCGGTTAAGGCTTATGGCCATGATTTAAAAGATATCTTTTAGATCCCCAAATCCTCGTTTTTTTTCTCAAGTTTTGGCGGTGCAGGCCGATAACCAGATCAGAATGGGAAAAGGGGAAAGCCCCGATTCAGTTCCCTTAATTACACGGTGGTAAAAAAAGTCACCGGCAGACAAAAGGTCACTCATGTCCAGTAGCTTAATTAATACCGCAATGAGCGGACTGAACGCAGCGCAGGCCGCGCTCAGTACCACCGGGAACAACATCGCTAACGTCAGTGTGGCCGGTTATAACCGTCAGACGGCGATCATCACCCAAAGCAACGGCAACTCCACCTCCGCCGGTTACATCGGTAACGGTGTGACCGTGACCGGCGTGAACCGTGAATATAATTCCTTTGTAGTGACCCAGTTGCTCGGCGCCAGCGCCACCGGCAGCGCGCTCTCAACGCAGCTGGATCAGGCAAGCTCAATTGATGACCTGCTGGGCGACAGCTCAACCGGCATCGACGCCACCATGTCCACCTTCTTCAAAGGCCTGCAAACCCTGACCAGCAATGCCAGCGACAGCTCGGCACGTCAGGCGGTTCTCGGCGAAGCGCAGGGCTTAACCGCGCAGTTCAACAGTTCAGCGAAATACCTGAACGACATGAACACCGCGGTGAATCAGCAGATCACGCAGAACGTTGACCAGATCAACACCTATGCGGCGCAGATTGCCAAACTGAACACGCAGATCACGGCAACCCGTGGCAGCACCGGTCAGGAACCTAACGCTTTGCTCGATCAGCGTGACCAGCTGGTCAGCCAGCTGAACGACATTACCGGTGTGACCGTGACACAGCAGGACGGCGACACGTACAACGTCTCCTTTGCTAACGGCACGCCACTGGTGAGCGGCGGCAACTCTAAAACGGTGGTGGCGGTGGCTTCCAGCGCGGATCCGTCCAAACTGACCGTCGGTATGACTCAGCCGGACGGCACTGTTTCTGAAATTCAGGAAAGCCGTCTGACCACCGGATCTCTCGGCGGCACACTGGCGTTTCGTAAAGACAACCTCGAGCCGGCCATCAATCAGCTCGGGCAGCTGGCGCTGACCTTCTCTGATGCGTTCAACAGCACCAACAAAGCCGGTTTTGATCTCAACGGTGACGCAGGGACAGATTTCTTCTCTTACACCGGCGCAACGACCGTAGGTAACACCAAAAACACCGGCACCGCCGATGTCAGCGTGGCGTACAAAGATACCACCGCGGTGAAAGCCAGTGATTACACTATGGCCTATAACGGCACCAGCTGGGATGTGACCCGCGTTTCCGATGGCGCAAAAATCACGCCAACGGCAGGCACCGACAGCAGCGGCAATCCGACCATGGAATTCGACGGATTATCGGTTTCTGTTTCCGGCACGCCATCGACCAATGACAGCTTCACCATCAAAACCGTCAGCAACGTGGCGGGAAGCATGGGGGTGGCGATCACCGATTCTTCACTGATTGCCGCTGCCAGCGCAGCCGACAGCGGTGTGAGCGATAACACCAACGCGCAAAAATTACTGAACTTGCAGACCGCCAAACTGGTGGAAGGCAAGTCTACGCTGTCCGGCGCTTACGCCAGCCTGGTGAGCAACGTCGGGAACCAGGTGGCGACACTGACCACCACCAGTACCGCGCAAAGCAATATCGTGACGCAGCTGACGACGCAACAGCAGTCTATTTCCGGGGTTAACCTCGATGAGGAATACGGCGATCTGCAACGTTATCAGCAATATTATCTGGCTAATGCCCAGGTTGTGCAGACGGCGTCGACGATATTCGACGCCATTATAAATCTCCGCTGATCCCAGAACTGACAAGGAACTGATGCCATGCGCCTTAGTACCAATATAATTTACCAACAAAACATGGATGCGGTGCTGGATGGGCAGAACCGTTTCCAGGCGACCGGTTTACAGCTTTCTACCGGCTCGAAAGTCAGTAAGCCTTCTGACGATCCGCTGGCGGCTTCACAGGCCGTGCTGGTGCGTCAGGCGCAGTCTGAAAACAGCCAGTTCTCTGTTGCGCGTACTTTTGCTAACCAGAGCATGAGTCAGGAAGAATCGATTCTGTCGAGCGTGACGTCCACCATTCAGGATGCGCAGACGCTGATCGTACAGGCCGGTGATGGCTCGCTGAGTGACGATGACCGTTCTTCTCTGGCCACCAAGCTGGAAAGTCTGAAATCGCAGTTAGTGAATATGGCGAACAGCACCGACGGTAACGGGCGCTATATTTTCGCCGGTTATAAAAGTGATACCGCGCCTTATACACAGGATCCGACCACCGGTGCGGTGACGTATTCCGGCGGGGATACGGCGATCACCCAGCAGGTTGATGCCAGCCGTACCATGACCATCAACCACACGGGTAATCAGATTTTCAATTCCCTGACCGGTGATGCGAAGAAAGAGCCAGACGGCACGACCGGCGAATCCGATATCTTTAAGACGATCGACAGCGCGCTGACCGCACTGAAAACGCCTTCAGCGGATTACACCTCGGATACTGAATATTCCGACGCGATCGATAAAGCCAACCGTGGCCTGAGCAACTCACTCAATAACGTGTTGTCCGTGCGCTCTGAGCTCGGTACGCAAATGAGTGAGCTCGACAGTCTCGATACGCTCGGTGATAACCGCGACGTGACCAACTCCACCAAGCTCAGCAATCTGGTTGATACCGAGTGGACCTCAGCGATTTCCACCTACACGCTGCAACAGGTTGCACTTCAGGCGTCATACAAGACCTACAGCTCCATGCAAGGTATGTCGCTGTTCCAGATGAACTCGTAATCCCTCCGGCGCGCCCGCATCGCGCGCCCGTTTTATCCTCTTCATAATCTGCTGCCAGTCCGCCAAATGCGGGCCGGCAGGCATTTTTCTGACTGTACTTAAACCGGGTACTTTCAGCTTTGTATGTCGTCTTTCTAAGGTTTGGCGACATACATCTTTTTCCCTCTTCATATTTCAGACTGGCTCAGCGTTGGCTGCCTTCGCGAACCCCGATCACATACTTGTTGTATGCTCCCGGGGATTCGCTCAGTTGCCGCCTTGATCCAATCCGAACTATTTTGAGGGGCGTAGAGTGAGGTGATTATTCGTTAATGACCAAACATGGCGAGTAATACCGGGAACAGGAACGGAGCGAGGAGGGAGGTGATGATCCCGCAGATGACCAGCGCCAGGGAGCTGAAGGCGCCTTCCTGATAATCCATTTCTGCACAGCGGGCGGTACCGAGGGCGTGTGAGGCGGTGCCCATTGCCAGTCCGCGTGACGCTTTGGTGGTAATCTTTAATATGTTCAGGATCGTATGACCAAATACGGCGCCAAGGATGCCGACGAAAATCACGCAGACCGCGCTGATGGCCGGAATGCCGTTAATAGACTGTGCCGTCGCCATCGCAATCGGCGTGGTGACGGATTTCGGTAACACCGAGGCGGCAATCTGTGGTGTTGCACCCATCCATAACGCGATTGCCGTGCCGGTGACCATGGCGACGACGCTGCCGATAAAGCAGATGCTGATGATGGATTTCCAGCGGGCACGGATCTGATGCAGCTGTTCGTACAGCGGAAACGCCAGTGCCACTACAGCCGGTTGCAGCAAATCATTGAGGATTTTACTGCCGGCGAAATAGCGGGCGTAAGGAATATGGGTCACCAGCAGCAACGGGATAATCACCACCATCGACATCAGTAACGGATTCAGCAGCGGCATTTTGAGTTTGATAGCCAGTTTGCGGGTGGCGAAAAAGACCAGCAAGGTCAGCGGAAGCGACCACAAAATATCAATCATTTTCTTTCTCCGCTTTGTCTGTCACCACGCCGCGTTCACCGTGGATATAGTGGGAACAATACGCGACAACCAGTAACACGATAATCGTACTGACCAGACAGGACACCACCAGCGGGCCGAACTGCGTGCGCAGCTGCTCGTAATAGTTCATCACCCCGACGCCGATAGGCACAAACAGCAGCGCCATATAGCGGATCAGAATGTTGCAGCCGGGTTTGACCCATTTAAACGGCAGAATCTGCGTGGAAAGCAGGGCGAATAAGATCAGCATTCCGATAATGCTGCCCGGGATCGTCAGCGGCAGAAGAGATGAAATGGCATTCCCGGCGAATAAACACAGATAAATCAGAATAAATGCCCGGATATATTGGAATGCCAGAGAAGTTGCATTGCTCATGGTGTTTCACCCAGTTGAATGATGCATTCATCATACAATTAAGATGTGATCTGCGCCACATAACTCAGTATGAAATTTAGGAATGAAGTGTATGCCAAAACCGCAGGGTTTGGCTGCTGAAATGACTCATATCCCCCGTATAATCAGCCGCCGATGGCCCTTGTAATAGTGTCTGTCGCTTTGCCCGAGCTCGTCCCCGTTTGTACAGTAACAATGCCCCGCCAGAGCCCGTCCTGCGGCTTTAATAACCAATCAGATAACGTTATTCAAAATTAGCATAACGATAGTATTTATCAGACTTTCTGGGAAGTTGAAGAAACTTTACACTCAACAAAACTTTAGCAATTTCGCTACTTTGGAGAGTCTGACCTGATGAAAGCTTTATTACCGTCCGTCCTGTTTACGGCTATTGCGGCTACTTTCGCGGTTCAGGCCGCCACACCGCCGGACACGCTGGTCATCGCCCAGTCCATTGATGACACTTCCAGCTTTGACCCGGCGCAGGGCTTTGAGCTGACCACGGTTCAGGCTTTCAACAATATTTATCAGCGTCTGGTGCAGTCAGATCCTAATAACCCGATTGATCTGAAACCCACGCTGGCGAGTTCCTGGGAAGCGGGTAAAGATAACCGCAGCCTGACGTTTACCCTGTCGCCGAAAGCCGTGTTTGCCAGCGGTAATCCGCTGACCGCCGATGACGTAATTTTCTCGCTGTCACGCGTGGTGAAACTTAATCTCGAACCTTCTTTCATTCTGACTCAGCTGGGCTGGACTGATAAAAACGTCGATACCTTCCTGACGAAAGTCGACGATCAGCATGTGAAAGTCAGCTGGACCGCCGATGTCAGCCCGTCTTTCGTGCTGAGCCTGCTGTCTGCGCCGGTATCCTCGATTGTCGACAGCAAACTGGTGAAAGCTAACGCGACGGCTGACGACCTCGGCCATCAGTGGCTGAGCAACCATTCTGCCGGTTCCGGTCCGTATCAGATCCGTAACTATATTCCGCATGAAGTGGTGATCCTCTCCGCCAACCCGACCTCTCCTGAAGGCGCGCCGAAGCTGAAAACCATTCTGATTAAAAACGTACCGGATCCGGCTGCTCGCCGTCTGCTGATTGAGCAGGGCGATGCGGATATGGCACGTAACCTCGGTTCGGATCAGATGGCGGCGCTCGAAGGCAAAAAAGGCGTAAAACCGCTCGCCGTGCCATATGCCTCGTTATATTTCATGCAGTTCAACGCCAAAGCGTCTCCGGCGCTGGGCAACCCGGCCTTCTGGGAAGCGGCGCGTTACCTGTTCGACTATAACCACATCGCGCATGACCTGATGAAAAACCAGTTCCAGGTGCATCAGTCGTTCCTGCCGGAAGGTTATCTGGGCGCGCTGAACGATACGCCTTACACCTATGACCCGGCCAAAGCCAAAGCGATTCTGGCGAAAGCCGGGCTGACCAACGTCAGCTTTACTTTGTCTACCGCCAACCAGCCGCCGTATCTGGATATCGCTCAGGCGTTGCAGGCCAGCTTCGCGCAGGGCGGCGTGACCGTTAAACTCGATCCGGGTTTAAGCTCGCAGATTTCCACTAAAGTGAAAGCGCATGAATACGACGCCTATATGTCTTCATGGGGCCCGGACTATTTTGACCCGAACACCAATGCTTCCGCGTTTGCTTTCAATCCGGAAGATGGCAGTAAAACACTGGCATGGCGCGCCAACTGGTCGATTCCTGCGCTCAATAAACTGACGCTGGCGGCGATTGCCGAGCCGGATCAGGCTAAACGCGTGGCGGATTACCGTCAGCTGCAATTGGAACTGCAGAAAAACTCACCGTTTGTCATCGGCTTACAGGCTAAAAGCCTGATCGCCGTGCGTGACAACATTAAGGGCTACGTGCAGGGCATCAACCCTGACATGGTCTTCTACAGCAAGGTCACCAAGTAATGACAGACAGTTCAACACCCGCCGGATTTGTCCGGCAGGGTTGGCGCTGGTCAGGCCGTCTGCTGACCGGCGTGATTTCGCTGGCGCTGACGTTGCTCGGCCTGCTGGCGTTCACCTTTACGCTTTCCCATCTTGCCCCGATTGACCCGACACTTCAGGTAGCGGGCGATCACGCCAGTGAAGCCACCTATGCGCAGGTGCGTCGTGATTTAGGTCTCGACCAGTCGGTACCGGTGCAGTTCGCCCGTTATCTGGATCATCTGGCGCACGGCGATATGGGGATTTCCCGCATTACCGCGCAGCCGGTCGCCAGCGATTTAATGCGTACTTTCCCGGCGACCGTCGAACTGGCCACCTGTGCCATTTTGCTTGGCGGATCGCTCGGCATTTTGCTGGCGCTGCTGGCGGTCTGGAAACCAGGCAGCTGGCTGGATAACGTCGCCAGAATGGTGTCGCTGCTCGGGTATTCCGTGCCGATATTCTGGCTGAGCCTGCTCGGTCTTTTGCTGTTTTACGCGGTGCTGCACTGGGCGGGCGGTCCGGGACGACTGGACGACTTGTATATGTACACCATGACGCCGCGCACCGGATTTGTGCTGATTGATACCTGGCTTTCCGGCGACCGCGACATGTTCTATAACGCCATCAGCCATTTGTGGCTGCCGGTAACCGTGCTGGCGATGTTGTCGATGGCGGGCATTACCCGTCTTCTGCGCGCCTCGATGCTCGGTGAAATGAACAAAGAATACGTGATTCTGGCGCGTTCCAAAGGCGCGGGCAGGGCGAGGGTTTTACTCTGCCACGTCTTCCCGAATGTGCTCGGAACACTGATCACCGTGCTTTCGCTTTCCTACGCCAGCCTGCTCGAAGGCGCAGTACTGACCGAAACCGTATTCGCCTGGCCGGGCGTCGGACGTTATCTGACTACCGCGCTGTTCGCGGCAGATACCCCAGCTATCCTTGGCGCGACGCTGCTGATCGGTACCTGTTTCGTGCTGCTGAACGCACTGGCTGACGCCCTTACTTATTTGCTCGATCCGCGGACCCGGTAGTTTTCGCTTATGACACAACAAATGATCCCTGAACAACCAGCGCAGGTCGAAATCGAGACTACCGTCTGGAAGCCTGCGCGACGCATTACCACGCTGAGCGTCGGTCTGGTGCTGGTCGCCATTCTGGTGCTGACCGCGCTGCTCGCACCTTTACTGGCACCGTTTGATCCGAACATTCAGCACATCGAACTGCGCTTACTGCCGCCTTCACATCAGCACTGGCTGGGCACCGACGGTTTTGGCCGCGACCTGCTGTCCCGTGTGATTTACGGCGCGCGTCCGACGCTGCTGCTGGTGTCACTGATCCTGGTGCTGACCATTCCGGTCGGCCTGCTGATCGGCATCAGCGCCGGTTATATCGGTGGCTGGTTCGAGCGCATTCTGATGCGTCTGACCGACATCGTGATGTCATTGCCAAGTCTGGTAATGGCGCTGGCGCTGGTGGCTATTCTCGGTCCCGGCCTGATGAACGGGGCGCTGGCGCTGGCCTTTACCAGCTGGCCGCCGTTTGCCCGTCAGGCGAGGGCGGAAACGCTGGCACTGCGCCGCAGTGATTATCTGGCCGCGGCGCGTATGCAGGGCATCGGCGGATTGCGCCTGATGTTTGGTCACATCCTCCCGCTGTGTTTACCGAGCGCCGTGGTGCGGGCCGCACTCAGCCTCGGCGGCATTATTCTGGCATCCGCCGGTCTGGGCTTTCTCGGCATGGGTATTCAGCCGCCGACCGCGGAATGGGGCTCGATGGTTGCCGAAGGCAGTAAAGTAATTTTCGACCAGTGGTGGGTCGCCGCTGCACCGGGTGGGGCAATTCTGTTTGCCAGCCTGGCTTTCAACCTGCTGGGCGATGGCCTGCGTGACAAAATGGATCCACGACATGGCAACTGATTCCTTAAATACCGACAAACTTGTCGCGAAAGATCTCACCATTTATCTGCCGGGCGAACGTCCGCTGGAACTGGTGAAATCCCTTTCACTCAGCGTCGGGCAGGAACGCGTGGCGCTGGTTGGCGAATCCGGTTCCGGTAAATCCCTGACCGCCCGTGCGCTGATGGGGCTGCTGCCGCATCCGTGCCAGCTGCGCGCTTCGCAACTGACGCTGGGCGATCACGACCTGACGACGTTAAAGGAACGCGAATGGAACAAACTGCGCGGCAATCGTGTTTCGATGGTCATGCAGGATCCGAAACATGCGCTGAATCCGACGCAAAAAATCGGCAAACAGGTCGAAGAGCCGCTGCGTTTGCATACGCGTCTCGGGCGTAAAGAGCGTCAGGAAAAAGTAGCCGACATGCTGAATGCCGTCGGTTTGCCCAATCCGGCTTTTCTGCAACAGCAATATCCGCATCAGCTTTCCGGCGGGATGGGCCAGCGCGTGATGCTGGCGATTGCGTTGATCAACGATCCGCAGTGGCTGATCGCCGATGAACCGACGTCGGCCCTGGATTTTGACATGCGTGAACAGGTGCTGGGCTTAATCGAACGTCTGGTCGAACAGCGCAATATGGGGCTGATCCTGATCAGCCACGACCTGCAACAGGTGGCGCACTACTGCGAGCGCGTACTGGTGATGTACAAAGGCGAACTGCTCGATGAATTGCCTGCGGATCAGCTGGCACATGCCACGCATCCGTATACCCACACGTTATGGTCGTGCAGACCGAGCAAATTTACCCACGGCGAACGCCTGCCGGTGCTGGATCGTGCGCTGCTGGCCTCTTTAAAACAGGAGCCGAATCATGAGTGAGGCAATTGCTGAACTGCACCAGCTGAGCGTGTCCCACCGTCAGGGCGTTGAAGTCCGCACCGTGGTACATAACGTCAACCTGACGATTAATAAAGGTGAGTGCTTCGGGCTGGTCGGGCCGTCCGGTTGCGGTAAATCTTCTCTTTTGTGGGTACTGGCGGGGCTGAACGGTCACTGGGACGGCGGCCTGACGCTGCTCGATCATAAAGTAAAACCCGGCAAGCCGTTCACCGGCAGTCTGCGCCGTGACGTACAGATGGTGTTTCAGGATCCGTACGCCTCGCTGCACCCGAAACACAAGTTGCTGCGCACGCTGGCTGAGCCATTAAAAATCCTCAAAGAGCAGGATATCGAACAAAAGATTGCTGAAGGATTCCGTCAGGTCGGGCTGGATCCGGCGCTGATGCACCGTTATCCGCATCAGCTTTCCGGTGGCCAGCGCCAGCGCGTGGCGATTGTGCGCGCGCTGTTGCTTAAGCCTAAGCTGTTATTGCTCGATGAACCCACGTCTGCGCTCGATATGTCAGTGCAGGCGGAAATCCTTAACCTGCTCAACGATCTTAAAGCCAGCAGTGACCTGACCATGATTCTGGTCAGCCACGATGCGGACGTGATTGACCATATGTGCGACAGAGCCGTACATATGGCAAAAGGAGTTGTTCTGAGTTAATTCGCTGAGGAGCCAGCCGAGCTGCTCACTGTCAAAATTCACACCCAAAGCTGGCCTGCTGAGGCCAGCTTTGGCAGCAAAAAAATTCCACCCGGTTTAATTTCAATAAGAATATTCCTAGTTGCAATTCTATTACTATCTTGTTTAAACTTTGTTTAGTCAGGATCCCGGCAGATTTTTATCCTGAAATAATACAAACATCTGACATTATTTGGGATATTGCCCACGCTCGCTGGTTTTTTCGAAATTATTAACCTAATCTTAAAATTTATTCCCAGATCAAAATTCCAAAAGTGGCTTGATAAAATAAAGCGAGGATTTAATCAAAGTAAGGAATAATTAATGGCGTGGAAAAGAAGAGAGAAAGTGGCAATTATGGAACCACTTTCGATGGTCAGTGATGTAATGTCGCAGATCCTGAGAGAAGAGAGTGACATTATTATTGAAGGCACACTTTCTAATTTCATATCCCTCAAGTCTTTGCTGGAATTGCGAAAATTGGATGTGGTTTTCAGTGAGGTTTATGATGTCAATACGTCTATTATTGAAGGCCTGGATTTCTTAAGAAAACTTAAAGCACAATTCCCCGCCATTGATATGATTATTCATACTGAAATAGAAATTCCTGCTTTACTGATTCAGAGTAATGCAGATGCTATCTATATGAAACAATTAGGCGTTGAGGGCTGCCGTGCTTCCGCAGCGCAAATCCTTAATGCAACGAGCATGGTGAGCGTACTCTTTTACGAAGACAGAAAACTTCGTTACGATTTCGAAATACTAAGCGATTATGAATGGGAAGTGCTGATTATGTTCAGCCAGCAAATGAGCATTACTGAAATTGCGACGAAAATGAAAACCCAATATCGACGCATCAGCCGGGTGAAGCACATCATTATGGATAAACTTAAAGTGAGTAATAATGTGGCATTCAGTCAGTTCATGGCACTTGCCGGAAGCAAGTTTGGCGAGTATCCGCCGGTTTCTTTAAAATAATATTGCATCAATACTTTCATTTCAGGCACACCATGAAAACCGCAAAATCTGTTGGCCGGCCTTTATTATTTCTGTCAGGTACCTTGCTGGTAGCCACATTTATCCTGATTGTCACACATCTCGTCATCGCGACGTATGATCGTGACTATCTGGCTTCCTATGCCCGACACATCATGACGCGCGGACTGGAAGTTGCTGATGAGTCCGGTAAAATCGTCAGTAAAGTGAATGCCATACGCGATGAAACATGCAGTGATAAATTTCTCGATGAAATTCGTTATCTCTCATTTACCTCGGTATTTATCTCAGACATTGGCTACATCCGTGATCACCAGCTGAAATGTACGGCGATGCGCGGCCGTTTACCGGAGCCGGTGACGATGTCGGTGCCCGATGCCATCACCCGTTATGGTCAGCGCATATGGACATCCTTCAGCGGCATTGTAGACCCGCGGATCACCGCCGATATGATGGAATCGAAGAACGTTCTGCTTTTCCCGACACCGGCCGCATTTCGTGACATTTATGTTCCGTATAACGGCTTCGGTGCCGTGCTGATCAACCACCGGCACGACCATGTTTTCAGGCTGTTTGGCGACACCGCCGGACTGGTGCGGGATGTTAACGAAATGCAAGGTTTTGCGTGGTGGCACAAAGCCCGGTTCACGGAATGCAGTAAACGATATGATATTTGCGTGATGGCCAGAAACACTCAGATCGGACTTTTTTCGCTTTCAGCCACGGCGACAGTATTTATTATTCTTGCAGCATTAGCAGCCGGTGGAATGTTTACTTTCGCACTCCTCCAATACATCAGTAATACCCGTTCATTACAGAATAAACTCAGGATGGCGATCAGCCGGGATGACATTTATATCAACTATCAACCCTTTGTGGATATTGATACCGGCAGGGTGATTGGGTACGAAGCGCTGGCCCGCTGGAAAGAGGTAAACGGCGACAATATACCACCGGATGTGTTTATCAAACTGGCTGAGTCGACACATCAGATTAAGGCACTCACCCGGTCTGTCGTCACGCGGACGCTGGCAGAAATCGCACCACTCTTACGGGAGAATAACGCTTTATTTGTGAGTATTAACATCACTACCGCGGATGTGACTGAGGCGGATTTCAGGGTGTTTCTCGAAGAAGAGGTCGATAAAAGCAGGCTTCACCGCAAACAAATTGTATTAGAAATCACTGAACGTTCGACGGCAGACCATCGGCTGCTCAAAGAGTCATTAGCCCGGCTGAGAGATTACGGCTACCGCATTGCGCTGGATGATTTCGGTACCGGTTATTCCAATCTGGATTATCTGAGCAAGTTATCGTTTGATTTTATTAAGATTGACAAGATCTTCACCGATTCTGTTGGCAGCCAGTCAGTCAGTTTCAAAATGTTGAAATTGATGCTGGAAATGCTCGCCCAGACCGGTGCGACCATTATTGTGGAAGGAATAGAAGAACAGCATCAGGCGGACTTCTTCCTGAAAGAATATCCACGCATTGTCGGACAGGGCTGGTTTTACGGCAGGCCGGTGGATATTGATAAAATCACTTCCTGAGCGTGTCAGACTGGGGCCTTGTGCCCCTTTTATCTTTGTACCTCCATCATCGGGTCAATCCGCTTTATTTTCACCTCTCATGATTTCCATCTTCTATCTCGCATCTGCTTGTCTAAAGCACATCAATGTCGCCATGGTTTTCCCTTTTGAACGTTTTTGGTGATTCTTGAGCGACATCAATATTTACTCAGTCCTGACATAAACATCATTCTGAAAATATTCAATCTGGTTGTAATTGATATCTTCCGGTTAAATAACACGCCGAATGATTATTTTGCGAGCTGTTAATCATCTTAATGACGCAGTTTATAGGCAATCGTTTAATTATATTTAGAATATTCCTAGTTAAGAAATCGTAAGGAAGGAATATGTTTTCGAGATGTTAATTAAAATTGCAGATTATTTCTCTGGCAGGAAAACGGATCTACATCAATTTAGTGGATTAGTGTATGAAATAACTCATGCCAGAAGAATAATTCACTAATTTATGCGTTTTTGACGAGATTGATTGCCGAAAAAGGTCGTGACTTTATAGTGACTAGCACTGGCAGCGTACCCGGCGAAGGGACCTGCCAGAAGGAAATTAATCTAATGGAGAAAAGACGTGAATAAGAAAATTTTAGTGGCTTGTGGTTTACTGGTAGCGGGTTATTCAATGACGGCATCTGCTGTATCTGATAACACCATTTCATTTCAGGGTGAAGTAGCGGATCAGACTTGTGAAGTGTCGGTAAACAGCGATTCTGCCCCGGTTGTTTTATTACCTACTGCAGCCGTAAGTTCTTTAACGACTGCGGGTAATGTTGCCGGAACTACTTCTTTTGAAATTGCGCTGTCTGGTTGTGAAGAGGCAGCAGCTGCGACAACGATTAATACTGTTTTCTCAGGAAACTTGGTGGATACAGCAAATAAAGGCACACTGAAAAATACCGGCACAGCAACCAATGTCAATCTGCAATTACTGGATACGACTAATGATGAGATTGATTTAAGTTCCACCTGGACCAGTACTAAGAATGAACTTGGTTTAGCTGTAGGGGATGAAAGCGCCAGTGCAACATTCTATGTGCAGTATTATGCAACAGGCCAGGCCACTGCAGGTACTGTAGCAGGTTCTATTGAATATGCGGTGAGCTATTTGTAAGTCTGGCTTTATTTAAAAGATGGCAGGCATTCTGCCATCTTTCTTTCATATTACTTATTAGCGTTAATTAAATTAAAGTGTCAATGACAAGAGCAATACCAATGTTATTCAATTCTACAATCAGTAATAAAATATTTAATGCAATGCTGTTGCTGTCATTTGGCTTTTCTGCAACAAGTTATGCCAGCGTGATCATGACAGGCAACCGGATTGTTTATCCATCTGATAATCAATCAGTCAATGTCGAGTTCAGTAACAAAGATATTATCCCATACGCCGTACAAACCTGGCTGGATGATGGAGATGTAAACTCGACTGCGTTGACGGCGAAGGCACCTTTTATCGCATCGCCATCATTGTTTAAAATCGCCTCTAACAGCGGCCAGGTATTACGGATTTCCTTTACGGGTAGTAAAAAATTACCACAGGATCGCGAGTCTGTTTTTTATTTTAACTTTCTGCAAATCCCACCCTTCAATGCAGGTGGCGAGGAGACCCGGAATAAAAATAAAATGCTGGTGATGCTTAAAAACCGGGTAAAAGTATTCTACCGACCTGCAGCTATAGCCAGTCGTATTGGAAATCTTCCTGATCAAATAAAACTGATTTCTACAGCGCAGTCTGGCGGAACTTCTTTACAGTTAAAAAACGATTCACCCTTTTTTGTTTCTATTGCCAGTATAAAGATAAAACAGGGAGCTAAACTTTATACCCAGTCTGCGGACATGCTTCCACCCTTTTCTCAACAAAGTGTGACGTTCAAAAAACTCCAATTACAGAAAAATGACACGGCGGTCATTGATTATATTAACGATCAGGGAGCAAGAGTGAGTCATGAGTATGAAATCAATCCATAATAAGAAAATATCGTCCTCACTTTCATTATTAACTGTTGGTATTTTGGCCTGCCACCAACCCAACGTTAAGGCTGAAGATTTTTATTTCGATCCCAGTCTGCTGGAAGGTTCCGGTGTTGCTGTGAATCTCGAAAAATTAAATCAAAAAGTGATCAGGATTGAATCCGGAAAATATTATGTTGATCTTTACGTTAACAATAAGCTGGTGAAGGAAAATGCTGAGATTACATTTAGCAGTGATGAAAAAGGTGAAGCGGCTCAACCCTGCCTGAAAGCTGATGATATTAAACTTATTCAGCTAAAAGTGGATGTTGTCTCCCTGCTACCGGTCGCAGATCAATGCGTCAGTTTCTCTGCACTTTCTAAAGGGGCATCCTGGGAGTTTGATCAACCGACTCAACAATTAAAATTACTGATCCCTCAGGCCTCGTTGTATCGCCAGCCGCGTGGTTATATTCCTGTTTCACGGTGGGACAGCGGGAGCCTGGGCTTATTCGTAAAGCATAATACCAACTATTATGAAACGAAGAATACCGGAGGATCTACCACTAAGAACCTTTGGAGTGGCCTTAATAGTGGCACTAATATCGGTTTATGGCAGCTGAGAAATCAGTCAAATTTCAGTTACAACGAAACGGACGGACGTACACGTCAAAAGTGGACCAGCGTACGTACAAACGCACAACGGCCATTGCCGTCGATCAATTCTTTAATCACGATCGGTGACAGCTATACCAACAGCAGTCTTTTCGGCAGCCTGTCTTTCAACGGTGTCAAACTCGCCAGTGATACGCGGATGATGCCTCAGGGCAAACGCGGTTATGCGCCAGAAGTTCGCGGTGTCGCCAGTACGACAGCCCGCGTGGTGGTCAGCCAGCTGGGGAAAACAATTTATGAAACCGTCGTTTCACCGGGGCCTTTCGTCATTGACGATTTGAACAATACCCGAGGACAGGGCGATTTACAGGTCCAGGTCATTGAAGCCAACGGGCAAACGTCATCCTTCACTGTGCCGTATTCGGCCGTACCGGATTCTATACGTCCCGGGATGTGGAATTATGAAGTCGCACTCGGCAGGGTGCGTAATTATTACAACGTCGATAACGAGTTCGTGGAAGGCGTAATTCAGCGCGGGATCAGTAACCGTTTTACCGGCAACGCCGGTCTACGTCTGGCAAAAGACTATGAGGCTTATTTGCTCGGCGGTGTCATGGCGACGCCATTAGGGGCTATCGGCCTTAACACGACTTATTCACATGCCGTGGCTGAAAATAATAAAACCCAGTCAGGCTGGCGGGCTGAAGCCAGTTACAGCAAGACTTTTACTACCGGCACCAACCTGACGCTGGCCGCATACCGCTACTCGACTAAAGGTTTCCGCGATTTGCAGGATGTGCTGGGCGTAAGGCGCGCGGCTGAAGATACCACCACGTATTATTCGGATACGATAAATCAGAAGAATCAGTTCAGTGCCACTATTGCGCAAAATTTCGATAACTATGGCTCATTGTCACTCAATGCCAGTACCTCTGATTATTACAGCAATAACTCCCGCATTACCCAATTGCAGTTGGGGTATAGCAACAGTTACAAAAGGATCAGTTATAACGTCAACGTGGGCAGACAAAGAACCAGTTACACCACCCGAACTAATTATTACAGTGGTGTTGAGGATACGACAAATCGTCAGAAATTTACTGAGAATACTATTTCTGTGGGATTCTCGATGCCACTGGACTGGACGAACTCACGTTCTAATGTTGCATTTAATGTATCAAAAAATAAAACGTCAGAATCGGCGACAACCAGCGTGTCCGGCAGTGTGGGTGAAAAAAGTAATTTGTCCTATTCGTTATACAGCGGTGTAGAGAACTATCAGAACAGCGGAAATGAAATGACCTGGGGCGGTTCACTGCAACAGAATACTTCGAAAGGGGCATTTCGTGGTTCTTATTCGCAAGGTACAGGTTATAAACAATTTGGTCTGGGAACGTCTGGCACCTTACTTATTCATCCGGGCGGCGTGACCTATGGGCCTTATGTCAGCGATACCTTTGCACTAATTAAAGCTAAAGGTGCCAAAGGGGCAGAAATAAAGAACGGGCAGGGTGCGAAAATCGATAGCTTTGGTTACGCCATCATGCCGTCGTTATCTCCGTATCGTTATAACACCGTGAGTTTGGATCCAAAGGGGCTAAACTCAAAAGTGGATATTCAGGGTGGAAGTCAGCAAGTTGTTCCTTATGCCGGTGCTATCGTTCAGGTGAATTTCGAAACCCTATCCGGCCAGCAGGTGTTGATTAACACAACCCTAAAGGATGGACAAATTATCCCGATGGGGGCTGACGTTACCGATAAAAATGGGAAAAATTTAGGCATGGTTGGTCAGGCAGGGCAAATTTATGCACGGATTAACGATCTCTCCGGTGTGTTGTTTGTTTCATGGGGTAAAGGCGATGCAGAACAGTGCCAGATTAATTATCAGTTACCTGCAACTGCGGATAATGAATTTGTTCAATTGACGTTGCCTTGTAAAATTTAAATTTTGGATTATAAAGAATGTTTAAATTAAAACATATTATCACTTGTCTGGTGCTGGCGTTGCCAATTGCATCTCATGCAACCTGTAGAAAAGTTACAAGCACATCATCATTATCTAGTGAGATTATTGCTGCAGGTTATACAGCTAAGAGCTGGACGGGTGTATCGAGAACAACCGGAGGAGACATTGGGTTACCATCTGTTATTTCGGTAAGTTCAGGTGATAGTTTTATGCCAGCAGGTACATTATTGGCAAGTTCGACAGCCAGTTTCATTACTGCATCGTCATCAACAGCATTTACATCAAATCAAATATTATATCGTTGCGCACTTGCAGATGCGGATACTTTATATGAAGTTTATGCGAATCAATCAAATGGAGAGATGTCAGGGAGATATGAGACCAGTGATGTTGAAAGCGCATACCATACCAATTTTAATGGTGTTGCAATCCGGTTAACTAATTTGAAATCGGGAAATTATTACTCACCTTACTGGCAGTCAAGAGCATTGACGTCAGATGAATATGTGACTGATGATACTTATATATATATTCCTGCCAGTGCATTTAGTGACGTATATATTGAGTTGTTTAAAACGGCCTCTACCGTATATACGGGAGGGAACTCAACTAATTACTATCTTTATGCGAATAATTACGCAAGCGGATATAGTACTCTCCGTGGAAATGGAATGAACACTGCTTTAGTCGATGGAGCAAATGAACAGACGGTTTATAATGGATGGTATAGTGATTGGCCTGGGCAGATAAATATGTATAATCGAGTTACATTTGTCCGTGGTGCAATGTGCCTCGTCAAAGATTATCCATCCGTTGTTCTATTACCCACAATAAGTACTTCATCACTCAATAATGATGAAACGAGCCAAAGTACTTTTGATATCAGCTTAAGCTGTGAAGATGCAGCTATATCTAGTGTAGGTAAATCAACGAGTTCATCTGCGAATGTTGCGATGGGTTTCTTAGTTAATCAGTCAACAGCGGTGACAGCTGCGACAGCTCTGGGCCTGACCTCAACCAGTGGTCTAACGCATTTACTTGACACCAATTACGGCAGTTCAGGTGTCGCGTCAGGCGTGGGAATTCGAATTTATGATGAAAGTGGGAATGCTTTGAACCTTCTTTCCAGTAAAACTGCGACAACAGGCAATACCGGCGGTTGGTACGCCTATAAAGATCTGACCACCAGTCAGGGCGATTCAACGGACGGTATCACAACCTACACCGGAAATTTTACGGCGTCTCTGGAGGCAATCAGTGGCGAAACAGTTACGGCGGGGAGCGTCAATGCGCAGTTACAAGTGGTGGTCAGTTTTCAATAAAGTTACCGTTGCGGCGGGGATTATGCTCTGTTGCACGGCGTTTCACGCCAGCGCGGTGGTTAATGCGGAAAAGACCCGCGTGGTGTTCAACTCTGGAAGTATCGCGGAATCACTGTCATTAGTGAATTCCGAGAAAGAACCGGTAGTGGTGCAGGTCTGGACAGATAACGGAGACCCGACGGTGAGCCCGGATAAGGTCCATACGCCGATTGTGATCAATCCGCCGGTATTTAAAATGAAACCGGGGGAAATGCGCAATATCCGGCTGTTGATGGTTTCAGCCGGAAGTCTGCCACAGGATCGCGAAAGTGTTTACTGGTTGAATATCTTTCAAATTCCGCCAAATACCGAAACACAGCATAAAGATGAAAAATGCGTCGTGCTGCCGTTAAAAATCCGCATGAAGGTGTTTTTCAGGCCGGAAAAAGTAGGGGAGCTTAAGGAAAGTGATGCACAGAAATTGCAGTTCAGCATCGACCGTGAGGCGGGCAGTAAAACACTCTTGATACAAAATCCGACGCCGTGGCACCTGACGCTTTCTTCACTTCGTTCGGGAGAGACGGAGTTACCCGGTGTGATGGTGGCGCCTTTCACTTCAGAGCGGGTGGAAATTCCGGCAGGGAGAAACCTGTCAGATAAAGTGGAATACGACGTTATCAATGATAATGGTACGCGATGGCAAGCCAGCCAGAAATTAAAATAATCATCCGCAGGTTTTTTATTTTAATGATAAAAATGACTTTAGCATTTGATTGGAAATGATTAACTGACCGGTTGCGCCGATCTTCTCTTGTGACTAATTTTTGATGGCAGGGACAATGGAATAATGTCCACCTTCGGAATCAGTTACAGGAGAGGCATTTTGAAATCAATAATGAAAACCGGGACCGCGATTTTTATTGTCGTAATGACGATGACCGGTTGTTCCACGCATCAGTATGACCCTGCTTTAGATAAACAAATTACTGACTTCCAGAGCAAAGCCGACCGTCAATTTGTGGCCTGGACTGCGCAGGCAATGACTGACAATACGCAACCCGCCTCGCCGGTTGTCGCCTGCCATGCGGCGCTCGTGGTCGCAGGGCAACCGCTTTTGCTGATTTCCCCCCTTTCGGAACCCGACAGTGCGTTCTTTAATTCCGCTGAAACGGATTTAGCACTGATTGAATCCCGCACCAAAATCTTAAATAACAATCCTGCTATTGAACAGCAGATGTTTGGCCTGAGAAATATCTTCTATCAGATTAAATATAAAAGGCAGCATTGTTCGCAACAGGATTCTCCGGCGTATATCACTCTTCAGCGTAAACAGGTTGCCGTGATTATGCAGTCGATGCTGACCTATGAGCTGGTATTAAAAAATGGTACAGAAGCAGTCAATAAATAATAAAGGTGAATACGATGAGTGATATTTTTGATGTTAAAGACAGGGCTATTGCGGCGGCAAAAGCTTCACTGGGGACAAACTGGAATACGGTGGTAAACAGTGCCGTCCCGCAGATTGAAGCCTTACTACAGCTGACCTGGGAGATTGAAAAAGGTAAAGGCAGTTTCCGGTCGGGAGAATATGAATCTTTGCTGGCGACACAGAAATCCACCTTTGTGGCGGTGCTGGCGACCTATGAAGCGATCACCGAGGAGATTGCCTGGCAGGCACTGAATGCGGCCTTTGCCGTGATTTTAAACGGTGTACGCAAACTTCTGTGAAAACGGTCTTCCGGCGGGGCGGGTCTAAAATTATCTTTATCGATAACCATTTTCATTTAGACTGACGGACTTGCCCGCCTTCGGGTCGTTTCTATGAGGATGCCTGATGCTCCGCCGTTTCTTCTCTTATTACGTTCCTTATAAAAAGCTGTTCTTCCTGGATTTCGGATGCGCCATTCTGGCCGGGTTACTGGAACTGGGTTTCCCGATGGCGATCAAAACCTTTATTGATAAGTTGCTGCCCGCACACGACTGGGTGCTGATCATTGGCGCGACCGTCGGTTTGCTGCTGATTTATGTGATCAACACCTTACTGATGGCGATTGTGAACTACTGGGGACACGCGCTGGGCGTCGGGATTGAAACTGACATGCGTGCTCAGGCGTTCAGCCATTTACAGAAACTGTCTTTCCGTTATTACGACAACACCAAAACCGGTCACATCATTACCCACGTCACCAAAGATCTGGAAGAAGTGGGGGAGATTGCGCATCACGGCCCGGAAGATGTGTTCATTGCAGTGATGACCTTTATCGGTGCGTTTATCCTGATGGCGACGGTACATGTCCAGCTGGCGCTGATGACCATCATTATTGTTCCGGCAATGACCTGGATGGTCAGCCGTTATGGTGCGCAGATGACCGACACCTGGCGACGCCTGTTCGGGATGGTTGGTAATTTCAACGCACGTATAGAAGAAAGCATCGGTGGTATTCGCGTGGTGAAAGCCTTTGCCAACGAAGATCATGAGCAAAAGCTGTTTGCGTCGGATAACAATAACTACCGCATCACTAAGCTGAAAGCCTACAAAATCATGACCGCAAGTCTGACGCTGAGTTATCTCAGTACCCGTCTGGTGCAGATTATCGTGATGATCGCCGGAACCTGGTATGTGATTAATGACCAGCTGACCTACGGCGGATTTGTCGGTTTCCTGTTGCTGGTGGAAGTGTTTTTCCGACCAGTGGCGAAAATCAGCTCGGTACTGGAAAGCTATCCGAAAGGGATTGCCGGTTTTAAACGCTTCACGCAGCTTATCGATACCTCGCCGGATATCACTGACCGGCCGGGCGCACAGGTGGTCAGTCACTTACGCGGTGACATTCATTACGACAATGTCGTCTTCGGCTACACGCCGGTGAGCAAAATTCTCAACGGCATCACGCTTTCTATTAATGCCGGAGAAACGCTGGCGTTCGTCGGGCCTTCCGGTGCGGGAAAAACCACCTTGTGTTCGCTGCTGCCTCGTTTTTATGAGCTGGACAGCGGCAGCATTTCCATCGATGGCATTGATATCCGTGACATGACCCAGACGTCGCTGCGTCATAACATCGGCATCGTGCAGCAGGATGTTTTCCTGTTTGGCGGGACAATCCGCGAGAACATTGCTTATGGTAAGCTCGATGCCAGCGAAGCGGAAATTCGCCTGGCCGCCAGTCGCGCACGCCTTGATGACGTGATTGACGCGTTGCCGCTGGGTATGGATACCGTGATTGGTGAGCGGGGCGTGAAGCTTTCTGGCGGTCAGAAACAGCGTTTGTCGATCGCGCGAATTTTCCTCAAAAACCCGCCGATCCTGATCCTCGATGAAGCGACGTCCGCACTGGATACGGCGACCGAACAGGCCATCCAGCAGTCACTGGCGGAACTGTCTGAAGGCCGCACCACGCTGGTGATTGCTCATCGTCTGGCAACTATTCAGAATGCCGACCGCATTATCGTGGTCGATAAAGAAGGTATTGTTGAGCAGGGCACGCATGAGTCTCTGCTTGCTCAACAGGGTCGTTACGCACAACTTCACGCCGCGCAGTTCCGCTAATCTTGAGCGTCCTCCCTGGTAACGGGGAGGGCCATCTTACGGATTTCTCGCCACTCAACAGCAAAATGTTCCCCGAAAATTTCCTGATCCGCCTGAGATATGCTCTTTCTTTTAATATGCCCGTTGTAAACAAAAGCCCGTTTTGAATAAAAATAACCCAATATGGGCAATGGGAAATAGTCAACTTCGTTCAATTTAATCACTCAGGTAATTATTGCCTCTCTGAATTTGGCTTTATTTTGTTCAGTATCCTTATTAAAAATCCTAATCGGCAAAAAATTGCGTAGTACAAAAATCTTATGGCTGCTTTTTCTATTAATTAGATAATGAAGTTCACATCAAAATGATTACCATGCTATGCACTATTTAAATGCAACGCCTTTTCAGATAGCACTAATTCCTTAACGATTGTTAACAGAAAAAAACCTTTTGATAAAGGTGATCCCGCTTGCAACTACTTTACAAATTTACAAACTATTTGCACATTAATGGTGCAATGCACTGTGATGGTGCAAATTGTTATGCGAAAACCGCATATAATCAGGGGCTTAGCGCCTTATGGTAGAAACATAATGTTACAACTCTTTACTCAAAAAAGACTTATCGAGGCGAACTTTTCCATTTTAACTTTTCGTGCTCAGTGTTAAGGTTCAAATCGTTTTACAGACAGACGTATTTTAAAACATGTACAAATACTCACAGCCCGATATTTCAGTCCTATAAAAGAACGGGCATGAGAAATCCTTTATAAAAAAATCAAGGAAACTTAAATAATGATGAAGCGCAGTGTGTTGGCCTTAGCGGTCTCTTTAATTGCAGTGGGTTCTACCGCGAATGCAGCTGAGATTTATAATAAAGACGGTAACAAACTGGACCTCTACGGTCGCGTAACCGCTAAGCATTATTTCTCCGATGACAAAAGTTCTGACGGCGACATGACTTATGCGCGTCTGGGCTTTAAAGGCGAAACTCAAATTAACGACACACTGACCGGTTATGGCCAGTGGGAATATAACATTCAGGCTAACCACGCAGAATCTCAGGGCGACCTGGGTAACAAAACCCGTCTGGGCTTTGCTGGCCTGAAAGTGAAAGATTTCGGTTCTTTCGACTACGGCCGTAACTACGGTGTTGTTTACGACGCACTGGGCTTCACCGATATGCTGCCAGAGTTTGGTGGTGATACCGCTAACTCCGATAACTACATGGTAGGTCGTTCAGGCGGCCTGGCCACTTACCGTAACCAGGACTTCTTCGGTCTGGTCACTGGCCTGAACATTGCCCTGCAATACCAGGGTAAAAACGAAGGCGACGGTCGTGCATCTACTAAAGCGAACGGCGACGGTTACGGCGCATCCATCGATTATGAAGATATCGCAGGTTCCGGCATCGGTGCTGTTATCGCAGGTTCTTCATCTGACCGTACTAACGCACAAAGTGACTCCGCTATCGGCGGCGGTGATAAAGCGTCTGCATGGGCAACGGCTCTGAAATACGATGCTAACCAGATTTATCTGTCTGCAATGTATAACGAAACCCGTAACCTGGCACCAATCCCAGGCGGCTACGCGAACAAAACTCAGGGTTATGAGTTAGTGGCACAGTACCAGTTCGAAAACGGTCTGCGTCCGTCAATCGGTTACGTGCAGTCTAAAGCGAAAGATGTTGAAAACGGTATCGGCGATGTAGACCTGGTTAAATACTTCGAAATCGGTGCGACTTACTACTTCAACAAAAACATGTACACCTATGTTGACTACATGATCAACCAGATCGATGACAACAACAAACTGGGCGTAAGCTCTGATGACATCGTTGCTGTAGCACTGACTTACCGCTTCTAAGTTAGTGAACTAAATTATTACCCCATTCTGTGTCTGAAAAAGGTAATCGCAAAGGCAGAGTTTCATTGGCTCTGCCTTTTTTTGTGCCTGTCATTTCTCCCTCCCTGACCGCGTTCCTCATTTTCAAATAACCATAATAAATTCATGTAGCTAAGCCTATAGCCGCAGGTTATACCCCAAAGCCAAACAAGTATTCGTCAGCCGCTTTCTCCCGTGGAATATTGACCGGGTCTTATTAAAACCCATTAAAAAAAGAATCCCGGAGAAACTGACATGCAGCAAATTCCAAAGCCGTATCTTTTATTCCTTGGTGATGTGATGGATCCGCTGGCCGCGAAAACCGCGCGTGGCATTCACGTCTGGCGTCCTGAAGCCTGCGTCGGGCAAATTCGTCTGGCGACGGATTCTGTGTCACTGGGATTGCCCGAACTCGACATCGAAACGGCCAAAGCGCAGGGCGCGAAAACCATGGTGCTGGGCACCGCGAACTCTGGCGGTAAATTACCGACACACTGGCTGGATTCGATCAAAGCGGCGATCCGCGCTGGGCTTAACGTCGCCAACGGCCTGCATCAGGGGCTGAACGACATTCCTGAGCTGGTTGAACTGGCTAAAGAGCATCATGTAGCGCTGTTTGACGTGCGTCACATGCAACCGGAGCTTGATACCGGCACCGGCAAAAAACGCAGCGGTAAACGTATTCTCACCGTCGGTACCGATTGTTCGGTCGGCAAAATGTACACCTCGCTGGCGCTGGAAGCGGCCATGCGTGAACTGGATTTAAAAGCCGATTTCCGCGCAACCGGCCAGACCGGTGTGCTGGTGGCGGGAGCGGGCATTGCGATTGATGCAGTGATTGCCGATTTTATTTCCGGCGCGGTCGAAGCGCTGTCTCCGGCCAATGACGACGATCACTGGGACATCATCGAAGGTCAGGGCTCGCTGTATCACCCGTCTTTTGCCGGAGTCAGCATGGGGCTTATCCACGGCGCGCAGGCGCATTTATTGGTGATGTGTCATGAGCTAGGTCGCCCGCATATGCGCCATCTGCCACACCAGTTTATGCCAACGCTGCGTCAGTGCCTTGATACCAATCTGGCGGCTGCCAGCCTCACCAGCCCGGATGTCAAAATCGCCGGTTTCTCGCTGAATACGTCGGCGGTCAGCGAAGAAGAAGCGAAAATCGCGCTGGCTGAAATCAGCGAAGAATTCGGCGTGCCTGCCACTGACCCGGTGCGTTTTGGCATCAAAAATATCGCGCAATGGATTAAGGACAACGGCTGATGACTCAGATGACTTTCCAGTCCGTCGAACTGCCGCTGGCAAAGCCGTTTGCGATTTCCCGTGGTACACGCACCGCTGTCACGGTGGTGCGCGTTTCCCTGACCGACGGCGAATTTACCGCCGTCGGAGAATGCACGCCGACCGCCCGTTATCAGGAATCGCCACAAAGCGTGTGCGAACAACTTGAGCTTATCCGCTCGCAGGTGGAACAGGGGCTGAGCCGCGACGCATTACAGCAGGCGTTGCCAATGGGATCGGCGCGTAATGCCCTCGATTGTGCAATGTGGCGTCTTGATGCGGCAAAACAGGGCAAGGACCTGTGGCAACTGCTTGATATGCCGAAGCCTGTTTCCGTGATTACCGCGGAAACGCTGAGCCTGGATTCACTGGGAAATATGGCGAAAGCGGCAGAAGTGGCCGTTGCCGGTGGCGCGCAGTTGCTGAAAATCAAACTCGACCGCGAGCAGATAATAGAGAAAGTGGCGGCAATCCGCGCCGCTGCGCCACACGCCACGCTGGTGGTAGACGCGAATGAGGCCTGGTCGGGTTTAGATCTCGGCAGTGTGTTTGAGGCGCTGCATGAATTGAACGTGGCGATGATCGAACAGCCACTTCCTGCCGGTAATGACCACGATCTGGTGCGTTGTTTGCATCCCATTCCTGTCTGCGCCGATGAAAGCTGTCATGAGCGTGCCGATATTGAAGGCCTGCGCGACCGTTACGAGATGATCAACATCAAGCTCGACAAGTGCGGTGGCCTGACAGAAGCGCTGGCGATGACCGGCGTGGCGCGGCAGTTCGGTTTGCGGATTATGGTCGGTTGCATGCTCGGTTCTTCCATCGCCATGGAAGCCGCGCTGCCGGTGGCGGTGCAGGCAGAACGTGTCGATCTCGACGGGCCAATCTGGCTGTCGCAGGATGCCGAACCGGCATTGCGTTATGAAAACGGTGAAGTCTGGCTTTAACAGTTCAGCCTATAAAGGAGGCGTTTATTGATGACAGTGCCCATTTTGCAGATTAACGATTTGTCGGTGACGTTTTCCGGCCGGCAAGGCAAAACGCAGGCGCTGAAAGGCGTTTCCTTCTCGGTGAATAAAGGTGAAGTGGTGGCGGTGGTCGGCGAAAGCGGATCTGGTAAGTCCGTCACCTCACTGAGCGTCATGGGGCTGCTGCCGGATTCGGCGCACATTGACGCGGGCAGTATCGAATTTTTTGGCCGTAACGGCACGCGTCATGCGCTGACGTCGATGTCCGCAGAATCACGCCGGAAGCTGCGCGGCCAGGAAATGTCGATGATCTTTCAGGAGCCGATGACCTCGCTCAATCCGGTGCTGCGCGTTGGCGATCAGCTGACCGAAGGGCTGCTGGATCATGGCATCGCCAGTAAAGCCACGGCGCTGAATAAAGCCCGTGAATTGCTGAAACAGGTTCGTATTCCTGACGTCGAACGCATCCTCAGATGTTATCCGCATGAACTCTCCGGCGGCATGCGTCAGCGGGTGATGATTGCGCAGGCGCTGGCCTGTGATCCGGCATTGCTGATTGCCGACGAACCAACAACCGCGCTGGATGTCACGGTGCAGGCGCGCATTCTGCAAATTCTGCGCGACCTGCAACAGGGCACCGAGATGTCGGTTCTGTTCATTACGCATGACATGGGCGTGGTGGCGGAAATCGCCGATCGTGTGGTGGTGATGTATCAGGGCAAAGTCGTGGAGCAGGGCAGCGTGACCGAGATTTTCGCCAACGCCCAGCATCCGTATACCCGCGCATTGCTGGCCGCCGTACCGAAACTGGGTGATATGCAGGGGCTGAAATGGCCGCGTCGCTTCCCGCTGTTAGCCGCCAAAACCGGTCAAAATATTTCGCCCGAAAAGCAATCGGTTGCAGGTGATCTGCCTCACATTCCGCCAGCGGAAGACGACCAGAAAACCGCTGATTATGCTGCGCCACCGCTGCTCGACGTGCGCGGGTTGCGCGTCTGCTATCCGATCCGTTCCGGCGTATTGTCACGCGTGACCAAAGAAGTCCACGCCGTTGAGCAAATTGATTTCTCCATCTGGCCGGGCGAAACGCTGGCGCTGGTAGGCGAGAGTGGCTGCGGCAAATCCACCACCGGCCGCGCAATCTTACGGCTGGTCGGCAGTGAATCCGAAAGCATTCATCTCGAAGGCAAAGAAATTACCCTGATGCGCGACACGCCGTTTCAGGCGGTGCGCCGTCAGATCCAGATGGTGTTTCAGGATCCCTACGCTTCACTCAATCCGCGCCTGACCGTCGGCTTTTCCATTGCCGAACCCTTGTTACTGCACGGCCTGAAAAAGTCGCTGGCCGACGCCACGCCGGTAGTGAATCAGTTGCTGAAAAGCGTCGGTCTTGAACCTTCCCATGCGCGGCGTTATCCGCACGAATTCTCAGGCGGCCAGCGCCAGCGTATCGCCATTGCCCGCGCGATGGCGTTGCAGCCGCAGGTGATTATTGCTGACGAAGCGGTGTCGGCGCTGGATGTGTCGATTCAGGCGCAGGTAGTCAACCTGATGATGGATTTACAGCGCGATACCGGCGTGGCGTGGTTGTTTATTTCGCACGACATGGCCGTCGTGGAGCGTATCGCCAACCGCGTCGCGGTGATGTACAGCGGACAGATTGTGGAGATTGGTCCCCGCGATGCGGTGTTTAGTAATCCTCAACATTCCTATACCCGACGCCTGCTCAGTTCGGTGCCGGTGGCGGATCCGACGCAGCGTGCGTTGCGTCAGTTCGATGATGTGGAAGTGAAATCGCCGGTGCATCCGGCGGGTGTACAGATAGAAAAACTCAAATATTCCCGCGTCAGTGAACATCACTGGGTCGCACAGGGATAACTCAACTTTCTTTTTTGGGACACACAGGAGAACACCATGCATTCGACTTTACTGCGTAAGAGCCTGCTTGCCGCCGGACTGGCGCTTTGCTTTGCGGCGTCCGCTCAGGCCAAAGATTTGCGTATTTCCATGTATGCGGACGTGACCGGTTTCGACCCGCACGACACCACCGATACGCTGAGTTATTCCATTCAGAGCGGCATCTTTGAACGCCTGTTCCAGTTCGACAGCAAGATGGCCGTCGTGCCGGTGCTGGCGACCGATTACACCAGTAACAGCGATGCCACCGAATTTACCATCAATCTGCGCCACGACGTGACCTTCCAGGACGGTACGCCCTTCAACGCCGACGCGGTCAAAGCTAACCTAGATCGTCTGGCTAATCCGGCCAGTCACCTGAAACGTAACTCGCTGTTCAGCATGATTAAATCCGTCGAAGCCGTCAGCCCGTACCAGGTGAAAATCACCCTCAACAAACCGTTCGGCGCGATGATCAACACCCTCGCGCATCCTTCTGCGGTCATGCACAGCCCGGCATCCCTGAAACAATATCCGAATGAGCAGGATCTGAGTGTGCATCCGGTCGGCACCGGCCCGTTCAAGTTTGTGGAATGGCAGCAGGGTAAAGACGTCAAGCTGGTGAAATACGACAACTACTGGCAGAAAGGCTGGCCGAAAGTGGATTCCGTCACGCTGTATCCGACGCCGGAAGATTCCACACAGGTGGCAAAACTGAAATCCGGCGGCGTGGACGCGGTCTATCCGTTGCCGTCCGATCTGGTGGATACGGTGAAAAGCGATCCGAAGCTGGATATCGCGCAGGATCCGGGCATCTATCTGTATTACATCGCCTTTAATACGCAGAAAAAAGAGTTCTCGGATGTGCGCGTCCGTCAGGCGATTAACTACGCCATCGACCGCAATCTGTGGCTGAAAGTCGGTTTCGCCGGTCTGGGATCGCCATCCACTTCGCCGCTGCCGAAAAATGTCCAGTTCTATCAGAAACAAACCACGCCGGATTACAGCTATAACATTGCCAAAGCCAAAGCGCTGATGAAAGAAGCCGGATATGAAAAGGGCTTTGACGTTGAAATGTGGAGCTCGAACAAGACCGACCGTATCCGCAGCGCGCAGTTCCTGAAGCAACAGCTTTCCCTGATTGGTGTGCGCGTGAAACTGGTGCCGATGGATTCCGGTACGCTGACGCAGCGTCTGTGGAGCACACCGAAACCGGCAGAGGCGAAAGTAGAAATGTATTACGGCGCCTGGTCTGCCTCGACCGGCGATGCAGACTGGGCGTTGCGTCCGCTGTTTGCCACCGAATCCTGGATCCCGTCGGCGTATAACGTCTCTTATTACAGCAACAAACAGGTGGATGCGGCGATCACCGCCGGTCTGCAAACCGCTGACGTCGAAAAACGCAAAGCGGCGTATGCCGATGCCCAGAAATTGTTGTGGGCGGATGCACCGGTGGCCTATCTCGGCGTACCGGACAATCTGGTCGGCAAAAGCAAAGACCTTTCCGGCGTCTACATGCTGGCCGACGGCTCGCTGATTTTTAATCAGGCACAGTTTAAATAAGCGTTTTGCAATATCGCCTCCCCGTGTGCGGGGAGGCTGCTTACCGAATTCAGGGAAACACTTTTATGCTGACCTATTTTATCCGCCGGATACTGGAAATGATCCCCGTTTTACTGGTGGTGTCGTTGCTGGTTTTCGGCTTTATCAAGCTGCTGCCGGGTGACCCTGCGCGTATTTACGCCGGACAGGATGCGCCGATTGAGGCGGTTGAGTCAGCACGGCAACTGCTTGGCCTTAACGATCCGCTGCCCGCGCAGTACTGGCACTGGCTGAACGGTATGGTTCACGGCGATCTGGGCACGACGTATCGCACGCGTCAGCCGGTGTTAAGTGTGATTGAAAGCGGTTTTATGCCAACGCTGTTGCTGGCGCTGGCGGGCTTCGCGTGGTCGGTGGTGCTCGGGCTGGTGATTGGCGTGGTGTCAGCGCTCAAACGCGGAAAATGGCAGGACTGGACACTGATGAGCATGGCGGTCGGTGGAATTTCCATGCCGCCGTTCTGGCTCGGTTTGTTGCTGATCCAGTTTGTCGCCATGCCGTTCGGGATCTTCGCCGTCAGCGGCTTTAATTCGCCCGCTGACATTATCTTACCGGCGATCACCCTCGGTTCCTCGGTGGCGGCAGTGATGGCGCGCTTCACCCGCTCGGCGTTTCTCGACGTGGCGCAGGAAGATTACGTGCGCACCGCCAACGCCAAAGGATTACGTGCGCGGCTGGTGACGTGGAAACACATCATGCGCAATGCGCTGATCCCGATTATCACCATGCTCGGCTTGCAGTTTGGTTTTTTGCTCGGTGGCTCAATTATCGTCGAAAGCGTGTTTAGCTGGCCGGGGCTCGGCTGGTTACTGATTGAATCCATCAAAACGCAGGATCAGCCGGTCATTCAGGCGCTGGTGATGCTGTTCGTGTTTGAATTTATTCTGATAAATTTGCTGGTTGACCTGCTTTATGCGGTGGTCAATCCGGCAATCCGTCTGCGTTAGGAGCTGCTCATGACCGATCCTGTCTCTGTGCTGGAAGAAACCACACCGGCTGCGGTAGCCTCGCAAAACGATGATATCCGTTCGCCGTGGTATGACTTTTTCCACACGTTTCTTCGCCATCCAATGGCGCTGGTGTCCGGCGGATTTATCCTGCTGCTGGTGCTTGTGGCGATATTCGCGCCGTGGCTGGCACCTTTCGACCCGATGACGCCGGACTGGATGGCGCTGGGTGTAGGCCCGACGCCGGAGCACTGGTTTGGCACCGACGATTTGGGACGAGATGTTCTCAGCCGCATCATCTATGGCGCGCGCATATCCCTTTATGTTGGCATTTTCTCCGTGACGCTCGGCATGATCGCCGGTGTATTGCTCGGACTGCTGGCCGGATATTATGGCCGCTGGCTCGATATGCTGATCATGCGCGGTTCCGACGTCTTATTTGCCTTTCCGGGCATGTTGCTGGCCATTGCCGTCGTGGCTATTCTCGGACCGGGGCTGAATAACGTGATCATCGCGGTCGCGGTATTCAGCGTGCCGGTATTTGCCCGCATCGTGCGTGCCGCCACGTTATCGATTAAACAAAGTGCTTATGTCGAAGCGGTTCGCTGCGTCGGCGCACCAGACAGGGTGGTGATTTTGCGCCATATTCTGCCGGGTACGCTGTCGAATGTGATCGTCTATTTCACCATGCGTATCGGCACCAGTATTCTGACGGCCGCCAGCCTGAGTTTTATCGGTCTGGGGCCGGAACCGGACGTGCCGGAGTGGGGCAATATTCTGGCGATGAGCCGCAATATGATGATGGCGGGAAAATGGAACGTCAGCGTGTTCCCGGGGCTGGCGATATTCCTCACGGTTCTGGCATTTAATCTGCTGGGCGACGCGCTGCGGGATACGCTGGATCCTAAACTGAAAAAGTAATAGCCACTGAACAGCTGAAACGGAAAACTGATGCATCCGCAACAACATGAAGATGAATTTCAGCAGCAGGCGCTGTCTGCTTTGCTGCAACGCTGGCGCACCTCGCGCCAGATTTTTCGCCCGCGCTTCCCTTGTGGTGCCACCAATTCACTGACTGATGTGACCGGCGTGACTGTCGGACACAGCACGCTGGCCGCCGGAGATGTGCAGACCGGCGTCACCGCCATCGTGCCGCCCGGCGATAATCTGTATGAAAAACCACTGCCGTGCGGCGTGGCGGTGCTAAACGGTTTCGGCAAACCGATGGGGCTGATTCAGGTGATGGAACTGGGCGAACTGCAAACGCCGGTGCTGCTCAGCAATACCTTCGCCACTGGCACATTATTCAACGCGATGGTGAAACGCAGCTGCCAGCAATTCCCGCAAATTGGCCGCCCGGATTCCACCATCAATCCGGTTATCCTTGAGTGCAACGATTTCTATTTAAACGATATTCAGGCGATGGCAGTCAGTGAAGACGATGCGCTGACCGCACTCGACGGCGCGACAAAAATCTTCGCCCGTGGCAGCGTGGGTGCCGGACGGGGCATGAGTTGCTTCGGATTAAAAGGTGGCATCGGCACGGCCTCACGCTGGTGCGAAACGCTTAACGCGACATTAGGCGTACTGGTGTTGGCGAACTTTGGCAAACTCTCTGAACTGACCCTCGACGGCGTGCGCGCCGGAGATGCCATCGCCCAAATCCAGACGCAACTGGCCCCGCAGGCTGATGCGGGTTCGATCATTATTGTGATGGCCTGCGACCGTTATCTCGACAGCCGCCAGCTCGGACGCATCGCCAAACGCGCCGGTGCCGGGTTAGGCCGTCTCGGCAGTTACTGGGGGCATGGCTCAGGGGATATCGCGCTGGCGTTTTCCACGCAACGTGACGGTGTCACATTACCGGATGCCGAACTGGAACCTTTACTGGCGCTGGCGGCAGATGCCACAGAACACGCTATTATTGATGCCTTGATGAGTGCAGAAACCGTCTGCGGATTCGACGGACATTACCGGCTGGGGTTGAGTGAAGTATTAGATAATCTGGCGAACTAGCCTGGCTCCTTCCCCTCTCACGAGGGGAAGGCTGGGATGGGGTGTGGGTTTCGCCTCCGTCTGGTAACCAAACCAAGAAGGGAACAACTGATGAAAGTGTTTATCTCTGCGGATATTGAAGGTATTGCAGGCGTAATGCGCCCGGAACAATGCAGTCCGGGTAATGCGGATTACGACGCTGCCCGTGCGCTGATGGAAGGTGAAGTCAACGCCGCCATCGACGGCGCTTTTGCCGGTGGCGCGATGGAAGTCACCGTTGCCGACAGCCACGCAATGATGCAAAACCTGCGTGCCGATAAAATCGACCCGCGTGCCCGTCTGGTACAGGGTAAACCGCGCGGATTGTCAATGGTCGAAGGATTGCAGCAACAGCAATACGACGGCCTGATGTTTGTCGGCTATCACACTGCCGCGGGCGAAAACGGCGTACTGGCGCACACCATTAATGGCCGCGCCTTTTACCGCGTTAAACTCAACGGCAACGTGGTCGGCGAAAGCGACTTATACGCCGCTGCCGGTGCGGAACTTAACATTCCATTGTGGCTGGTGACCGGCGACGATCACCTCGAAACCTGGATCCGCCGTTATTACCCTGAATCGCAATATGTCTGCGTCAAACGGGCGATTTCCGCCAATGCGGCCGAGTCTGACAGCCCGTCTATCGCCTGTGCCAAAATCCGCAAACAGGCGACGATTGCGGTCAGCAAACCTGCACCGCTCACCGCCGCAAGATTCAGCGCGCCTTATCATCTTGAGCTGATGACCGCTAAACCGGTACTGGCAGATTTGTTTTGTCTGATCCCGGGCGTTGAGCGTCTTGATGCGGTCACTGTCGGGTATCACAGCCCGACTGTCGCCAACATTATCAGCCTGTTAAGTGCCTTCTCGTACTTAGCGACCACGCAGAAATAGGGCAGGAATGCGTTTACGCCACATCGAAGTGTTTCAGGCGGTCTTACAGGCGGGCAGCGTCAGCGGCGCGGCGCGTTTGCTCAACGTGTCGCAGCCCAACGTCAGCCGCGTACTGAATCACGCTGAGCAGCAACTGGGTTTTACCTTGTTCGACCGAACGCCGCAGGGATTAATCGTGACGCCGGAAGGGCGGCGGTTAATGCCGGAAGTCGAGGCGCTTTTCAGCCATATTCAGGCCATCGGCGAACTGGCGGAACAGCTGCGACAAGGCGAAGGCCAGCATGTACGCATCGGTTCTGCGCACGCGCTGGGGCACAGCGTGATGGCACCGGTTCTGGTGGATTTCCGCCGTCAGACGCCCGGCGGCAGCGTCGAACTGGTGACCGGACATTTCAACACGCTGAGTCAGGACCTGCTGCAATACAAAATGGATTTCGCGCTGGCGTTCGGCGAGCAGGCCACACAGGAACTGGTCGCCGAGTCGATTTATCAGGGCAATATGGTGGCGCTGCTGCCAAAAGATTCGGACGTCGAAGGGCCGGTATCGCTCGCCTGGCTGTGTGACAACGATCTGCTGATGTTGCAGCAGCAGGATCCGCTGGGTCAGGTGCTCAACCGCGTCCTGCGTGAAAACGGTCTGATGCCGCATTCTGCGCTGTTCATCAAAACCTACTCGGTGATCGCTGACATGGTGCTGGCTGGCGGCGGTGTCGGCGTGGTCGATACGTTTACCGCCCGGCGGTATGTCGATCAGCTGAAGATTGTGCCGGTGGTGGAACCGCTGCCGTTTGAGGTGATTTTGCTGAGCCGCCGGGATCAACCGGCGTCGCAGGCAGCGCTCAGGCTCAGACAACTGATTAAGCGGAAAGTGGGGGAGTTGAAAGGAGTGCCTTTCGATCCCGTTTAGTTTTTAATTTCAAATTCAAATTCAAATTCAAGGTCGTGGGCGTCGGCCCACACCGACAAGACCTTAGGTTGCCACCCAAACTGGCCTTAAGGTCAACACCTTGGGTTGCCACCCAAACTGGCCCTAAGAGGCGCCTATCGCCGCGCCTCTTAGGAATCTCCGGCTCTTTCACTGCGCGCTACCGCTCGCTGGCTATGTTTCAGGTATAGCAGTGACAGGCTGGAAATCTTGCCGCTGCGCGGTTCCTTCATTTCGGGATTGCAGCCTTGGGTCTGCAACCTCTCATTCAGCAAGCTTTCTGAAACGCCCGCATGATCTTAAATTCAAAACCGATGATTTTAGTCTTTTAGATAAGTTTATTGGCGTGCTCAAAATTCAGCTGAACGGAGCGGCTTCAAGACCTATGGCTTGAAGACCGAGAGAAGGCAGTGCGAAGCACCTGAATTTGCGCCACTCACCAATGCGCCGGAACATGTCCGTCATACCCGCGACAGCGCGCAGTTAAAAAAGCGCGGAGTCCAGAGGCCCGCGCGTTACCGGGTCTCTGGTCGGTGTGGGCCGACGCCCACGACCTTGACCTTAATGCCAGTTTGCACAGCATGTGCAAAAAAATAATTAATTTTTGCCCCAAGCACCTCAACCCTCTCAATCCCCCTCCTGACATCTTCAAATGTAATATCGCCTGGCATGTTCGCCATATCCGGCGTGCTCAGGCTCCGGTCGATAATCACCGCCAGATCCTGCTCCGTCAGATCTGTCGCGATATGCGCTAACTGAGTCGGAACGGCACTGGCGCGGGCGAGGGCGATAGCGGTCAGCAACTCCTCGTCGCTGCGGTTTTCCAGTGCCAGCAGGCACAGATTGCCGTAGCCGACCAGCAGGCCATGGGCGATGTGACGGGTTTTCGGGCAGGCGGTGAAACCTTCATATAATGCGTGGGAAGCGCCAGTGTGTGCGCCGTTGCTCATGATGGAAGTCAGTCCGGCGTAGAGGAAAATGGCGTCGAGCACCTGTTCGAGAGCGTTGTTGGCTTTGCCGTCCTGCACCGCAAAACAGGCGTCAGCGGCGAAGTGTTCAATAAGCGTATAGCAGAGTTCACTGTTGGTTCGGGCGACACCCGCCAGGCCGGTAAGCTGACTGAGGTCGCTGATGGCGCGATATTCATACCATTTTGCCAGCGTATCGCCGATCCCCGCCGAGAGCCATTCAAGAGGGGCTGTTGCCAGCAAATCAGCGTCGATGACCGCGGCGGCGGGGCCGCAGGGTAATGGCATCATGTCGCGGAACTCGCCGTCCTGATGATAACGGAACGCCAGCGACGTCACCGCTGAACAGGTGCCTGCAATGCTCGGTAAGGTTACTACCGGAATATTACAGGCCACGCCAGCCGCTTTGGCGGTGTCCAGTGCTTTGCCGCCGCCGGTGGCGATAATCACTTCCACGCCCTGCGTGCGGAACACGTCGGCCAGCCGGTTGATTTCCTCCTGACAACAGACGCCGCCGAAGATTTCACTGCCCAGATAACTGACCATCTGCTGCTCAAGCTGATCGGCGACTTTCGCCTCGACGCTGGCAATGGCGCGTTGGCCGCCCACTAACATTGCCCGCTGGCCTAAACGTCCGCACATCGCGCCCAGATGTTTAATGGCGCCGCGTCCGCGCAGGACGCTGGCAGGAAATACCAAACGATGGGTGAACATGCATGCCCTCATAAACCGGAGTGTTTTATGAAGTATAGAAGGCGCGCCGTGTAACGGAGGAATATCAGCGGCGGTGCTGTTGTACCGCCTCGTGAGTTTTGCGCAATGCCTCACGCGCGCCCGGCAGACGCTGCGCCACGCCGATATACAGGCAGTCGATAATCAGCAACTGGCTGGTGCGGCTGGCCATGGCAGCGGCACGAAAACCCATTTCGCGATTGCTGGTTCGCAGCACAACATCGGCTTTGCGGGCGACGGCGGCGCGGCCATTGGCGGTGATCGCCAGTGTCGTTGCGCCGGCGGCTTTAGCCTGCGACAGGGCTTCCACCACTCCGGCAGTTTTACCGGAGTGAGAAATTGCCAGCGCGACATCCCCGGCAGCAAGCTGACAGGCGCTCACCAGACTTTCATCGGTGCTGCCGTAAGTCTGGGCGACAACGCCGATACGCCGCAGTTTCTGGCAGAAATCCTGCGCGACCAGCGCCGACGCACCGGCGCCGTAAATATCAATCCGCCGGGCCTGCGAAAGAAACGCCACCGCCTGTTCGAGCGTCACCGCGCTCAGTAACTGCGTGGTTTCATTCGCGCCTTTAACTTCAAATTCCAGCAGCTTTTGCAGGATTTGCTTAGGCGAATCGTTCTCGCCGATATTCGCGGCCAGCGGCATATCGACAGGCATCGGGCTGGAAGATTCTGCCGCTAACGCCAGCCGCAGCGCCGGATAGCCGCTGAAACCGAGCCGTTTGCTGGTGCGTACCACCGTGGCGGTGCTGGTTTCCGCGGACTTTGCCAGCTCCGTCACACCCATATTGGCGACGCCCGGCGGGTCGAGCCGGATCATCGTGATGATGCGCGTTTCCGCCGGAGAAAAGCTGCCCTGTAATGCGTTCAGTCGCGCCTGCAAATGGGTGTCACTCATGGTTATTCGTCCAGATCGCGTAAATGGTCGTCTTTGCGCAACGACATCAGCGCAAACAGGCTGACCACGCAGGTGGCGACCACGTAATACGCCGGAATATCGAGATTGCCGGTTTCTTTAATCAGGCCGGTGATGATAAGTCCCGCACAGCCGGAGAACACGGCGTTCGACAATGAATAGGATAATCCCAGACCGGTATAACGCACGCGGGTTGGGAACATTTCCGCCAGCATCGCCGGACCCGGACCGGCAATCATGCCGATCGTTGCACCGGCAATCAGCACCGCAATGCCTTTTGCCAGCAGGCTGCTTTCAGGATTTTGCAGCAGATGCAGCAGCGGGAAACTCAGCACAATCACCGCGAATACGGCAATCATCATCACTTTCTTGCGGCCGATTTTATCGCTCAGCCAGCCGGAGGGCAGAATAGCCAGCGCGAAACCGACGTTTGCCAGTACGGTTGCCACCAGCGCCTGTAAAAACGTGGCGTGCAGCGAGGTTTGCAGATAAGAGGGCATGACCACCAGGAAAGTATAACCGCCCGCAGACCAGCCCATCATGCGCCCAATCCCCAGCGCGATGGCCTTAGCGGTGGCAATGGCAGAGGCTTTTTCCGCCGCCGTTTTCTGCACTTTCGGCTCTGCTTTTTTACTGGCGACAAAGTTTGGCGTTTCATCGAGTTTCAGGCGCAGATACAGCGCCACCAGCCCCATCGGCAGTGCCAGCAGGAACGGAACACGCCATCCCCAGTCTTTCATCTGCGCTTCAGGCAACGTCTGAACCAGCAACGCCACCAGCGCTACGCCGGTCAGCAAGCCCAGCGACACGGTAAACGACTGCCACGCGCCATAAATGCCACGTTTACCTTTCGGTGCAAATTCGGTCATCAGCGACACCGCTCCGCCAAATTCACCGCCCGCAAACAAGCCCTGGAACATGCGCATCAGCGTCAGCAACAGCGGGGCGGCCACACCAATCTGCGCGTACGTCGGCAGCAAACCAATGATCGCCGTGGCGAGTGTCATCAGCAGAACGACGGCAATCAGTGTCGGCTTGCGGCCAATGCGGTCACCGATGCGACCAAAAATAATCGCGCCAACCGGACGGCAGAAAAACGCCAGCGCGAACGACGCATACGTCAGGAGCAAACCGGTCATGCCGGTCTGGCCTTCCAGCGTGAAAAAGTTACCGGCGATGATCGTCGCCAGATAGCCGTAGACACCGAATTCATACCATTCAATAAAGTTGCCGACCGAACCGGCGACGAGTGCGCGACGTGACTGGCTGGCGCTGGCGACTGCGGGAGAAACCTGGCGGGTCATCATAAACCTCACAAGAAAAAGAAAAGGGCGGGCGAATTAAGATGTAAATAATTTTCTAAATTTCGGTGATTATTATGTCAATAATTTTCATGTATTGAACAAAATAAAAGCGGGAAGTGTGGGGTCAGGCAGGTTTTTTGGCATAAAAAAAGGTTCATCGCGGTTAGGCGAGAACCTTTTTAATGCCCAGCAAGTATCGGTTCTTTTGGTAATTTGGGATGTATGAAGCAGTAATCCCCCTAAATAGGGACAACTGTTTTACATGAACAGCTCGCCATATATGGCGAACTGTTAAGTACAAGGCTGTGAAATTTTGTCATTAGTAGATACTTCGAGAGTGAAGTCACCCGCTCCTGGAGTCTTTAGATTATCAAGATTTCTAGTCATGACGCGCAGGATATACATTCCCTCCTTGGGAGGCGTTACTTGCAAACATGCATCCCGCTTATCTTCTTCAGAAAATCTACTTACCAATACTCTATCCGCATCGAGTATTTGAAGTGAGATATCAAATCCAGATGATTTAGCAATAGCTTGTACTTTCTGACCAGCAGGCAAATGAATAGAGTAATTTTGAATACTTCCTTCACCTGATTTATAGAAAGGGACGTCTTTCTGAGAAACTGTTCCCGTATAGTCAATATTAGAATTAATAACTGGAAGGGGGCCTGGACGTAATGTAATTGTTCGATTTGGGGGCGGGGTACTACCATAAAGACTTGCTGACTCTCCAACTTCTAGAGTGAATTTTTTATCTGTATCCACAGCATCGTAGTTGCCTACAATTCTTAATAAACCCCAAGTATCTTTCTTTGGAGTAACATAAAAATCACAGCGTGCTCGGTATGCGCACTCCATCTCACCAATCTGCTTACCATCGTCAGCATATAAATGAGCCTCCATCCCCAACCAATCAACGTGAGAGGTAAACTTGTATGATATCCCAGCTTTCAGTAATATGTGATAATACTGTTCTACCCCAACTCCCCGCCGAAGAGTGGGTAAATCAGAAGATGTCATAGAAACGTCATATAAAACACCGCTTTCTATTGTTGGCATTAATATATGAGGCAACTCATTCTGTTTGCTGTATCGTGTTGATAGAACGACGCCTACCACACCTAAAACTATTAAAATCGCGATTGAATTTTTTTTGGTTTTTAACATAAATATCTTACCTGTTCCCTGATTAAAATAAGACGTAAACTCGTCATTTATGTTAACAAGCTTTATGCCTTTATCCATGTGTCTTTAATATACGGGAAAGCAGCGTAAACTGCAGCAGCATTATACGAATTATTAATTTTGGTACTCCTTGACCATAGTAATTCCTGTCATTTGGTTTCTTATTAAGCAGAAAACGAGGTCAAGAGCAAATGAGAGCGGGGAATACTTATTATGTCGGATGCTAAAAAATCATCAGAGGATCAAACTATACATAAAAAAAGGCTGCGCCTCGGAAGGAGCAGCCTGTTTAACGCGGTGCGATTACAGCGTGTGGATGTCGATGCCGTCACCGATATTGCTTTTCTGGTAGTAAGCCCGCGGGACTTCTACCTGATACTGTTTGTCAGCGTAAGCGACTTCCAAAATAAAACGTTCGTTCTCATAAGATTCCACCGGAATAAATCCGAAGAATCCTTCCGTGACGCTGATCGTCCGGGAAGACGGAATCGCGTAACGATGAACAATCCTTGCTCTGAGCGGTTCTTGCTTGCCAGTTAACGTATTCCATACGCGGTTAACGGGTTGCGCCAGAGAATCAATCACCTCTGAGGCCAGCGAGTTAAGAGCGGAGGGCCAGCTCTTCGGTGTTTTCATAGTCATGATAAATACCTCGTTGGTCTATATAACCCAATTCTTATAATTATCCGCTGCTAAGATCCAATCATTTTTTACGCTAAGTTTATTCAGGTTTTGTAAGTGGCTGGCAGATCTGCAAATTACTCCGCGAGAGTTTTACGTCTTTTGCCAGATTTTCGCTCTGCTAGCAATAACGGGCAGGAAGGACACATGGCGTGATCGGCCAGATCGTAGCGCAGACAACATTGCTTGCGGTATTGCGGGCTGTCAGGGTCGGAGGGATCTTCCGCACGCAGCGGCTGGAATAACGGATTTTTGCCGCCATAACGCAGCTCCCGCGACGCCATCAGTTGCATACCGTCAGAGATATCGGCATTGACCAGTTCCGCCTGTTTGACGCCCCAGCCGACGCGTATTGCGGCGTTGCTCCAGTAAATGCCTGGTTTCAGACCGGAGAATTCGGCCAGCGCTTCGCAAACAGGGCGTAATTGCTGCTCGATCATCACATCGAAACGCGCCATAGGCTCGGCAGACGTCAGCGCTTCGCCTTCGCCATCCAGATAAATCTGCGCCGGTAAGCCTTCTTCCTGCATACACAGATAGACATTTTCAGCGGCGATAGGTAACTGCCAGCCATGGCGCAAGGAGACGATCACCCAGCTTGGCAGCAGGGTGGCGAAATACCATTGTGACCACATCGAGATCCGCGCCCGGCGTGTATCGCACTTCGCGGCATCGGCCGCATTGGCGTCCAGATAGCGTTTGAGCACGCTGGCACAACCTTCCGCCGTCGTAAGATGCGACATCGGCACGGCGTTAGTCACCAGCGGCGACATCGGTTTGAAAGTGTCGGCGACCCAGCTCACAGGCGTTTCGCGGAAACTGTCGAGGAGTGTTTGCATCATTGCGTTATGAAGTCATTCGGCTTGGTAAATCATGGGAATAGAGTAACGAATATTAAAGCGGAATAGTAATGATTTCGATTTAGATTGAGGGTTTTTGCCTCCCGCTGTTCAGGGGAGGCCGGGAGGGGGTTTAGCAGACGACGCTGACACCCGCTTGTTTCAAAATCTCACGCACAATTTTCTGTTTGTCATTGCTCAGCGGCAGCGCCGGTTTGAGTGAATGCACCGGCATTCCGCTGATGACCTGTGAAATGGCGTATTTAATGACGTTGTAAATTGGCGTATCCAGCGTGTAAAGCGGCGGCAGAAATGACAACCGTTGTTGCAGTGCGACGGCGGTGGCGAAATCTTTCTCTTTAAAGGCGCGGTAAATTCCGCAGGTCAGCTGCGGGGCGAAATTGGCGCTGGCGGGGATTGCACCATCGCCACCGAGGATCAGCGTACCGAACAGATATTCATCGTACCCGGAGAACACCGCGAAATCAGGGCGCTCAGGTTTCACGGCCTGTATCGTTTCGCGGATGTGGTTCAGGCTGTCGACGGTGTCTTTCAGGCCGACAATGTTCGGGCATTCCAGCGCCAGACGTTTGATCAGACTGACGGGCAACGGCTGCCCGGTCAGCCCCGGATAGTTGTACATAATCACCGGTAAACCCGCGTTTTCAGCAATCGTGCGGTAATGCAGATACAGCGCTTCTTCAGTCACCGGATTGTAATAAGGATTCACCACCACCACGCCGTCCGCGCCGATGCTTTTCGCGTGCTGCGCGAACGCGAGCGTTTCTGCTGTGCCCGGATGCGCTGCGCCAATCAGAACGGGAACGCGTCCTGCGACATGCTGAGTACAGAACTCCGCCACTTCGTGACGCAGCGCCTGTGACATATGCGCAAATTCCCCGGCACTGCCGAGAAAAAACAGGCCGTTTACGCCGCCTGCAATCGTAAAATCAATCAGACGCGCCATCCCCTGACGGTCAAGCTGCTCGTTCTCATTCAGGATTGTCGCGACAGGTGGGATCACGCCATGAAACAGTGGACTGGTCATACATTCGTTCTCCATATGAAAGTGCAAAGTACTCGCCACTCCATTTATAGAACGCTGTTTCAAATTTTTATAGCGATGGGATCGAATTACATAGATTTAGCGAATATTTGGAAGGGAAGTCACAAAGGCGGATTAATTCCTTCCTCTCATAAAAGAGGAAGGAAAACCAAAACTACATCACCAGCGCCTGTCCGTCTTTGCGCGATTCGGTGCCCGCCAGATAACCGCCTGCCGGATTAGTGACAATCACCTGCGCGCCGCCGAACGAATGGCCGCCGAGCGGGTCTTCGACGATCAGCTCATGCCCCATCGCGCGCAGTGCAGCCAGCGTATTGTGATTGAACGTCGACTCGATCGCCACCTGACGCCCGCCGTTGATCCGCCAGCGTGGCGCATCTATCGCGGCCTGCGGATTTTGTTTATACAGCATCACGCGCAGCGCCAGTTGCAGATGTCCCTGTGCCTGCATCGGACCGCCCATCAGGCCAAATGACATCAGCGGTTTACCTGCGGCGTCCTGAGCAAAGGCCGGAATGATCGTATGCAGCGTGCGTTTATTCGGCGCGACACAGTTGGCATGTGCCGTGTCGAGAGTAAATCCACAGCCACGGTTTTGCATGCTGAGACCGGTGCCCGGCACCACGACGCCGGAACCAAAGCCCATGTAATTCGACTGAATGAAAGAGACCATCATGCCGCTGGAATCGGCCGCTGTCAGATACACAGTGCCGCCCGGACGCGGTGCGCCGTAGGTCACGTCGCTGGCTTTGCTGCGGTCGATCAGTTTCGCGCGTTGAGCCAGGTAATCGTCGTTAAGGAACAGTTGCGGATCGAAGAACATATGCTCGCTGTCGGTGACGTGCTGATCCAAATCCGCCAGCGCCAGTTTCATCGCTTCAATGCACAGGTGCGTGGTTTCGACCGAGTCCACCGGCTGGCTGCCGATATCCAGTTTGTCGAGAATGCCCAGTGCGATCAGCGTGGCGATACCCTGACCATTCGGTGGCAGTTCATGAACGGATCCGCCCGCGAAAGACTGTTGCATGGTTTCCACCCAATCGGCTTTGTGATTCGCCAGGTCGTCCAGCGTCAGCGCGCCGCCGTGGGCCTGACTGTGCGCCACCATTTTTTCTGCCAGTTCACCGCGGTAAAACGCTTCGCCTTCAGTTTTAGCGATCAGCTCTAATGAATCCGCCAGTGCCGGATTACGGAAAATTTCACCGATTTTCGGCGCACGACCTTCGGGCGCGAAACACTCCATGAAGCCCGGCTGGTTATGCAGTTTTTTGACCGCGATTTCCCACAGGCGGCCAATCAGCGGCGATACCGGAAAACCGTTACGGGCATAATCAATCGCCGGTTGTGCCAGCGTGGTCAGCGGCAGGGTACCGAAGCGTTTTGCCAGCGCCACCCAGCCGGAGACTGCGCCCGGTACGGTGACGGCATCCCAGCCGTAAGTCGGCACAGCGTCCAGACCTTTAGCGGCGAAATAGTCCGGTGTCCACGCGGCGGGTGAACGGCCTGAAGCATTCAGTCCGTGGGCTTTTTTGCCGTCCCAGATAATAGCGAACGCGTCGCTGCCTGCGCCGTTGCCGCTCGGTTCAAGCACGGTCAGCGCGATGGCGGTGGCGATGGCCGCATCGGCGGCATTTCCGCCCAGCATCAGCATTTTCATACCGGCCTGTGCGGCCAGTGGTTGTGACGCGCAGACCGCATTAGCCCCCATCATCGAAGGACGCAGGGTCGGATAAGCTACGTTAAAATCGTAATTCTCAGACATGTTTCTTCCTTAAAAAAGCGGCAGATGTTTTATTCAGAACGCGGGTCGAGCGCATCACGCAGCCCGTCACCCAGCAAATTGAAACCCTGTACGGTCAGGAAAATCGCCAGACCGGGAAAAATCGACATCCACGGCGACTGCTCGAGGAAACTGCGCGCAGTATTAAGCATCGCACCCCAGGAGGCGCCCGGCGGTTGCTGGCCGAGGCCGAGAAACGACAGGCTGGCTTCGGTGATGATCGCCGAGGCAATCGCCAGCGTCGCCTGCACCAGAATCGGTGACAGCACGTTCGGCAGCACATAGCGCCAGAGGATCCAGCGGTCGGGCAGACCAATCGCCCGCGCGCCTTCAATGTATTCCTCGTTGCGGATACTCATCACCTGTGCTCGCGTCAGGCGGGCGAAAATCGGCATGGCGGAAAGTCCGATGGCGATCATCGCATTGCCCAGACTCGGACCGAGGAACGCGCCCAGCGCAATCGCCAGCACCAGAAACGGACACGACAGCAGCGCCTCAACCACGCGGGAAATCACGCTGTCCAGCCAGCCCTGCCAGAAACCAGCGATGAGGCCGAGCGGCACGCCAATCACAATCGCGATAATCACCGACACACAACCGGCCATCAGCGAGGTGCGTGCCCCCCAGAACAGGCGCGATAAAATGTCGCGGCCCAGCTCATCGGTACCCAGCCAGTGCAGGGCAGAAGGCGCTTTACGCACTGCCATGAAATCAGCTTTGATCGGATCAAACGGTGAAATCCACGGTGCAAGTAAAGCCAGCAGGGCGAAGGTGACGACCAGTACTGCGCCAATCACCGCGCTTTTATTACGCAAAAATTTGCGCAGCACACGGTTAGGTTCGCGGACCGGAAGTGACGTTGTCACGGAAATCACAGATACAGTCATCTCAGGCTCTCCGCATACGTGGGTTGACCAGCACATACAACACGTCGGCCAGCAGATTCATCAGCAGAAAACCGACCGCGACCACCATTACCACGCCCTGAACCACGGCGTAATCACGGTTAAACACTGAATCGACAATCATTTTGCCAAAGCCCGGAATGGTGAATACCTGCTCGCTGAGCACCGCGCCGCCCAGCAGTTCGCCGAACAGCAAGGTGGTCAGCGTGATGATCGGCACCAGCGCATTGCGCAGCGCGTGTTTCATGATCACCTTTTTCGGCAGCAGCCCTTTGGCACGGGCGGTACGGATGTAATCGGCTTTCAGCACTGCAATCATCGCCGCACGCGTATGGCGCATCAGCGTGGCGGAAAGGCCGGTACCGAGCACCGCCGCAGGCAGCAGCATGGTTTTCAGGTTTTGCAGCGGATCTTCTGAGAACGGCACGTAACCGGACGCCGGAAGCCAGTGCAGTTTCACCGAGAACAGCATAATCAGCAGCACACCCAGCCAGAAATGGGGGATCGAAATCCCCGACAGCGCCAGAAAATTGGTGCCGTTATCTATCCAGGTGCCTTTGTTCACCGCCGCCAGCACGCCCATAGTGATGCCGATGATCAGCGCCACAATCATCGCCAGCAGCGACAGTTCGAGCGTCACCGGCAGTTTGCTGGCGATCAGCTGTAACACCGGTTCCTGAGTGCGCAGCGAGGTGCCGAAATCACCGCGCAGCGCGTTGCCGACCCAGTGGAAATACTGGCTGGGGATCGGATCATTCAGATGGTATTGCTCGCGTAACTGCGCAATGACTGCCGGATCCCGTTCCTCGCCAGCCATCGCGGTGATCGGGTCGCCCGGCAGCAATTTCTGCAAAGAGAACACCATCAGCGTGACCAGAAACAACGTCGGTATGGCTGAAATCAGCCGTTTCACCACCAGTTCTAACATTGTCTTTCCTCAGGCAATTACTTGTTCAGCGCCAGACCCTGCAAACGGATCAGCCCGTCGGCGTAAGGCACGAAACCGGTCACTTTCTTGTTGATTCCGAAAATGCGCGGTTCGAAGTACAGATACACCAGCGGATCGTCGAGGTTTTCCTGTACGACGACCTGTTTGTAGAGGGCTTTACGCTTCTCCACATCGCTGGTCAGACGGGCTTCCTGCAACCACTGGTCAACCTGCGGATTGCTGTATTTACCATCGTTCAGACCGCCTTTGGTATTGAGGAACGAGAAGATATTACCGTCGGGATCCGGGCGTCCTGACCAGCCGGACATGCTCATTTTGAATTCACCGCTTTGCTGGCGATCCAGCAGCGTGGCGTATTCGGTCATTTGCAGATTCAGGTTGATGCCCGCTTCGCTGACCATCGCCTGAAGCACCTGCGCAACCTGCTGGGACGTCGGGTTGTTGGCGACCAGGAAATCAATGGTCAGCGGCGTTTTCACACCGGCTTCAGCCAGCAGCGCTTTGGCTTTTTCGATATCGCGTTTTGGCACCGGAATGTCGGCGTGATAAGGGCTGGCAGGCGAGAAGGCCTGATTCGCCGGCGTGTACTGCCCCTGGAACACCACCTGATTCAATGCATCGCGGTCAATCGCCAGCGATAATGCCTGACGTACACGGGCATCTTTCGCCAGCGGTGTATTGGTGTTGGCGGTGCCGTTGGCGAGGTTAATTGTCAGCCCCATATACCCCAGTCCGGTGGTGCTGGCCAGTTGCAGATTGCTGTCGGCTTTCACCGTGGCGGTGTCGCTGGCGGCAATACCTTCGGTGATATCCAGATCACCCGCACGCAGGTTAGCCAGGCGCACGGACGCATCCGGGATCGGCAGGAACACCACTTTATCGAAGTGATACGCGCCTTTGTTCCAGTAATTCTCAAACCGTTTCAGCACGATGCGATCCTGCTGAACGCGGCTGACAAACTCATACGGACCAGAACAGACCGGATGCGCGGCTACGTTGCCCTTGGCCGTTGCCTCTGGCGCCATCATGGTGCCCGCCCGGTCAGTCAGTTGCATCAGCAGCGCGGCATCCGCCGTTTTCAGATGGAAAACCACGGTGTACGGCGCGGTGACTTCAACGGTTTCAACCGAGGACAGCTCACTTTTACGCAAAGAACCCGGCAGCGTCAGATAACGTTCGATGTTGTATTTCACCGACTGCGCATCGAATTTTTCGCCGTCCTGGAAAGTCACGCCTTCGCGCAAATTCAGGGTCAGCGTTTTGCCATCCTCGCTGTACGCCCAGTCTTTCGCCAGACCCGGAACGATTTGCAGATGCTGATCGACATCCACCAGCCTTTCGCACATGGCGCTGAATACGAAACGCCCGTAATAGGTGCGCGCCGTGGCCGGATCCAGCATGTCAGGATCGCTGCCAAGGCCGATACGCAGTGTACTTTCCGCATGGGCGAGGCCCGCAGACGTCAGCAACATGAAGGCCGGAATGCAGGCAGTTAAGCGGGGTGCAAATTTCATGGTCGGGTTCCCAGAGTTGATGTCGGAGTGGAAAGTGAAAGCCGGTTCTGGCTCGCTTGTTCAAACAGCGCACGCCGTAAGGTGAAAGCGGCGGACGGCGGCGGAACCAGCACCGAAGTGCGATCCCGTTGCAGTTCGCTCCAGCGGTGGCAGGCCACCATGCGGTTGTCACTGACGGTTTCAAGTTGCGGCTCCACCAGACGACATTCGTCGGTGGCGTAGGCGCAGCGGGTATGGAAACGGCAGCCGGTCGGCATATTGGCCGGATTGGGCATATCGCCCTGCAGCAGCGGCACCGGACGTTTCACCCCCGGCGCGAGCTGTGGCGCGGAAGCGATCAGCGCCTGGGTATACGGATGCAGCGGCTGGTCGAAAATGTCATCGGTGCTGGCGAGTTCGACGATTTGCCCGAGGTACATCACCGCCACGCGGTCGCTCATATGGCGGATCACCGCCAGACCGTGCGCGACGACGATCATCGTCAGGCCAAACTGCTGTTTAAGATTTTCCAGCAGATTGACTACCTGCGCTTGCACTGACACATCGAGCGCAGAGACCGGCTCATCACCCAGCAGCAGTTTTGGCGATGACGCCAGCGCACGCGCAATGCCGATACGCTGGCGCTGACCGCCGGAAAACTCATGCGGATAACGGTTACTGAATGCGGCGGGCAGGCCGACGGTGGTCAGCAGTTCGCGCACTTTGGCCTGCCTGTCCGCTTTGCCGCTGACGATGTTGTGCAACCACAGGGGTTCGCCAACGATTTCTTCTACCGTCATGCGCGGGTTGAGCGAGGCAAACGGATCCTGAAAAATGATTTGCAGGTCGCGGCGCAGCTTTTTCATCTGGTCAGCAGAAAACAGTTTCAGGTTTTCGCCTTCATAAAACACGTCGCCGTCGGTGGCGCTGAGTAACTGTAATAAAAGACGTCCAAGGGTCGATTTTCCCGAGCCGGATTCGCCGACAATCGCCAGCGTTTCGCCATGCCAGACGCGCAGCGAAACGCGATCCACCGCCTGCACGATTTTGGGTTTCGTGAACAGCGTTGAAGGGCCTTTGAAGACTTTGGTCAGCCCGGCGGCTTCCAGAATGGGGCGGGGTGCGAGACTCATGCGCAGGCTCCTTCAGCGGACAGGGCAAAAAAATTTTCCAGCGGCGCATAAAAACAGGCGACGTGGTGCGAAGACTGATGCAGCGGACGCAACGCCGGACGTTCCTGATGGCAGCGCGCATCGGCAAACGGACAGCGCGTCGAAAACCGGCAGCCTTTCGGCATGTCTTTCGGCAACGGTACGGCGCCGGGAATGGTGGAAAGCGCGCCCTGACGCGAGGCCAGCGACGGCATCGATCCCATCAGCCCGATGGTGTACGGATGCTGCGGATTATTGAAAATATCGGCCACCAGACCCTGTTCGACGATTTGTCCGGCATACATCACCGCCACACTGTCAGCGACTTCCGCCACCACGCCGAGGTCATGGGTGATCAGCAACAATGCGCTGCCGGTTTCCTGCTGAATGCGATTGAGCAGGGCGAGGATCTGCGCCTGAATGGTGACGTCCAGCGCGGTAGTCGGTTCATCGGCAATCAGCAATTGCGGACGGTTGATCAGCGCCATCGCAATCATCACCCGCTGGCGCATACCGCCGGAAAGCTGGTGCGGATAAGCGTCCATCCGCAATTCCGGCGCAGGAATTTGCACCTTTTTCAGGATTTCCAGCGCCTGCATTCGTGCCTGTTTTTTATCCGCACCCTGATGGCGCATTACGGCTTCAGCCAGCTGATCGCCGAGTGTCAGCGCCGGATTGAGTGAGGTCATCGGTTCCTGAAAAATCATCGCCAGCTCCTGACCGCGCAGGTCGGCGTACTGGCGTTCAGATAGCCCGAGCAGCGAGGTGTCATTCAGGCGGATATCGCCCTGCAACACATTGGCGCTGGCAGGCAATAGCCCCATCAGCGCCAGCGATGTCACGCTTTTGCCGCAACCGGATTCCCCGACCAGCGCCAGCGTTTTTCCGGCTTCCAGCTGCAAGGAAATGCCGTCGAGCACGGTCGCGGGGGAGCCGGAAAACTGCACCCGCAGGTCGCTGATATGTAACAGCGGCGTGACGGGTTTGGCCGGGTCAGTCATCAGTAAAATCCTCGTCATCATCATTCAGGGTGGAAAGAAACGCCTGTTGCAGCGCCAGAAGGTGCTCGCGCATGACTCTGGCGGCCTCTTTGGGCTGGCGTGCGGCGATGTGTTCTACGATGCGCTCATGGTGATCGTCGTAACGGTTCAGGCGCTCCTGATTTCGTGCGGCGTTACGCACCGCCAGCCAGCTTGGATCACGGCGGATGGCATCGACGGCATCGAACAATCCAAGTAACAGCCGGTTACCGGCGGCATCGGCAATCGCGCGGTGAAATGCGCTGTCCCACAGTTCAATCTGATCCGGATCGCCGCGCGACATGGTTTTCACCTTATCGAGCAAACGGCGCATCAGCTTTATCTGTTCCGGTGTGGCGCGCAGTGCGGCGTATTTCGCCAGCCCCGGTTCGAGCTGCAAACGCGCTTCCATCACTTCCTGCAAGTTCGATTGCTTCGGTAACGTCTGTAAACTCAGCGGCTGCGCAGGACCGTTCGGCCCGATAAACGTGCCTTTCCCCTGTTTGCGCCACACGCGGCCTTCTTCTGCCAGCACATCCAGCGCCCGGCGGATTTCACGGCGGCCGACGTCAAACATCTGCATCAGATCGCGTTCCGCCGGTAACGGCTGAGTCTGATCCGGATGCTGCTGTATCAGCTGACGCAGCTGTTCCAGTGCTGAGTTCGAGGTCCCGTTAGAAGGGGACAGCGCCCCGGAATTTGTTGGCATATTTCAGTTTCCCGCTGGGAATAAAATCGTTAATCAGTCCTTTGCATTTTCTGAACCAATTTTTTAATGGTTCATGAGAAACTTAGGCAGAACGGGAAATTTGTTTTTAATTTCAAACGACTAAAAATTACACACTTTAATTGGAAGATCGCTTTCAGTATTTATAAGGTGTTGATATCTGGCTGATATGCACACGCGTGGTGCGTTAAATTAATGTTAACGGATCGTAATGGTGCGTGGTGTGGCGGTATGAGAAGTAGATCAAATAAGCGTAATAAGTTGGCTAATGGTTCGCTATATGGTTGCTTCACCAAAGAAGGAAAGGGTCGGGCGGGGTATTAAGGAATAATTCGCAAGTCGTAGCGGACACGGGCAGTGGTTTCGTCTGCAAGTTTGTGAGTACTGGTCAGGTTTTCGCAGAGTAGCCAGGGCAAAACCCAAAATAATCTGCCTTTGAATTTAAGATCGTGCGGGCGATTCAGAAATCTTGCCGAACGGAGCGGCCCGGAGACCCAAGGCTCCGGGACCGAGAGAGGGTATCGCGAAGCGGCAAGATTTCCAGCCTGTCGCTGCGATACCTGAAACATAGCCAGCGAGCGGAGCGCGCAGTAAAAGAGCCGGAGATTCCTAAGAGGCGCGGCGACAGGCGCCTCTTAGGGCCAGTGTGGGTGGCAACCCACGGTCTTTGTTTGGGGTTATCGTCAGAAATAACAGCCATATATACCGCTGTTCCCCCGATCACTCCCGACAAAACCCGTGTCTAATAGCTATCATCAGAGGGGTGCAAACCCAACCAGTCTTGACTCTGAGGGCTGAGGCCGTCCGAAGAAATATCCCTGGAACAACGTACAACCTTCTTCTTTCAGACGCCGGAACTGCTCGTCGGTTTCCACGCCTTCTGCTGTGGTCTGAATGTCCAGACTGCGGCTCATGCCAGTGATGGCGCGGATGATCGCCAGTGCTTCGCGACTGTCCTGCATGTCATTGATGAACGAGCGGTCGATTTTGATTTTGTCGAACGGGAAGGAGCGCAGATAACTCAGCGATGAATAGCCGGTGCCGAAATCGTCAAGTGCAATACGCACGCCGAGCGCCTTCAGTTTGCGCAGGATGCTGATGTTTCCCAGTGTGTTATCGAGCAACACCGATTCGGTGATTTCGACTTCCAGACGCGACGGATCCAGCCCCGAGGCTTCCAGCGCAGATTCCACCACAGACACCAGCCCGCTGTTTTTAAACTGGATCGGCGAAAGGTTTACCGCAACCGTCTGATTGCCTTTCCATGTGGTGGCTTCGCGGCAGGCCTCGTGCAAGGCAAATGAGCCAAGACTGTGGATCAGTCCTGTTTCTTCGGCAATCGGAATGAAATCGACCGGCATAATCAGCCCGTTTTCCGGATGCTGCCAGCGCATCAGCGCTTCATATCCGATGACGGCATCATGACGTGCATCGGTGATCGGCTGATAATAAAGACGCAGCTGATTACAGGTAATCGCATCGCGTAAATCCATTTCTACCACGCGGCGTTTGCGGGCGGCGGCATCCATTTCGATTCGGAAATCTTCGTAGCGGTTACGGCCATTACGTTTGGCTTCGTACAGCGCCATATCTGCGCAACGCAGTAACTGATCCGGGGTGTTTTCTGCCGAATCTGCCAGCGCAATACCAATGCTCAGACCGACAGACAGCGAATGGCCGTCGATGATCACTGGCGGGCGCACTGATTCAATCAGTCGTTTAGAAATCTGATGTGCAGCTGAAATGTCTTTCAGTCCCGGCAGCACCACGGCAAATTCATCGCCGCCAATGCGCGCCAGCGTATCGTCATCACGCAGCGTCATGCGCAGACGTTTGGAAATCGCACGCAGCAGTTCATCACCAATCTGATGGCCCAGTGCGTCGTTGACGTTTTTGAAGTTATCGAGATCCAGACACAGCGTGGCGGTGTGGCTGTGGCTATAACTGTCACGTTGCAGGGCTTCGCTCAGACGCTGGCTGAACAGAATGCGGTTCGGCAGGCTGGTCAGATTATCGTGATGCGCCATATGATGAATCCGGGCATGTGCAGCCTGTTGATCCGTCACGTCGTCGGCGATCATCATCACGTAGCTGGTCTGCGGATCGTTGCCGCGGATCACCGAACTGGTGGTTTGTAACGTGCGGTCGCCGATGGCGGTCAGCAATTGCTGTTCGCTGCGGTGAACACCTTCTGCGCGCAGACACTCGTCCGACTGCTTATTGATAAAGGTGCTCAGCCCTGAACCCATGCAATCCTGCGGACGTTTACCGAGCATTTTTTTACGTGAAATGCCCAGTAAACGTTCTGCCTGACGGTTAACCAGTAAGATCTCGCGGGAAACCGCATTCTCAACAATCACGGATGACGGGATATTGGCGATGACCGTATTCAGAAACTGCGAAAGGGAAGCAAGTTGCTCACTGTTAGATTCAGCCAGTTCTTTGGCCTGTAACAATGCCTGTTCGGCTTCACGACGTTCTGTCACATCGCGGGTGATTTTGGCAAAACCTATGATTTCACCGGCTTCACGCAATGCTTCAATAATGATGTGCGCCCAGAAGAGAGTGCCATCTTTGCGCTGTCGCCACCCTTCGGATTCATAGCGCCCGGTTTCGCGCGCCGTTTCCAGGCCGTGCTGCGGCCAGCCGCTTTTGCGGTCTTCTTCGGTGTAAAAACACGAAAAATGCTTTCCGACTATTTCCTCGGGCGTATAACCCTTTGCCCTCTGCGCACCGGCATTCCAGTTCGCAATAATGCCATCGGGTTTAAGCATGTAAATCGCGTAGTCTTCTACGCGCTGAACCAGCAACCGATACAATACATCAGAATCTTCGCTCATTTTATTTTGCCTGCTAGCCTGCCGCCTTTACGGGGATCCTTCCGTACTAAAGTCCGGCTAAATAGTGCGCCTGTCCCGACGCATTTTTGCTGTGATGTGCGGATGAAACGTTAGCATAAGATAATTCTTACTTCGCCAAATTTTGCTTCTAACGTGCTTAAATTTAAGCGTATTTAGCAAAAAGATCGGCCTTAAGTGAAATTCACTCTTTGGGTTTTAAATAGCACGGAAGTTATCGGCAGACGGGGAAGTAACTTTAATAAAAAGGCACACAACGTTCAGGCGTTACACGTGTTTAATCAGCATGCAAAAAAGCCGCAACAGTGTGCGGCTTGTCATGAAATTGTTTAGCCGCGATGTTCGGGCTTATTCATCTCCGGCTTTGGTTTCACCTTGTGATGAACCGGCACCGGTTTAGCTTTGTGATGCGCAGGCTGATGATGAACAACCGGCTTGTGCGTTTTATGTACCGGCTGCGGCTCTTTAACCGGCGGCTGACGCGGGCCTTCAGCAAAGACGCTGACACTCGCAACCAGCAGCGCTGCGCAAAGAACAACCATTCCAGATTTTTTCATTTTTGTTTCCTGTGTCCCGTCATGACGGTGGATCATGTTCACGCGCACAATGCAGGGCAAAGGGATAAACGACAATTCGGAAAAGGCTTAATCGGTGGTGTTTAACGGATAATTTAAACCGCGTTTACGGAAAGCTTAAGGAAGAGCCGGTCCGCTCGTCACCGATTCCCGCAAAATAAGCTCTGATACAAACTTATTCTGTTCGGACAAATAACCGCCATCGAGCATGGAAATAATCTGGCTGATGACTTCGCTGACCATATCGCTGACCGGATCTTTCACGCTCGACAGCGCCGGAATAAGAAACGGCGCAGTCGGGATATTATCAAACCCGATCACCGAAACATCGGCGGGGACGGCAATTCCGGCATCATTCAGTTTCTTCATCGCGCCGATCGCCATTTCATCGTTACTGGCAAGAATGGCGCTGAACGTCTGACCGGCGGCGAGCAGGGCTTCTACGGCGGCGGCACCGCTGGCTGCTGACCATTTACCGGGGATAATCAGTGCATCATTTACCGGTAAACCGGCTGCCATCAGCGCCTCTTTATAACCTGACAGGCGCTCAATCGCGGTCGGGGAATCCATCGAGCCGGTAATAAAAGCAATATTGCGATGGCCGCGCTCAATCAGCGCATTGGTGGCCTGGAGACCTGAACCTTTGTGATCGCAATAAATACAGTGGCTCTGATGTTTTCGTAATTTACGGTTCACTACCATCACCGGCTTATTATATTTATCGATGATGTCATCCATTTCATCGACGGATAAAAAGCGCGGATAAATAATAATGCCGTCGCAGCGCAAATCATGCAGAAACTGAATGGCTTCGCGTTCCTCTTCGGCGCTGTGTTTGCCATCGACCAGGATCAGCTGACGTCCGTTGGCATCGAGTTTTTTTGCCGCCTGTGAGATTAACTCGCTGAAATAATTGCCGTTATACAGGGTGTTGGTCACCACCAGTCCGATGCACATGGATTTGCTGGTCGCCAGATTCCGTGCCAGCAGATTTGGCCGGTAGCCCGCTTCCTCAATCGCTTTAAACACCTGATCTTTGGTTTCCTGGCTCACATATCCCTTACCGGAAAGCACTCGGGAAACGGTGGCTTTGGAAACTCCTGCTTTATTAGCCACTTCCTGCATTGTTGACATCAGCCGCACCCCAAAAAGAAAAATTATCCGTCATTCTACACATTCCGCGCGTTTTGCGATGAATTGAGCCCGGCTCAACGCCAGCGGGAGATCGCCATCACAAAAATAAAACAGCGTTGCAGATTTTTATTGATGTCAGGAATAGAACTGCACATTCTCGTATGAAACCGGTTACCTATCGTTTCACAGCCTTTCACAAAATAACCAGTACGTTGCATAAAAAGCGGTTTCACAGAAGCCAGGGCTTCTGAAAAACATTCATAACCCTATGAATCCGAGAGAGTTGTTCTCATGTCTAAAAATTTTGCAGCAATATCACAGTCGGTTGTCGCGGCAATCGGTGGTGCAGAGAATGTGGCAGCAGTGACGCACTGCATGACACGCCTGCGCTTCGTGCTGAATGACGAATCTGTCGTCGATACCGCCATGCTGAAAGCCATTACCGGCGTGATGGGTGTGGTGCGCAATGAAAAACAGTGTCAGGTGATCATCGGTAACAATGTTTCTCAGGCCTACGCTGAAGTGCTGAAACTGCTGCCGGAAGGCTTTGCTGCGGCCAGCGATGACGCGCCGGACAAAAGCAAAATCACGCTCAAACGCATTGGATCCGGCATTCTCGATGCGCTGATCGGCACCATGTCACCGCTGATCCCGGCGATTATCGGCGGGTCGATGGTGAAACTGCTGGCGATGATCCTGGATATGACCGGCGTCTTCGACAAGGGGGCGTCGACGCTGATTATCCTCAATACCATCGGCGACGGCGCGTTCTTCTTCCTGCCGGTGATGGTGGCGGCGTCGGCGGCAGTGAAATTCAAAACCAATATGTCGCTGGCGATTGCCATTGCCGGGATTTTGGTGCATCCGGCATTTATCGATTTAATGGCGAAAGCGGCGCAGGGACAGAAAGTCGAATTTATCGGTATTTCGGTGACGGCGGTGAAATACACTTACACGGTTATTCCCGCGTTGTGCATGACCTGGTTGCTGTCTTACATCGAAAAATGGGTCGATCGTATTACACCGGTAGTGACCAAAAACTTCCTCAAACCGATGCTGATCATGCTGATTGCGGCACCAATCGCCATCATGCTGATTGGCCCGCTGGGTATCTGGATCGGTACCGGGATTTCGGCGGTGGTGTACACCGTTCACAGTTATCTCGGCTGGCTTTCGGTCGCCATTATGGGGGCGGCCTGGCCGTTGCTGGTGATGACCGGCATGCACCGCGTGTTCACGCCAACCATTATTCAGACCATCGCCGAAACCGGCAAAGAGGGCATGGTCATGCCGTCGGAAATTGGCGCGAACCTGTCGCTGGGCGGTTCTTCGCTGGCGGTGGCATGGCGTACCAAAAACCCGGAGCTGCGTCAGACGGCGCTGGCGGCGGCGGCATCGGCGATTGTCGCCGGGATTTCCGAACCCGCGCTGTACGGCGTGGCGCTGCGCCTGAAACGTCCGCTGATCGCCTGTTTAATCAGTGGTTTCATCTGCGGTGGTGTGGCCGGATTAGGCGGACTTGCCAGCCATTCGATGGCGTCGCCGGGGCTGTTTACCAGCGTGCAGTTCTTTGACCCGTCAAACCCGATGAGCATTGTCTGGGTCGCGGGCGTAATGATCCTCGCGGTGGTGATTTCCTTCTTCACCACGCTGTTACTCGGATTTGAAGATATTCCGGTGGAAACCGTGGCGCCAAAAAATACAGCGCCGGAATCAACGGTTCCTGCCGTCTTTGCGGTTTCGCAGAGCGCAGTTAAATAAATTAAAGGAGAGGATTTCTCATGGCAGCATCAGCATTTCCTGAAGGTTTTTTATGGGGCGGCGCGATTGCCGCAAATCAGGCTGAGGGCGGCAGTTTTGAAGGAGGAAAAGGCCTGACCACGGTCGATATGATCCCGCACGGCGCGCACCGTCTGGCGGTTAAAACGGGTCAGGAAAAACGTTTCTCACTGAAAGAAGACGAGTTTTATCCGGCGCATCAGGCGATTGATTTCTATCACCGTTATAAAGAAGACATCGCGCTGATGGCCGAAATGGGCTTTACGGTGTTCCGCACGTCGATTGCCTGGAGCCGGCTTTATCCCAACGGCGATGAACTGACACCGAACGCGGAAGGGATCGCGTTTTATCGCGACGTGTTTGCCGAATGCAAAAAGTACGGCATCGAACCGCTGGTCACGCTGTGTCATTTCGATGTGCCGATGCATCTGGTGATCGAATACGGGTCGTGGCGTAACCGTAAAATGGTCGAGTTTTTTGCACGTTATGCGCGTACCTGCTTTGAGGCGTTCGACGGACTGGTGAAATACTGGCTGACGTTTAACGAGATTAATATTCTGCTGCACAGCCCGTTCTCCGGGGCGGGTCTGGTCTTCGAAGAAGGTGAAAATCAGGAGCAGGTGAAGTATCAGGCCGCGCATCATGAGCTGGTTGCCAGTGCTTTAGCGACCAAAATCGCCCATGAAGTGAATCCGCAAAATCAGGTCGGTTGTATGCTGGCGGGCGGGAATTTTTATCCGCAAACCTGCAAGCCTGCGGATGTCTGGGCAGCGTTGCAGAAAGATCGCGAAAACCTGTTCTTCATCGACGTGCAGGCGCGCGGCGAATATCCGACGTACACCCGGCGGGTCTTTGCAGAGAAGGGCGTGAACGTGGTGACGGAACCGGGCGACGCAGAGATCCTGAAAAACACCGTCGATTTCGTCTCGTTCAGTTACTACGCGTCACGCTGCGCATCGGCAGACATGAACGACAACAACAGCAGCGCGGCCAACATCGTCAAATCGCTGAAAAACCCCTATATCGACGCCAGCGAATGGGGCTGGGGAATCGATCCGCTCGGCCTGCGTATCACCATGAACATGATGTACGACCGCTATCAGAAACCACTATTCCTGGTGGAAAACGGCCTCGGTGCGAAAGATGAAATCAACGCGCAGGGCGAAATCAACGACGACTACCGCATCAGCTATCTGCGCGAGCATATTCACGCGATGGGCGAGGCGATCAGCGACGGCGTGCCGCTGATCGGCTACACCTCGTGGGGTTGTATCGATCTGGTTTCCGCTTCGACCGGCGAAATGAGTAAACGCTACGGCTTTGTTTACGTCGACCGTGATGATGCCGGAAATGGCACGCTGGAAAGAAAGAGAAAAAAATCGTTTTACTGGTACAAGAAAGTGATCGCCAGCAACGGCGTGGATCTGGACTGATTCTGCAAAGGGGAATATCTGCATCTCCGATATTCCCCTTAACCTGAAAGCATTAATCATTCATCTTATTTACTGCCGTTATTTCCGCCATTATTTATGGTGATTAATATTATTATCCGTAACAAACGTGCAATATAATTATCTCATTGTATGCAATAGAATTTTTCACTCCGGCTTATCCCTTCGCTCTATTTTAATTTCACACTTTGTCACCGCATTAAAATCCCCTGATAGCTGCGCAAATCAGGTAAAAAGAGTGTGATCTCAACTCCATAACCTGAGCAATTAATTTGCAGCCATTCTCTGCAGAGAATAAAAGACAGCTAATAATGTCAGTTAATGCATTTAACTTCAGGAGCGATGAATGAAACAGCAGTGGAGCAGGGAGCAGGCATCCGTGTGGAGCCGGCAACAAGGCTGGATTTGTGGATTTAACTATCTGCCACGCACGGCAGTGAACTGGACGGAACTCTGGCAGCGCGAGACTTTTGATGCGCCAACTATCGATCAGGAACTCGGCTGGGCGCATGAGGCGGGTTACAACCAGCTGCGCATCAATCTGCCGTTTATTGTCTGGCAGGATGATCGCGACGGTTTGCTGGCGCGCATTGACGCGTTTCTGGCGATTGCCGCCCGTCATCAGATTAAAGTGATGCTGACGCTGATGGATGACTGCGGGTTCTCGGGTGACGAACCGTTCCTCGGGCCGCAAAAAGCGCCGGAACCGGGTAAACATAACAGCCAGGCGGCAGCCAGTCCGGGGCGCGATGTGGTGTGTAACCGCGATATGTGGCCGGAAGTGGAGCGTTATGTGCGCGATATTGTCCGTTATTTCCGCACCGATGAACGTATCGCCATCTGGGATTTGTATAACGAGCCGGGCAACCGTGGCACCTTTGCCAGCGGGCTTGAGGAAGTGTCATACGATGAAAAACTCGAAGTCTTTGCGCTGGAACTGATGCAAAAAGCGTTTGTCTGGGCGCGGGATGAAGATCCGCTTCAGCCGCTGACTGTCTGCGCATGGCATTTCTCGCAGGATCCGGATGAGCCGGAAAACGAGTTTTTCACTCATCCCATTGATGTCGAAGCGGCAAAACTTTCCGATATCATCAGTTTCCACGCCTACGTCGCCACGCCGAAACTTTTGCAGGCGTTGCGTTTCTGGCAGAAATTTGACCGTCCGGTGTTATGTACCGAATGGCTGGCTCGCCACGTCGGCAGCGTGTTCGAGGAGCAACTGCCGCTGTTCAGCGCATTCAATGCGGGCTGTTATCAGTGGGGATTAGTGCGCGGTAAAACGCAGACCACGCTGCCGTGGCCCTCGGTGCGTAAGGGCAATCACGATTATGCGCATTTGTGGTTTCACGATGTGCTGGATGAATACGGCATTCCGTTCCGTCGTGCAGAAATGGACCTGGTTCGCCGTTTAACACGAATGAAATAACGCTCAGGGAGTGATTTATTTAGTGTGTTAAGTTTTTCGGCAGGCAATATTCGTCTGATAACTGTCCTGATCACAGATATCGTTTAATACAGAAATTATAAAAAAAAGCCTTCGCGAGCGAAGGCCAGTGAATGATCACTAAAATTTAGTTTTGGAACGAGAGACGTGCTCCCGGAACGATGTTAGTACCCTTTAGAAATTTGGCCTGAGAAATCGCGTTAAGTAATTAAAGAAACTTCACCTGTGATTTCAGCAGAATTCGAGCAGGGTGATTTACGATGAAAAAAGCCGCCCGGGAAGGGCGGCAGCGCTTCAGTTTTAAGACTCCGGTTCCGCCTTTTTCCCGGCCAGCATGGCTAAGAAGTCATATTTCTGCTGCAACTCTTTCTCTGCCGCCGCATACAACATTTCTGCCACTTCCGGCTGCTGGGAATTCAGGCGACGGAAGCGTTGCTCGTTGTTGAGCGTATCCGTCAGACCACTGGAAGGTGGCCTTGAATCCAGTGCCAGTGCCGGTTTACCTTCTTCCACGCGACGTGGGTCGAAGCGGTACAACGGCCAGAAACCGGTGGTGGTCAGCTGTTTCATCTGGTCATGGCTGAGCGCCAGATCGTAACCGTGCTCTTCGCACGGACTGTACGCGATAATCAGCGACGGCCCCGGATACGCTTCGGCTTCCTGAATGGCTTTCACCGTCTGGTTCAGCTGCGCACCGAGCGAAATTTGCGCCACATACACATGACCGTACATCATCATGCTGACGCCCAGATCCTTACGCGATTTCCGTTTACCCTGTTCGGCAAATTTCGTCACCGCGCCAAGCGGCGTGGCCTTCGACTGCTGGCCGCCGGTGTTGGAATAACACTGGGTATCGAGCACCAGCACGTTGACGTTTTCCGTCAGGCTCAGCACGTGATCCAGCCCGCCGAAACCGATGTCATACGCCCAGCCGTCGCCGCCAATCAGCCAGATGGATTTATCCACCAGATAATCGGCGTCGGTCGCCAGCTGACGCGCATCCGGCGTATCAATGTCTGCCAGAATTTTGCGCAGCGCCGTGACATGTTCGCGTTTCACTTCCGGCGTGGACGTCTCATCGCGCAGGCCGCCTAAAAGCTCTGCGGGAATATGTTCTTCCAGCGAGGCGACTAAACGCAGCACGCGACGGCGATGCTGATCGACAGTCAGACGGAAGCCCAGCCCGAATTCGGCGTTATCTTCAAACAGCGAGTTTGCCCAGGCCGGACCGCGGCCATCGGCGTTGGTGGTGTACGGCGTTGAAGGCAGGTTGCCGCCATAAATTGACGAACAGCCGGTGGCGTTGGCGATCAGCAAACGATCGCCGTACAGCTGGGTCAGCAGTTTGATGTAAGGCGTTTCGCCACAACCGGAGCAGGCACCGGAATATTCGAACAGCGGTGTGATCAGCTGCGACGTGCGGATATCGATGCGTTCCAGCGTGGTTTTATCAATTTCCGGCAGTTTGAGGAAGAAGTCATAGTTGGCGCGTTCTTCTTCCAGATGCTCAATGCGGTCGGCCATATTTATGGCTTTGATGGACGGATCCTGCCGGTCTTTTGCAGGGCACACTTCCACGCACAGATTACAGCCGGTGCAGTCTTCAGGCGCAACCTGCAACACGTATTTCTGGCCGCGCATGTCGCGGGATTTCACATCCAGAGATTGCAGTGCAGACGGCGCGTCTTCCATAAACTCCGGCTGAACCACTTTGGCGCGGATGGCGGAATGCGGACAGGCCGCGACACAATGGTTGCACTGAGTACACAAATCCGGCTTCCAGATCGGCACTTCTTCGGCAATGTTGCGTTTTTCCCATTGCGTGGTGCCTGTCGGCCAGGTGCCGTCCGGCGGGAAAGCCGAAACCGGCAGGGCATCGCCAAGACCGGCCAGCATGGTGGCAGTGACGGTTTTGACGAAATCCGGCGCAGCGTCGGACACAATCGGCGGGCGTTTGCGCGGGTTTTCCGGAATCGCCTGTAACGGCACTGATACCAGTTCTTCCAGCGTGGCCGCCAGCGCCATCCAGTTGCGGGTGACGATTTCCTCGCCTTTGCTGCTGTAGCTGCGGGCAATCGCGCCCTGCAATTCGGCCAGCGCCTGTTCGCCCGGCAAGATCTGCGTCAGGTGGAAGAACGCCATCTGCATGACGGTGTTAATGCGCGCGCCGAGTTTGCACTCGCGGGCAATTTTGGCGGCGTTGATCACATAGAAACGGGCTTCGCGCTGGATAAGCGTCGCCTGAACTTCCAGCGGTAAACGTGCCCAGACTTCATCGGCGCTGAACGGCGTATTGAGCAGGAAAATACCGCCCGGACGCAGGCGTTCTGCCATCTGATACAGATCGATAAACTGCCACTGATGACAGGCGACAAAATGCGCCTGGCTGACCAGATACGCGGATTTGATCGGCTTCTCGCTGACGCGCAGATGCGACACCGTCAGACCACCGGCCTTTTTGGAGTCGTAAACGAAATACCCCTGCGCGTACATCGGTGTGCTGTTGCCGATAATCTTGATGTTGTTCTTGGTGGCTGATACCGAACCGTCGCTGCCCAGCCCGTAGAACAGGGCTTCGAGCGAAGCGTGCTGCGGTAAATCTTCTTCCACCACCGGCAGGGAAAGGCCTGTCACGTCGTCATAAATGCCGACGGTAAAGCGCGGACGTGGCTGACTGAGTGACAGCTCGCGGAATATCGACATCACGCAGTCGGGGCCGAACTCTTTCGAGGACAGCCCGTAACGTCCGCCGGTCACTTTTGGCAGCGAATCCCGTTCGCCACGGCTATACGCTTCTGCCAGTGCGGTCATCACGTCGAGGTATAACGGCTCAGCCAGCGCGCCCGGCTCTTTGGTGCGATCGAGCACTGCAATGCTTTTCACCGTCTGCGGCAGCACGGATAACATATGTTCGGCGCTGAAAGGACGGTACAGACGCACTTTCAGCACGCCGACTTTCTCGCCGCGCGCATTCAGGGTTTCAATCACTTCTTCTGCGGTGCCGATGCCGGAACCCATCAGCACGATCATCCGTTCTGCCTGCGGATCGCCGACATATTCGAACGGCTTATATTCGCGGCCGGTCAGGGCGGCAAACGCATTCATGGCGTCGATAACGTGCTGACAGGTCGCGTCGTAATACGGATTGGTGGCTTCGCGTGACTGGAAATAGGTGTCCGGGTTAGCAGACGTCCCGCGGATCACCGGATGATCCGGCGAAAGGGCGCGTGCGCGGTGCGCGTCAATCTGCGCCTGCGGCAACATTTGCTGGAGCGTGTCATCGCTCAGCGGGGCAATTTTGTTGATTTCATGCGAGGTACGAAAGCCATCAAAAAAATGAATAAACGGCACGCGGCTGTTGAGACTGGCGACCTGAGAAATCAGCGCGAAGTCTTGTGCTTCCTGCACGCTGGCGGCAGAGAGCAGGGCGCAACCGGTCTGGCGCACGGCCATCACATCGGAATGATCGCCAAAAATCGACAGCGCGTGGGTGGCGACGGTGCGCGCCGCAACGTGCAGCACAAACGGCGTCAGCTCACCGGCCAGTTTGTAGAGCGTCGGGATCATCAGTAACAGACCCTGCGACGAGGTGAAGGAGGTCGACAGCGCACCGGTCTGCAATGCGCCGTGAACGGTAGAAATTGCCCCAGCTTCGGACTGCATTTCCATTACTGTCGGGACATCGCCCCACAGATTTTGCTTTCCTTCGCCAGACCACGCACCGGCAATTTCGGCCATGGTGGAACTTGGTGTGATCGGGTAGATGGCAATCACTTCGTTAGTGCGATAAGCCACGGAAGCGACTGCGTTATTACCGTCAGTGGTGATCATGGAATACCCTTTTGCGTTGCTCACAATTGCGGCCAGCAGGAAATTCGGTTTGCTGGCAAGAATGATAAAAGCTTAGCAGAGGGCGGATTAATCGATTTATCCTGATTGTGTGCAGGGCTATTTCGCTCTATTTTTGAACCGGTTACGCAATGACCCGCGGTGTAAGGATTTTTATTAGCCGCTGCGAGAAAACAAACACTCAGCAGCGGCTAAATAGGGGAGTGAGGAAATCAAACGGCGATTAATTAATATCGATGCGTTTTATTCCTTTCTGACGCTCAATACCGATTAAGCCACCCAGGGCTCCGGCGAGGGCAATACGCAGGAGAAAATCTGTCAGCATAAAAAGGCTCCTTGTTGATTATATTTTCCAGTGTATGTAGACGGAAAAGAGGTTAATAACCGTTAATTTTATTAGCAGAAGAAATAACCAGGCGAAATAAAATGTGTCTGAGTGTTTAAATACGCCCTTTTTTTAGGAAAAAGTTGATGTTATTTCTCCGGAGGGCTCGACGGCGATGAAAAACGTCGGATATGATGGCGATTCGAAAAAAATTCCCCCGTCATATTCAGGAGCAGGACAGATGATCACTGCGTTTCGCGTGTTACTGGCCGCGGGTGTGCTGGTGTTAGCCGCATGCAGCAGCCACGACGATTCGGCTGATGTTGTGCAAAAAGGCAACAGCGTTAATATCGGACAGCGCACCGTTAATATAGACAGCCCGGCTTATGCAGCCTGTTCCATGGCGGGAGGCCAGTTACGAATGGCGCCGCAGCTTGATGGCAGTCGTGTCGGCATGTGTTCGATGGCGAATGGCCGTCAGTGCTCTGAAGGCGCGCTGATGCAGGGACTCTGTAAAGCCTGATAAAACGCCAAACTGATGTTTGGCGTTTTTGCATTCGTGCTACGACATACCTGCTGTTACATACGGTCTTTCAGACGATATACCAGCTGGTGTTTGCCCTGCGTCAGGGTCAGTTTGTGATCCTGCAGGGTCACTGCCGCGCCATTATTCAGAACGTCGCTGATCACGTGATCCCATTTATTCAGATTTTCATCCGGGCACAGCATCATGGTGGACGCCAGGCCTTTCACGGTCAGCACGTTGTTTTGCAGCTTGCCCTGACCCATGAAGTTGTTACACATTTTGCCGGAAACATGCATGTTTGAGCCGAATTCAATTTCCGGAATACGTCCCTGCGCTGCAGGAACCGTCTGACCATCGACACTCAGCAGTTCAAAGCGGTGGTGCTGCAGGTCGTTTTGTTTCACAGTAGTGTCTTGATTCATGCTGCAGGCACCCAGAGTCATCGCGGCGGCCAGAATAAACAGTGACTTCTTCATCTTCTCTCCTGAGAAATATTCCTTTAGCACTCGCCATGTCGATACATTCAACTGACTTATGCAATATTTGTTGGAGTATTATAGCGTGAATGGATGGGGATTTTAAGCCCTTAACTCCCTCCACTGCGATGTAGCTTAAAACCTTGTCCGTCTTTATCCCGTCATCTCCCCATCATAAAAGCGTCATTTTAGCCCGATAGGTTATGCCCATCACGAGTCAGAGAGACACCGGCGGCATGAGCTATTTATCACTTCACCACATCCGAAAATCCTGGGGCAATAAAGTGGCACTCAACGACATCAGCTTTGATGTGGAAGAGGGCGATTTCATTGCGTTGCTGGGGCCGTCCGGCTGCGGGAAATCCACCATGCTGCGCACGATTGCCGGCCTGGAATCCGCGGACAGCGGCGCGATTTATTTCCAGCACACAGACGTGACAGCGCTAACACCGTCACAGCGCAAGCTTTCTATGGTGTTCCAGTCCTACGCACTGTTTCCGCACATGAACGTTCGCGAAAACCTGTTATTCGGATTGCGGGCGCGCGGCGAGGATAAACGTCATTTCGCTTCGCGGTTACAGGAAGTCAGCAAACTGATGGAGCTGGAACCCTTGCTCGACCGGCTTCCGGCGCAGCTTTCCGGCGGACAGCAGCAGCGTGTGGCGCTGGGCCGGGCGGTGATTGCCAATAACAAGCTGTGTCTGATGGATGAACCGCTTTCCAATCTGGACGCCAAGCTGCGTCAGAGTATGCGTCGTGAGATCCGTGCGATTCAGAAAAAGCTCGGTCTGACGATGGTGTACGTCACCCACGATCAGACCGAAGCGATGAGCATGGCGGACAAAATCATTCTGCTCAACGACGGGTGTATCGAACAGCACGACACGCCGGACAATCTCTATAGCAACCCGACCAGCATTTTTACCGCGCAATTCATCGGTGCGCCGCCGATGAACATTCTGCCGCTCGAACGCCGGGGTCATCACCATTATCTGGCCACCATGTCCTTGCCGGTGGTGGAAAATTTTCATCAGGACGCGATCAGTCTGGGGCTGCGTGCAGAAGATATTCAGCTGATTGCCGCCGAAAACGCCAGCCTGACCGCGCAGGTGATAAGCCACGAATACATGGGTGCGGATACTCTCATCGCCTGCGCCTTAGCCGGATATGCGCAACCGCTGACGGTCAAAGTCGCCGGGATGAAACGCTACGCCGAAGGCCAGTCCGTCGGGTTGCAGTGGGCGACGGGCGCACAATATTTTTTCTTCACAGCGGACGGAAAGCGCTGTTATCAGGCGGAACAAGCCTGCCAGCCTTCAGATAACCGCGTCGCCGTGTAGCAGGTTTTTTTGAGTCACTTTTATTCTTACAACGACTATTACCGAAGGGAACATCATGTCTATTGCGCACCGTTTCTCACGTCTGACCGCAGCGATGCTTTTAATCACCGGAACCTCGGCTTTTGCGGCGGATCCTGTGAAATTACAAATGTATTACCCGATCGCCGTGGGCGGAAAAATCAGCCATACCGTGGATACGCTGGTGGAAGATTTCCAAAAAACACATCCGGATATCAGCATTCAGCCGGTGTATACCGGGGATTACGCCACCACAGTCACCAAAGCGCTGACCGCGTTCCGTGGCGGCAATGCCCCGCAAATCGCGGTGATTGGCGACATTGAAGCCTATTCGCTGATCGACGCGGGCGCGATTTTGCCGGTCAGTGATCTGGCAAATGATGCAGACGGCAAAAAATGGATCGACGGTTTTTATCCGGCCTTTATCCGCCATATTCAGGATAAGGTGTGGGGGATCCCGTTCCAGCGTTCAACCGTGGTGATGTACTGGAACAAACAGGCGTTTGAGAAAGCCGGGCTGAATGGCGATACGCCGCCAGCAAACTGGCAGCAGGTGGTGGATTTCGGCAAAAAACTGGTGGTACGTGACGGTAATGAAGTGAAGCAGTGGGGTATCGAAATTCCTTCAACGCCAAATGGTTACTGGAACTTCCAGGGGATTGCCGCCACCAACGGCAGCCATCTGGATAATGGCAAAGGCACGGCGGTCACCTTTGATACGCCAGCCAACGTCGAAACGCTGCAATGGCTGACTGATTTGTCGCAAAAAGACGGCGTATCACCAAAAGGCACTATTGCCTGGGGCACCACGCCGCAGGACTTTATCGACGGTAAAACGGCGATGATGGTGACCACCACCGGCAACCTGACTACCGTGCGTGAAAACGCCAAATTCCCGTTCGGTGTGGCGATGTTGCCGGAGAAAACCCGGCGCGGCAGCCCGACCGGTGGCGGCAACCTGTACGTTTTTAAAAACACCTCGCCGGAACAGCAGAAAGCCGCCATTGCGTTTATCCGCTGGGTTTCTGCGCCTGAGCAGGCCGCCCGCTGGAGTATCGCGACGGGCTACGTCGCCACATCACCCGCAGCTTGGGAAACGCCGGTCATGCAGGATTACGTGAAACAGGTGCCGCAGGCGCTGGTGGCGCGTGAGCAGCTTAAATATTCCCAGCCGGAGCTGTCGACGTATAACAGCGTACAGATCCAGGAACTGCTGAATCACGCGATCGAAGCCGCCGTGACGCAGGCCAAAACGCCGGCAGACGCGCTGAGTTCGGCACAGAAACAGGCCGACCGCCTGCTGAAACCTTATCAGTAAGGACCGGCATGAGCATCCTGCACACTGTTGCACCGGCCGCCCGCACTCGCGGGCTGTCTTTACAGCTTTACGGTTATCTGCTGCTGTTGCCCGCGCTCTGTTTTTTGCTGTTGTTTACCCATTATCCGGCGCTGGCGACGGTGTGGGAAAGCCTGTTCAGCGCCGCGCGCAGCGGGCATTCCGCGCAGTTTGTCGGTCTGGATAACTACCGCGCACTGCTCGACGACGACATCTTTATGCTGTCGCTGCGCAATAACCTGCTTTATGCCGTGATCACCATTCCGCTGTCGGTAATTCTTGCGCTGATGATGGCGCTGGCGGTGAACCGTCGTCTGCGCGGTAACGCCATCACCCGCGCGGCGTTTTTCATTCCCTCGCTGCTGCCGATGGTGGCGATTGCCAACCTGTGGCTGTTTTTCTACACGCCGCAACTCGGGTTGCTCAACAAGCTGCTGGCGCTGTTTTCGCTGCCTGCGGTCAACTGGCTCGGTGAGCCCGGCACGGCGCTTTACAGCCTGATGGCGGTTTCCGTGTGGCGCGAAGCCGGATTCTTTATGATTTTTTATCTGGCGGCGCTACAGCAAATCGATCCGCGTCTTGCCGAAGCCGCTGAAATTGAAGGAGCGTCAAAACGCTATTTCTTCTTTCGCGTGCAGTGGCCGTTACTGATGCCGACCACGCTGTTCATCCTGATCAATGCCTCGATGAATGCTTTCAGGATTGTCGATCAGGTGATTGCCATGACCAACGGCGGCCCAAATAACAGCACCAGTTTGTTGCTCTTTTACATCTACCGCACAGCGTTCAGTTACTGGGATTTACCGGCCGCGTCAGCCATGACGGTCGTCCTGCTGGTGATCCTCGCCGCCATTGCGCTGATCAAATTTAATCTGCTGGATAAAAGGGCGCACTATCAGTGAATCGTTTTTCTCTCAGCCGTTTTTCCCTGAACCTCGCCATCTGGCTGGCGGCTTTGCTGTGGTTTTTGCCGGTGCTGGTGGCTGTCTGGGTATCCATTCATCCGGCCTCGGCGCAGGGCAGTTTTTCACTGTTCGCACCGCTGACCTTGCAGAATTTTATCAATGCCTGGAACGCGGCTCCCTTCGCCCGTTACTTTCTCAACACCACGTTGCTGGTGCTGATGATTGTGATCTGCCAGCTGATACTGGCGACCCTGGCGGCGTATGCGCTGGTCAGATTTAAACTCAAAGCGGGGGGATTTATCTTCGCGCTGATTTTGTTGCAACTGATGATAAGTCCCGATGTTCTGATACTGAACAACTACAAAACCATTGGTGCGCTGGGGCTGCGTGACACGCTGGCCGGTATTGCGCTGCCGTATTTTGCTTCGGCGTTTGCCATCTTCCTGCTGCGCCAGACGTTTAAAAGTATTCCGCTGGTGCTGGAAGAAGCCGCCATCGTGGAAGGCGCCAGCCGGTTCTATATTCTGCGCAAAATCTACATCCCGCTGGCGAAACCGATTTACGTCGCCTTTGCGCTGGTTTCCATCAGTTTCCACTGGAACGATTTTCTCTGGCCGCTGGTCATTACCGATTCGGTGAAAGTGCGGCCGGTTACCGTCGGACTTCAGCTGTTTTCCGCGCCGGAACAGGGCGTGCAATGGGCGCTGATCAGCGCCGCGACGCTGATGACCGTGCTGCCATTACTGGTGCTGTTTCTTATCTTTCAGCGCCAGTTCGTCCAATCTTTTATGCGGGCAGGGATCCGATAAGCACCTGACAGGAGAATATTATGACCGTCAAGACTTCATCCCCTTTGTTATCTGAGCGGCAGGCACAGGCGCTGGGCAATGTCAGTTCACTGTACGAACCGCCGGAGGTGCATGATGCGCTGGTAAACGGCGCACGGCTGCGGTTCGGGCTGATTGCGGATCCACAATATGCAGATGCCGATCCGCATAACATCCGTTATTACCGCAACAGCCTGAATAAACTGGCTACGGCTATCAATGAGCTGAATGACTTAAAACTGGATTTTGTCGTCACATTGGGTGACCTGGTGGACAGAGACTGGACCAGTTTTCAGGCGGTTCTTGACCGTTATGACGCGCTGAGACATCCGCATGCGGTGCTGATCGGCAACCACGATGCGCAGGTGATTTCTGAACATCTCGGTGCGCAGAAACCGGCGATTGGTCTGCCGAAAAGTTATTATTCGTTCAGTCTGCCGGGCTATCGTTTTCTGGTCATTGACGGCAACGACGTCAGTTTGTACTGCAATCATGCCAACGGCGACGACCATCAGCTGGCTGAATATATGCTGGAAGAACTGACCGAATGCCAGCAGTCGCAGGCGCAGCCGTGGAACGGTGCGGTAGGTCGCAAACAGCTTGAATGGATTGAACAGAATCTGCGAGAAGCCCGCGAGCGGCGTGAAGTGGTGCTGGTTTTCGGGCACTACCCGCTGACGCCGGTAAACAGCCATAATCTGTGGAACTGCGAGACGCTGGTCGAACTGCTGTGCCGTTATGACGTGCGTGCTTATTTCGCCGGTCACGACCATCGCGGCGGCTACGATCGTGTCGGGAATACCGATTTTATAACGCTCAAGGGAATGGTCGACGGCGAAAATAGCCTGCCGTTTTCCTCGGTGACGCTGGCCGATGACGTGCTGACCATCACCGGTTATGGCACGGAAATCAGCCGGGTGCTCAGTCGCTGACAACTTAGTCGCTGACAACTCAGCCGCTGACAGCGACAGCAGAAATAAAAAAGGCTCACCAAAGTGAGCCTTACCCGTTTTACGATCCTTATGCGGTCAGCAGATTCGGGCAGTGAACGCCTTTCGACAGCTGATCAATATTCATCAGCGTGGTTTCTGAAATGCTGGTAAGCGCATCGCTGGTCAGAAACGCCTGATGGCCGGTGAACAGCACGTTGTGACATGATGACAGGCGACGGAATACGTCGTCGAGGATCACTTCGTTGGAGTTATCTTCGAAGAACAGGTCGCGTTCGTTTTCGTAAACGTCCATGCCCAGCGCGCCGATTTTTTGTTTTTTCAGCGCATCAATCGCGGCGGTGGCATCCAGCAATGCGCCACGGCTGGTGTTGACGATCATCACGCCATCTTTCATCTTGGCAAACGCACCGGCATTCAGCATGTGGTGGTTTTCCGGCGTCAGCGGACAGTGCAGCGAAATCACATCGGATTCAGCATACAGCGTATCCAGATCGACATATTCAGCGCCGAGTTCCAGCGCCAGCGGGCTTGGGTACGGATCGTAAGCCAGAATGCGCATACCAAAACCTTTGAGAATACGCATGGCGGCCACGCCGATTTTACCGGTCCCGATAATGCCGGCGGTGCGCTGATACATGTTAAAACCGATCAGGCCTTCCAGTGAGAAGTTGGCTTCACGGGTGCGCTGATAGGCGCGATGAATGTGACGGTTCAGACACATCATCATACCCACTGCGTGTTCGGCCACCGCTTCCGGCGAATAGGCCGGTACGCGCACCACCGAAATCCCCAACTCTTTCGCTGCATCTAAATCGACATTGTTAAAACCGGCACAACGCAGGGCGAGGGTTTTAATGCCAAGGGTTGCCAGTTCCTGTAACACGTCGCGGCAACCATCGTCGTTAACAAAAATACAGACTGCATCAGAACCTATCGCTGTTTTCGCCGTTTGCGGGGTCAGCAGAAAATCGAAAAATTCCAGTTCATAGCCATAATGTTGATTGACCAGTTCCAGATATTTCCGGTCGTAATTTTTAGTACTGTAGACAGCCACTTTCATGGTGTTTCTCCGCAGTGAGTTTGAATCTCTGGCGAAACGGTTTCCACCTGTTTTATAAGGAATAAACAGTTTCAGAAACAATTCGCAATATGCTACCAAACTAGCAGAGCGCAGGGGCGCAGACAATTTTTCCCGTGCTATTTGGCTCAGGTGTTCTGGCAATCCGGCCATCAGTTGTTACGCTAATTATGATATCTTGCGGGCGGTTAGGTCATTTAGTGAAGTATAAGACAAGGCAAGTCATGAGGAACGGACTGAAGAGAAGCGCGCAGATACTCCTGAGTATAGTGGTGATTGTCGCATTGCTAATGTGGGTGTTATGGAAAACCGTGCCGCGCTGGTTGCCCGTTGTGGCCGGGCACTGGCTGCCCGCAGGCACGCAACTGACGCTCAAAGGCGCGCCGCGCTGGGCTGACGGTGTACTTCAGTTACCGGGCGTGAGTTATGCCGCCGGTGACTGCCAGCTTGCCACCGCGCGCAATACCCGCCTCAGCCATAATGGCGGGCGATGGGCGCTGAAGCTGGACGCCCTGAGCGTCGACACCGCCTGTCTGGCTAAAATGCCGAAAAGCGACAGTCAGCTGACGCTTTCGCTGGCCGATATTCAGCAGATGTTGCCGCCCGGCGATATCAGCATCGATCATCTTTCTGTCACGCCCTGGCAGCGCTATGCCGGTCAGTTGCAGATCAGTAATGCTGGCGGCACGCAGCATCTTTCCTTTAATGGCGAATCGCTGAAACTCGACGCGGTGCTGGACGGCAACCGTCAGCTGACGATCCATTCCTTCAGCCTGACGCCACCGGGCAGCGACCAGCCGGTCACGCTGAGCGGCAAATTGCTGCTGCCTGCGACGTTAGATACGCTCCCGGAATCCGGCGAACTGCACGCCGAAATGCAAACTGCGCAGGTGCCCAACCCGCTGGATATTCAGCTCAGCTGGCAGGCGACTGAAGGCGTGCTGACGTTGACAGAAAAAGACAGCCAGCAGCCGTTACTGATGCTGCCGTGGAAACTGAGCAATAACGTTTTAGACATTACGCAAGGACAGTGGCGCTGGCCGTATGCCGCGCAACCGCTGGCCGGTGGCGTAAATCTGACGCTCAGTGACTGGACGCCGACGTTCGATCAAACCAATATCACGGCGCGGCTGAACGTGCTGACGCAGGGGCACAATGGTAAGGCGAACGTGGTGCTGACCATGGGGCCGGGTCGTGTCGGGCTGCTCGACAGTAATCTCGATTTCCGCCTCACCGGACAAGCCAATTTGCAGGCCACTTCTCTGAGTGCGTCGCTTCCCGGCCAGCTCAGTGGTTCGGTTCTGAATCCGACGCTGTCACTGCGCAGCGGTTCACTGCTGCGTGCGTGGGGGAAACCGACGCCGGAGCTGACGATCAGCGATGCGCGCTGGCCGCTGGCGGGCGTAAAAGTGTCGGCTGAGGGCGTCAGCGGGCCACTTCAGGCCATTCTTAAAGCACGCCACAGCTTCTGGGGCGCGTTTGATTTACATCTTAGCGGTAAAGCGCTGACATTCTGGCCAGATATCGGCCAGTGGAATTTCAACTACTGGGGCAACGGTCATCTGCCGCCGCTAAACGGTCGCTGGGATATGTCCGGCAAAGGCCAGTGGCATGACAATCTCATCAGCATTAATTCGCTTTCCACCGGTTTTGACCGGCTGCATTACGGCCTCGTCGATGTCGATGCGCCGCGTCTGACACTGGAACATCCTTTACTGTGGAAACGTCCGCCGTCTTCGCGTTTTAAACCGCAGTACCCTGATTTACCGACAGAATTTAAAGGTGACATCAAACTGGTGGCGAAAAAAATTGCGCTGGAGAACGGCGGATATCTGCCTCCGGCAACGCTGGCGTTACAGCTCAGCGGCGACAGCCCCGACAGTTTCACGATGCGCGGAATGCTTGATGCCAAACCGATTGGGCCGATCCGCCTCAACGGGCGCTGGGACGGCGAACGTCTGCGCGGCGAAGGCTGGTGGCCTAAACAACAACTCACCGCGTTCCAGACACTGCTGACGCCGGATCTGAACATCAAATTACGTGCAGGATCGTTCTACGCGCAGTCGGCATTCTCGGCGGCACGCGGGCAGGGATTTGTCGCTGGCGGCCACTGGGTAGTGAAAAACGGCGGCTTCTGGATGAAGGACGGCGACCTGAGCGGGCTGGATTTCAGTCTGCCTTATCGCCTGAAAGATCAGGTCTGGCAGCTCGGCGTGAAAAAACCGGTGACGCTGCGCATCGGCGAAGTGAACAATCTGGTCAAAATGCAGAATGTGACTGCTGATTTGCAAGGTCATTATCCGTGGAGTGAAGAGACGCCGCTGACCCTGAGCAATCTCGGTGTCGATATGCTGCGCGGGCATCTGAGCCTCTCGGCGCTGCGTATGCCGCAGCACGATGCGGCGGTGCTGAAGTTCGACAAGATCAATCTCAGCGAACTCTTCACGGCGCTGAAACCGAAACAACTGGCGATGTCGGGCGTCGTCTACGGTGAACTGCCGCTGTACGTGGAAAATCCGCAGTGGATCATCCATAACGGCTGGATCAGAAATGACGGTGGCCTGACGCTGCGCCTCGATCCGCAATTCGCGGACGCAATGGCCAGCGGGAATTTCGCCAATAACATGGTGATTGGCCTGCTGCGCTATCTGGAAATCAGCCGTTCTGATGCGCTGGTCAGCCTGGATAATCTTGGCGTGCTGTCCATGAAAGCGAAAGTGGACGGGGTGAACTACACCGACACGACGCACGGCGGTGACAAAGAAAAACGTGAAATCGTCCTCAACTATTCCCACGAGGAAAACATCTACCAGCTCTGGCGCAGCTTGCGCTTTGGCGACAATCTTCAGGAATGGCTGCAACAGCAGATGTCTTTGCCTGCGAATGCGCTGTCAAAAGGCTCCGCTGCAGCCGGGCAGAAAAAGGATCCAACAGTGAGGAAGGAACAATGAAACTGCAATTTGCAGGACCGTGCGTGGCGCTTTGCGTAGTGATGCTCAGCGGATGCGTGCCGCGCATCGAACTGGCTGCGCCGAAAGAGCCGATCACAATCAATATGAACGTGAAAATTGAACACGAAATTCATATCAAAGTGGATAAAGACGTGGAAGATCTGCTGAAAAATCAGAGCGATTTATTCTAGGAGCCACTATGTCCGCGATAATTTTCAATAAAAATGGCCTCAAAAGAATCAGCCTGATGTTGCTGGCCGGTGGTTTACTGTTTTGCAGTCAGGCGTTCGCATTAACGCTCAATGAAGCCAAGCAACAGGGGCGCGTGGGCGAAACGCTGTCCGGTTATCTGGCACCGCTAAAACAAGACGCGGAAAGTGTCGCGCTGGCGTCAAAAATCAACGAGGCGCGCAAACAGCAATACCAGCAGGTGGCGCAGGAAAATAACGTCAGCACGGACGATGTGGCAAAACTGGCCGGACAGAAACTGGTCGCCAGAGCCGGGAAGGGTGAATACGTCCGCGGCATTAACGGACAGTGGTTGCAGAAATAGGGTTTACAGAAGAGAGCGGGTAATTTTTGGGGAAAAACGGCAAAAAAAAGCGCGCCTCTCGGCACGCAATAGTTTTATCACAACATCATCTGAGCGTAACGGACAGATTCTTAAGTGAATGATTGCTCAGATTGTGATCACTGCAATTATGCGGCAGCCAGCTCTTTGATAGCGGCGTCGATGGCAGCTTTCGCATCAGTCTGTGCTTTAGTCGCCACTTCAGGACCGTATGCAATGCCTTCCGCGTAAACGAATTCTACGTCGCTCATTCCCAGGAAGCCCAGGAACAGAGACAGGTATGGGGCAACCAGATCGCTTGGGGTGTCTTTATGAATACCACCACGGCTGGTCAGAACGATAACGCGTTTGCCTTTCACCAGACCTTCAGGGCCTTTCTCGGTGTATTTGAACGTCACGCCAGCACGGGCAACCAGGTCGAAATAGGTTTTCAGCTGAGTCGGGATGTTGAAGTTGTACATTGGTGCAGCGATAACGATCACGTCATGCGCCTGCAGTTCGTCGATCAGGGTGTTAGACAGCGCCAGCGCTTCTTCCTGACGTGGTGTCAGCGGAGCATCGGAAGGACGCAGTGCGCCAACCAGTTCGCCATCTAATACAGGGATTGGGTTAGCCGCCAGGTCACGAACTGTCACGGTAGAACCGCTGTTTGCAGACTGATACTGTGCAACCAGGTAATCGGCCAGTTGGTTTGACTGAGAGAAGTTAGCCAGAATGCTTGATTTCAGAACGAGTACTTTGCTCATTAGTGAGTTCCTTAACTGTGTGGTACATAGGGTGTTGGTTTTTATAACCAGAACGTTCCCCGAATGGAACTTACTTTATTCAGAAAGCTTATGCAGTGATAGCGCAATATTTAGAGACCTATCATCGATTTTTTTGAACAACTTCAAATCCGGTCGCAAAATCACCCGTTTTCAGCATCTTCAATACCTTGTGTTAACATAGACACAAGCAGGCAAGGCGTGAACCTTCCTCATCCCCCATTCAGATTCAGCTGGCGCAGATGATTTGCTCTCCGGCTGACATGTAACAAGGAATTCCGATCGTGAAATCACCGCTCGCGGCATTATCAGCGCAGTTAGACGGGCTGATGCTACGTGACCGGCAACGCCTGCAACGTCGTTTGCAGGGTGCCAGAAAGATTGATAAACCCGAAGCACTCGACGCGTTAAGTGCTGAAATCCAGACCGCTATCAACGAGAGCCTGAAGAAAGTCAGCGCCCGTGAAGCGTCACGGCCAAAAATCAGCTATCCGGAAAACCTGCCGGTCAGCCAGAAAAAAGAAGACATTTATAACGCTATCCGCGACCACCAGGTGGTGATTGTGGCGGGCGAAACCGGCTCCGGTAAAACCACGCAGATCCCGAAAATCTGCATGGAACTCGGTCGCGGGATCAAAGGCGTGATTGGTCATACCCAGCCGCGTCGTCTGGCAGCGCGCACCGTGGCCAACCGTATTGCCGATGAGCTGGATACCACGCCCGGTAACACGGTCGGCTATAAAGTCCGTTTTAACGATCAGGTCAGCGAAAACACGCTGGTTAAGCTGATGACCGACGGTATTCTGCTGGCGGAAATCCAGCAGGATCGCATGCTGATGCAGTACGACACGCTGATCATCGATGAAGCGCATGAACGCAGCCTGAACATCGACTTTATCCTCGGTTACCTGCGTCAGTTGCTGCCAAAGCGTCCGGATCTCAAAGTCATTATTACCTCGGCGACGATTGACCCGCAGCGTTTCTCGCGCCATTTCAACAATGCGCCGATCATTGAAGTGTCTGGCCGGACGTATCCGGTCGACGTGCGCTATCGCCCGATTGTTGATGATGCCGACGATGTGGATCGTGACCAGTTGCAGGCGATTTTCGATGCGGTCGATGAACTCGGTCGCGAAAGCATGGGCGACATCCTGATTTTCATGAGCGGTGAACGTGAAATTCGTGATACCGCTGATGCGCTGAACCGTCTGGATCTGCCGCACACCGAGATTTTACCGCTGTATGCACGACTGTCGAACAGCGAGCAGAACCGCGTGTTCCAGTCGCATTCCGGTCGCCGTATTGTGCTGGCGACCAACGTCGCCGAAACCTCGCTGACCGTGCCGGGCATTAAATATGTGATTGACCCCGGTACCGCGCGTATCAGCCGTTACAGCTTCCGCACCAAAGTGCAGCGTCTGCCGATTGAGCCGGTGTCTCAGGCGTCCGCCAACCAGCGTAAAGGACGTTGCGGACGTGTGTCCGAAGGTATCTGTATCCGTCTTTATTCGGAGCAGGATTTCCTGTCGCGTCCGGAGTTTACCGACCCCGAAATTCTGCGCACCAACCTGGCGTCCGTTATTTTGCAAATGACGTCGCTGGGGCTGGGCGATATTGGCGCATTCCCGTTCGTGGAAGCGCCGGACAAACGTAATATTCAGGATGGCGTGCGTCTGCTCGAAGAGCTGAACGCTATCAATAATGCTGTTGACGGGCGTTATACACTGACCCCGCTGGGCCGCCAGCTGGCGCAGTTGCCGGTGGATCCGCGTCTGGCACGCATGGTGCTGGAAGCGCAGAAAAACGGCTGTATGCGCGAGGTGATGATTATCACGTCCGCGCTGTCGATTCAGGATCCGCGTGAACGTCCGATGGACAAACAGCAGGCGTCCGATGAAAAACATCGCCGTTTTGCTGACAAAGATTCAGATTTCCTGGCGTTCGTGAACCTGTGGGATCACCTCAAAGTACAGCAGAAAGAGCTGTCTTCGGCGCAGTTCCGCAAATTATGCCGCAGCGATTACCTCAACTATCTGCGCGTGCGTGAATGGCAGGATATCTATACTCAGCTGCGTCAGGTGGTGAAAGAACTTGGCCTGCCGGTGAACAGTGAACCGGCTGAATATCGCGAAGTTCACTGCTCGCTGCTGACCGGCTTGCTGTCGCATATCGGTCAGAAAGATGTGGATAAACAGGAGTATACCGGCGCGCGCAACGCACGTTTTGCCGTCTTCCCGGGCTCCGGATTATTCAAAAAGCCGCCTAAATGGGTGATGGTTGCTGAACTGGTGGAAACCAGCCGCCTGTGGGGGCGCATTGCCGCGCGTATCGAACCGGAATGGATCGAGCCGCTGGCGCAGCATCTGGCGAAAAGCAGTTACAGCGAACCGCACTGGGAAAAGGCACAGGGCGCGGTGATGGCAACGGAAAAAGTCACGCTGTACGGCCTGCCGATTGTGGCGGCGCGTCGTGTGAACTATGGCACGATTGATCCGGTGGTTTCCCGCGAGCTGTTTATTCGTCACGCGCTGGTGGAAGGCGACTGGCAGACGCGTCACGCGTTCTTCCGCGCTAACCTGCGTCTGCGTACCGAAGTCGAAGAGCTGGAACACAAATCCCGTCGCCGCGATATTCTGGTCGATGACGAAACCCTGTTCCTGTTCTATGAGCAGCGCATCGGGCAGGAAGTCGTGTCTGCGCGCCACTTTGATACCTGGTGGAAAAAACAGCCGCAGGACAGCCTGAACTTTGAAAAAAGCATGCTGATTAAAGAGGGCGCGGGCAACATCAGCGCCCACGATTACCCCAACTTCTGGCATCAGGGCAATCTCAAACTGCGCGTCACTTATCAGTTTGAACCGGGTACGGATGCCGACGGTGTGACGGTGCATATTCCGTTGCCGCTGCTCAATCAGGTGACGGAAGAAGGTTTCGACTGGCAGATCCCTGGCATTCGCCGCGACCTGATTATGGCGCTGATTAAATCGCTGCCAAAACCGGTTCGCCGCAATTTTGTTCCGGCACCGAATTACGCCGACGCTTTACTCGGTCGCATTAAACCGTTCGAAATGCCATTGCTCGATGCGATGGAAAAAGAGCTGCGTAAGATGAGTGGCGTGACGGTGTCACGTGAAGACTGGCAGCTGGATCAGGTGCCCGATCATCTCAAAATGACCTTCCGCATTGTTGATGACAAAAACAAAACGCTGCGTGAGGGCAAAGACCTGCTGGCACTGAAATCCGGCCTGAAAGAGCAGGTTCAGCAAACGCTGTCTGCGGTGGCGGATGACGGCATCGAACAGCGCGATCTGCATGTCTGGAGTTTCGGTACGTTGCCGGAACGCTACGAGCAAAAACGTGGCGGCTACGAAGTGAAAGCCTATCCGGCGATTGTCGATGAGAAAGACAGCGTGGCGATCCGTTTGTTCGACAGCGAGCTGGAACAGCAACAGGCGATGCTCAGCGGTATGCGGCGTTTGCTGTTGCTGAACATTCCTTCTCCGGTCAAATACCTGCACGAGAAGTTGCCGAACAAAGCCAAACTGGGGCTGTACTTTAACCCGTACGGTAAAGTGCTGGATCTGATCGACGACTGCATTTCCTGCGGTATCGACAAACTGATTGCTGAATCCGGCGGCCTGGTGTGGCGCGAGGAAGATTTTGCGAAACTGCATGAGCACGTACGCGCCAACCTGAATGAGACGGTGGTACAGATTGCGATTCAGGTGGAGCAAATCCTGACGACTGTTTTCAGCATCAACAAGCGGCTGAAAGGGCGGATTGATATCACCATGGCGCTGGCGCTTTCTGATATCAAAGCGCAAATGTCCGGGCTGATTTATCGCGGATTCGTGACGCAAAACGGCTGGAAGCGTCTGCCGGATACGCTGCGTTATTTGCAGGCGATTGAACGCCGGATGGACAAACTGGCCATGGATCCGCACCGCGACCGTGCACAGATGTTAAAAGTGGAAAACATCCAGCAGCAATGGCAGCAGTGGTTCAACAAACTGCCGCCGGTGCGTCAGCAAAGTGAGGATGTAAAAGAAGTGCGCTGGATGATTGAAGAGCTGCGCGTCAGCTACTTCGCTCAGCAACTGGGCACGCCGTATCCGATTTCGGATAAACGTATCCTGCAGACCATGGAACAGCTGGTTTAACCGGTTCTCTAAACTAAAAAACCGCCTTACAGACTAAGGCGGTTTTTTTATGCTCTGTAACGGTGATTCAGACGTTTACTGAACGGGAGCCTTCACCGGTGTGCTGGCGCTGATGACGCCAGAAGACAGCGTGTTCAGTGCGTCACGAATGGCCGGAACGGCCAGCGCGCGGTTGTCTGCAAGATAGCGATCCTGCGCGGCAGGCGCGGAACTTTGAATCGCGACCAACGACCAGCCGTCAGCATTTTTCAGCAACAATGGCGAACCGCTGTCGCCCGGCAGCGTGTCGCAGCGATGCGATAACACGCCCGGTTGTGCCCAGCCTGTCACCAGACAATCCTGATGCACGTATAAATCATCCAGATGATCTTCCGGATAGCCTGCCTGTGTCACTTTTCTGCCTTCCTGCTTGAGCAGCGCAGTCAGATCATCGCGTGAACCTTCCCACAACGGCAGGGGTTTGATCGGTAACGCCAGCTTTTCATCCGTCAGACGGACCAGCGCGAAATCGAACGGTGCGGCTTTTGGCGGAACGATCCAGCCATCGCCATCGGCTTTCAGTTTCTTACCGAGCTTAGGATCCACCAGGGTTTGCAATGCCGTTATCTGATAACGCCATTTCTGATTGTGAGAAATAAAACGCAGGGCAATGACTTTGTCGATCTTACCCGGAGGCGCGAGAACACAGTGACCGGCGGTGAGGACCAGATGTTTGGAAATCAGGGTGGCGGTACATAAATTACCGCTTTCGGTTTCAATCTGACCGATGGCCTGCCACGGCCAGTGCGCCGCCGCAGAAACCTGAGTTCGCTGATCGTGACCGAAGAACAGGGCCGTTTTTTCTTTTAAGCTGATTGAAGGTGTGTCGCTGTCTGCATCATCCGGAGAATCTGCATGAACAAGAGGACTGGCGGTAAAACAGAAAAAGCACAAAAAAAGCGGTAACGCGATGCGCATAACATTCTGACCTTGAAAACAGGGAGAACCCGATAACCAGTTATTATGGAACGATTATAGACGGTTATCTTTCGTGTTGGATAGATTTGTCTGATAACTCAATCTTTTGAGAAGATGACGGACGTCATCCGGGATACTTCAGAAGTAGAAGAACAGGGTGATCAGACCGCAGAGGATCAGAGAGCACAGGGTGATTTCGAACAGGTAGCGGCGCAGCATCTTCCATCAGTACCTCAAGATAAAGAACCGGAGAAAAAAACACCCGGCGAACCGGGTGTTAAATCATCAGTCTTGATAATGGTGAGTAGATACGCTCACAAAGACTTCTTACTGACTACTTATGCTGCTGGCGTTGCTTTTGCAGCTGGTGCAGCTTTCTTAGCATGTTTCACGTGTTTTTTAGCAGCCTGGGCTTTCTGAGCTACCGGTGCAGCTTTTTTAGCGTGTTTCACGTGTTTTTTAGCAGCCTGAGCTTTCTGAGCTACTGGTGCAGCTTTTTTAGCGTGTTTTACGTGTTTTTTAGCGGCCTGAGCTTTCTGAGCTACTGGTGCTTTCTTAGCTGCTTTTTTGTGTTTCTTGGCAGCCTGAGCTTTCTGCACAGGTTTTTTATGCGCTTTATGCTTAGTTGCATGAGCCGGAGCAGCGGTAGTTGCTGTTGCAGCAGGTGCTGGCGTTGCAGTGGTTTCAGCAGCGAAAGCAACTGAAGACAGGCCCATTGCAGCGGCAACAACCAGAGCTAATACTTTTTTCATGTGTAATTCCTTAAGAATCTTAGTTTAAGTGTCCACCCCACTGCGGGGCCGGTGAAAGAATAATAGGCATGTGGATCGCTGCTGTCCGTGAGTGATTGGTATCGGCGTGTAACGGAATGTACAAAGAGGGGGATTTTAGGAAAATCAGGGAATTACAGGCCGGGGGGGCGTGTGATCGGCCTTTGACTTCAACTTCAACTTCAATTGCAACTGCAACTGCAACTGCAACTGCAACTGCAACTGCAACTTCAAAACCGTGGGCGTCGGCCCACACCGACCAGAGACCCGGTAACGCGCGGGCCTCTGGACTCCGCGCTTTTTTCACTGCGCGCTGTCGCGGGTATGACGGACATGTTCTGGCGCATTGGTGAGTGGCGCAAATCCAGGTGCTTCGCACTGCCTTCTCTCGGTCTTCGAGCCACAGGTCTCGAAGCCGCTCCGTTCAGCNNTGAATTTTGAGCACGCCAATCTGCTTTTCTAAAAGATGAAAAACAATCTGCCTTTGATTTTAATATCGTGCGGGCGATTCAGAAAGCTTGCTGAACGGAGCGGCCTGGAGACCAGAGGCTCCAGGACCGAGTGAAGGAACCGCAAAGCGGCAAGCTTTCCAGCCTGTCGCTGCGATACCTGAAACATAGCCAGCGAGCGGAGCGCGCAGTAAAAGAGCCGGAGATTCTTAAGAGGCGCGGCGATAGGCGCCTCTTGAGGCCAGTTTGGGTGGCAACCCAAGGTGTTGTCGGTGTGGGCCGACGCCCACGACCTTGACCTTAGGGGCAGTTTGGCCCCCAAACCCAACATCTCCTCTCCTTATGCCTAAATCACCCATCTATATCCCTTTTTGTTAGTGGCACCGCCTTCATCCCTTGTGCAATTCTCTGACTTACAAAAGAAAAACAGGTCTGTATTTGTTCTGAATACTCCACTTTGAAAAATTGGGGCATAAGCCCTCTGAAGACTATTCATAAGGAAAAACGATGGCTGTCATTAACGTAAATAAAACCAAGATTGCCGCCGGATTATTTCTGGCGCTCAGCACGATTTCTTCTTTTGCCGCGCACGCAGATCAGCTGGCGGACATCAAGAAAGCCGGTGTGGTGAAGGTCGCGACCTTCGATTCCAATCCGCCGTTTGGGTCTGTGGATGCCAAAACGCATGACATCGTGGGTTATGACGTAGATTTCGCTAAAGCACTGGCGAAAACGCTGGGTGTGAAATTGCAACTGGTGCCGACTAATCCGGCGAACCGCATTCCATTGTTACAGTCCGGTAAAGCGGATCTGATTGTGGCTGATATCACCATCACGCCGGAACGCGCGAAAGTGATCGACTTCTCCGTGCCGTATTTCGTCACCGGCCAGCAGTTCCTGGTGCCGGCAAATTCGCCAGATAAACTGGATGCGTATGCCACGGCGCGTATCGGCGCGGTGAAAGGCACCACCGGCGAGCAGGAATTGCATAACCGCTTCCCGCAGTCCCGCGTGCTGTCTTATGACGATATTCCGCTGGCACTTTCTGCGCTGCGTAACGGCAACGTGCAGGCCATTACTCAGGACAGCACCATTCTGGCGGGTTTGCTGGATGGCGCGCCGGACAAAGCAAAATACAAAGTGCTGCCTGAATTACTGAGCAAAGAAGAGATTGGCGTGGGCGTGAAAAAAGGCGAAACCAGCCTGCTGAAAGTGGTTAATGACGAGCTGCTGAATCTGGAGAAAAACGGTCAGGCGGTCAGCATTTATAACGTCTGGTTCGGTCCGCAGACTAAATCACCTCAGCCGCGTCTGTTCAAAATCGAAGCCAAATAATCTGTTTTATGCAAGGTAAGACACATGCAGCAAGACACTCTCTCAACCGCAGCGACGTCTGCGGTTTTTTCACATTCATCCGCCGGAAAAACGGCAGCCGTTGAATTCCGCCAGGTCAGTAAATCTTTTGGTCCGCATGAGGTTATCCGTAACGTGGATTTGCGTGTGGACAGCGGCGAAGTGGTGGCAGTTTGCGGGCCCTCCGGTTCGGGAAAATCCACGCTGATCCGGCTGATTAATCAGCTGGAATCGGTCAGCAGCGGTGAAATTCTTATCGCTAACCAGCCGATGCGCAATCTCAAAGGCGCCGCATTACGCCAGTTGCGCACGCACATCGGCTTTGTATTTCAGCAGTTCAACCTATATGCCCATCTCACCGCCGAAGACAACGTCAGTCTGGCGCTGATCAAAGTACATGGCTGGAAGAAAACTCAGGCACGCGAAAAGGCACGTGCATTGCTGACACGCGTCGGGCTGGGCGATAAAGCGCTGCATTATCCTGAGCAGCTTTCCGGCGGTCAGCAGCAGCGGGTGGCGATTGCCAGAGCGTTAATCACCGATCCGGGCATCATTTTATTTGATGAACCGACGTCGGCGCTGGATCCGGAAATGATCGGCGAAGTATTACTGGTGATGCAGGAACTGGCGAAAAGCGGCATCACCATGATTGTGGTGACGCACGAGATGAGTTTTGCCCGTGAAATCGCTGACCGGGTGATTTTCATGGACGGCGGTGAAATTCTTGAACAGGCGCAGCCGGAAGATTTCTTCCTGCGTCCGCAACATCCGCGTGCGCAGCGGTTTCTGCAGAAAGTCCTGTTCCCGCTGCATCCGCAAAGCGGAGCCGCGCTATGAACTGGCATCCCGACTGGGCTGGCGTGCTGACCGGCCAGCCTCTGCAATGGATAATAGCCGGCTTCCTCACCACGCTGTATGTCAGCATTGTTGGCAGCCTGCTCGCCACGTTACTGACGGTGTTGCTGCAGGCGCTGCGCCTGAGTTCGTCGCGTCTGGCACGCGGTGCGGTGGCAGCCTTTGTCTCTGTTTTTCGCAACACGCCGCTGCTGGTACAACTGCTGTTCTGGTATTTCGCGGCGTACGGCGCGCTGCCGCAAAGCTGGCGTTTTTATATCGGCGACAACCATCCGTGGGCGACGTTTCCGGGCAACATTGCGTGGCTGACGCCGGAATTTCTGTGTGCGGCCTGGGGGCTGGCACTGTTCACGGCGGCGTTTCTGGTGGAAGAAGTGCAGGCCGGGCTGAATTCTGTGCCTAAGGGCCAGACCGAAGCGGCGATTTCTCAGGGGTTCAGCCGTAAAACGCTGCTGCTTTCGATTCTCCTGCCGCAGGCGTTGATCAACGCGTGGCAGCCTATCACCGGCCAGTATCTCAACCTGATGAAGCTTTCCTCGCTGGCGACAGGTATTGGTTTTTCGGAACTGACGTATCAGGTCAGCCAGATAGAAAGTTATAACGCGCACGCCTTTGAGAGTTTCGCCGTCGGGACGCTGCTGTATCTGGCGCTCGGACTGATCCTCGGCTGGCTGATGACGGCGTTTGGCCCGAAACGACCGCAGCACAGGCCGCAGGTGGTAATGAAGGAGGAAACCCGCGATGGAGTTTGACTGGTCCGTTATACACGATAATTTCACTTATCTGTTGTGGGGAAGGCTGGCGGATGGCGAGCCGGGCGGAGTATTGCTGACGCTAATGATGGCGGCATCGGCGGGTGTTCTGGCGTTAGTGTTCGGTGTGCTGATGGCGGCGCTGGCGTGGCGTTTCGGCGGCTGGACGCGGAAAATTCTGTTTATCTGGGCATCGTTTATCCGCGGTATTCCGCTGATATTCGTGATTTTCTGGCTGTATTTCCTGCTGCCGGTGGTATTTGGCGGGTCGATCCCCGGACCGATGACGGTGATTCTGGCGCTGGCCTGGTTTACCTCGGCGGCGGTGATGCATTCGACGCTGGCCGGTCTGGAAGCCTTGCCGCGCGGGCAAACTGAAGCGGGAATTGCGTCCGGCATGAGTAACGGCAAAGTGTTGTTGTTCGTGCTGTTACCGCAGGCGTGGCCGAATTTGCTGCCGTCGTATCTCGGGCTGCTGATCTCTCTGGTGAAAGACACGTCGCTGGCGTTTATCGTCAACGTGCCGGAACTGACCACCGTCGCCGGACAGGTGAATAACCGGGTACAAATTTATCCGGCAGAAATCTTCCTGCTGGTCGGGCTGATGTATTACCTGCTGTGCGCCTCGCTGGCGTATCTGGCCGGTAAATCGATAAAACGTCGTCAGGGGTTGCGGACGTAAAAGAAAACCCCGCCTGGTTCCGGCGGGGTTTTCAGACTGGAGAGACGGCAGGTTTATTGTCTTTTGCTGACTGACGTTAATTCTGTATCCACACTCAGATCCCGGTCGAACCATTTTTCAGAAATCTTCTTCAATGTCCCGTCTGCCCGTAATTCGCCCAGTGCGACATCCACTTTCTGTTTCAGTGCTTCTCCGCGCGCATCTTTCCTGAACGGCAGGGCGACCTGTTTCAGGCCAAACGGTTCACCGACAACTTTCAGCGGCAGATTTTTATGCTTGATCTGCCCGAGCAGGATCACCTGGCCGGAAACATAGGCATCCACTTTTCCCTGCGCCACGCTGTTAACCACCACATCCATCCCCTCGAAGGTCACCAGCTTGATTTCATTTTTCGGGTCAAACTCTTTCAGGACTTTGGCATAGTTCGAACCGAGATCGGCGGCGACGGTTTTGCCTTTCATGTCCTGCAAACCATGAATGGTGGTGTTGTTTTTACTCACCGCTAACTGCGCCGCTGAGTAATAGTAGGGCGCCGAATAATCATATTTTTTGCGCCGCTCCGGCGTGTCGGCGAAATTGCCCACGGTATCCACTTTGCCGGTTTCCAGAGAGCCCAGCACGCCCACCCAGTCGGACGTTACCCATTCAACTTTATAGTGAATCTTACCGGCAACGGCGTTGAGAATGTCCGCGCTGAAACCTTTGATGGTGTCGCCCTCTTTGAAATAGTGCGGATAACCGTCGGGTGTCGCACCCACCCGCAGAACCGGTTCGTCATCCGCTTTTTCGGCGGGTTTATCACATGCGGTCAGCAGAAGAGGGAGCGAACAAATCGCCAGTGTTAACAATCGCATAACATAATTTCCTGTTTAACCGGCATAAGGTTTGCCGAGATGTTTTTCGAGGCGACGCTGTAACTCACTGAAAATGATGGTCAGCGCCCAGTAGACCAGCGCCACGGCGAAATACGCTTCGAAGAATTTCAGCGATTCTGTAGCCACCATTTTTCCGGCGGCCAGCAGTTCGCTAACGCCTAAAGTGAACGCCAGCGAAGAGTTCTTGATCAGGCCGATATACACGTTGCCGGTCGCCGGAATGGCATTGCGGCAGGCTTGCGGAAACAGAATGCGGCTGGAGGCTTTAAACATGCTCAGTCCGGAGGCCAGAGAGGCTTCCAGCTGCCCTTTATCAACAGAGTCGATGGCGGCACGAAAGATTTCCGCCAGATAAGCGGACGTGTTTAAGCTTAAACCGAGGATCACCGCATTCATGGCGCTCAGTGAATTCATCGAAGGAATAATTTGCGGCAAACCAAAATAAATAATCAGTAACTGCACCAGAACCGGCGTGCCGCGAAAGAAGGAAATATAAAGGTGGGCGAAAGCCGCGGGTATTTTACCGGCCCTGAGTAACAGGGCGAAAATAATACCCAGAACGGTAGCCAGCAAAATGGAAAGCAATGAAATCAGCAAGGTCACGGGAAGATAAACGAGGATCTGCGGAATAACGCCGAGCATATAAGGAAAATCAAAATTCATTGTGCAAAGTTCCGTGTACGGCCATCAGGCATAATCGTGTAAGAAAGAACGGGTGCGGTTCGAAGAGCCGGTCTGGAAGATTTTGGCCGGTTCGCCTTGTTCGATAATATGACCGTGCTCCATGAAAAATATCCGGTCAGAGACATCCCGTGCAAAACCCATTTCATGCGTGACGATCATCATGGTTAAGTCGCGTCCGGCCAGTCCTTCAATCAGGTTCAGCACTTCACGGCGCATTTCAGGATCCAGGGAAGACGTGGGCTCATCGAATAAAATGACCTGCGGATCAACGGCCATGGCGCGGGCGATGCCGACGCGCTGCTGCTGTCCGCCGGAGAGTGTGCCGGGATAAGCCGCCGCTTTGTGCGCCAGACCCACCTGCGCCAGCAATTCTTCACCCCGTTCGCGTGCCTGCGCTTTGTTCAGTTTTTGGGTAAAACGTAAGATCTCAGTGATGTTTTCCAGTGCGGTTTTATTTTTAAACAAATTGTAGTGCTGAAAAACCATCGAAGTCTGGCGGCGAAAATCGGCTGTTTGTCTGCGGGTGAGTGTGTCCGCATTAATGTGTTTATCTCCAATCTGGATCTGGCCGGAATCGGGCCTGACCAGCAAATTCAGCGAACGTAACAGAGTGGATTTCCCGGAACCTGATGGGCCAATAATCGAAACCACTTCACCTTTATTTACGGTGAAATTAATATCCGACAGGGCAGGGAATTGGTTAAATGATTTATTCAGTCCGCTGACAGTGATCATGCATACTCCCGCTGGTTAATATAAATAACGCGCATATTTCCTTAAAGGAATATTAACTTTTCGGTTGCCTGCGACAAATGCTTTAAATCGCTAACGATATGCGGGGCGTAATATTATGCATAATACCGGAGCGGATAATCTTTATTGTGCCGGTTTGAACTGACAACCGGCAGCGCATCAATCAGATTTTTCGTCCAAGGATGCGCCGGATGGTAGAACACATCATCGACATTTCCGTGCTCCACGACGCTGCCGTCTTTCATCACCATCACCCGGTCAGCCAGATGATGCACCACGCCTAAATCATGGGAGATAAATAACAGCGCGGTGCGGTGTTCGGCCTGCATTTTTGCCAGCAAATCCAGTACCTGCGCCTGAATCGAAACATCCAGCGCGCTGACCGGTTCATCGGCCACCAGCAGCGCAGGATTCGGCGCAAAAGCACGGGCAATCGCCACTCGCTGACGCTGTCCGCCGGACAATTCACGCGGATAACGGTGCAGAAAACTGTCGCCAAGCTGCACTTCATCCAGCAACTGACGGACGCGGTTGCGCCGTTCCTCATCAAAAATGCCCACGCAGTCGAGGCTTTCGCCGATGATTTTTTCCACGTTATAGCGCGGATCAAATGAACTCAGCGGATCCTGCGCAATCAGCTGGATACCACGACGTTGCAGTCTGCGCTGCGCTTCCGGAACCTGGCTCCAGCGCTGCCCCTGAATTTCTATCGTGCCGGATACCGGTTCGGTCAGCCCGAGGATCATCCGCGCCAGCGTAGTTTTCCCTGAGCCAGATTCGCCGACAATGCCCAGCGTTTCACCGGCAAACAGTTACAGACTGACGTGACTGACCACGGTTTTACCGGCGTACGCTTTGCTGATATGACGGGCTTCCAGCACCGGATTAGAAACGGAAATATTGCGTGCAGGCAGCGGTTCACCACGTTTGCCAGAAAGCTTAAGACCGCGCGTCGCGGGGCTGGGAACCGCCGCCAGTAGCTGTTGCGTATAGGGATGGTCCGGCGCGGACAGCAGCTTTTCGCCGCAACCTTCCTCAACCACTTTGCCCTGATGCATCACCAGAATACGGTCTGCCAGTTGCCCGACCACCGACAAATCGTGGCTGATCAGCAGCAGGCTTTCGCCTTTATCGCGCCGCTGTTGCAGCAAATCCAGGATCTGTTTTTGCACCGTCATGTCCAGCGCGGTGGTCGGTTCATCGGCAATCAGTAAACCGGGATTTCCGGCCAGCGCGGTGGCAATCAAAACCCGCTGACGCAACCCGCCGGAAAGCTGATGCGAATAGGCACTGAGGCGGTTTTGCGCATCGGGAAATCCGACCGATTTCAGAGAGGCGATCACCTGCTCGCTGAGCAACTTCGGATCGGTTTTGCGGCTGGCGGTCAGCGCATCGCGAAGCTGCCGCCCGACCTGCCGTAACGGATCGAGCGACACCAGCGCGTCCTGCAATACATAGCCAATCTGGCTGCCGCGAATTTTACGCCAGCGCCGCTGGCTGGCGCCAAGCATGTCTTCACCGCCAATAACAAAACGATCGGCAGTAATACGCGCTTTGCCATCCTGTAAGCCGAGCAGGCTGCGGGCTATCACGGTTTTCCCTGAGCCGGATTCACCGACAAATGCCACGGATTCCCCGCGACGCAGTTGCAGATTCAGCCCGCTGACGGCGGCTTTTTCACCCTTTGCCGACGGAAAGAAAATCGACAGGTTTTGGATATCAATTAACAGTTCGTCGCTCATGGACGTTTTCCTTCAAAAGTGGCCTGCCAGTAACGCCCGAGTGTGTTGACTGAAATCACGGTCAGGGTGATTGCCACGCCCGGCCAGTCGCCAATCCACCAGGCATTACGCAGATAATTACGGCCTTCGGCCAGCATCAGCCCCCATTCGGCGGTCGGCGGTTGCGGGCCCATACCGAGAAAACTCAGCCCGGCGGTGCCGATAATCGCCGTGCCCAGCCCGAGCGTCGCCAGCGCCGGAACGTGCGCAATGGCGTGCGGCAACACATGCCGCCAGACCAGCACATGGCGCTTCAGCCCCAGCGTGCGCGCCTGTTCGACATAGCCTGAAGACATCACCAGAAAGGTTTGTGCCCGCACTACGCGGGTGAAGCGGGGCACTGACGCCACGCCGAGTGCGAAAATCAGATTGGTGGTGCCGGGACCGGTAAAGGCAATCAGCATCAGCGCCAGCAGCAAATCCGGAAAGGCTGAAACCACGTCCACCGCGCGGCTGATCAGCTCATCCAGCGGCCCTTTGAATAAACCCGCCAGCAGGCCAAGCAGGGTGCCGATACTGACCGCGACAACCATCGCCGCCAGGCTAATCAGCAGGGAATAACGGCTGCCATAAACGATACGCGCCAGCACGTCGCGGCCTAACTCTGTTTTTTGAGTGACTGCCTCAAACTCAGGGTTGCTGGCGTCGGCCCACACCGACCAGAGACCCGGTAACGCGCGGGCCTCTGGACTCCGCGCTTTTTTAACTGCGCGCTGTCGCAGGTACGACGGACATGTCCTGTTGCATCAGTGAGTGGCGCAAAATGTCATCGCTGCGCGATTCCCGAATTTCAGGTGTCGAGCCTTGGGTCTCGAACCGTTCATTCGGTGCCATTTTTGATCACGCCAATCAACCTTTTTAAAAGATGAAAAACAATCCCGCTTTTGAATTTAAGATCGTGCGGGCGATTCAGAAATCTTGCTGAACGGAGCGGCTTCGAGACCTATGGCTCGAAGACCGAGAGAAGGAACCGCAAAGCGGCAAGATTTCCAGCCTGTCGCTGCGATACCTGAAACATAGCCAGCGAGCGGAGCGCGCAGTGAAAGAGCCGGAGATTCCTAAGAGGCGCGGCGATAGGCGCCTCTTAGGGCCGGTTTGGGTGGCAACCCAAGGTGTTGACCTTAAACCGTCAGTGCATCGGAATGCACACTCTTAGCAGTGAATTGATTCTCCGGCTCACTTAACCCCAGATTCCCCCGCAGGGTCTGCGCCTCATAGTCCGTCCGGTATAACCCGCGTGCCTGCAAAATCGGGATCACGCTGTCGATGAAATCATCGAATGCCGTCGGGGTGCCGCCGCGAACGATAAAACCGTCGGTTGCGCCTGAGGTGAACCAGTGTTCCAGACCGTCGGCGACGTCTTCGGCAGTGCCAGAGAAGGTCGGGCGTGGAGTGGCGGCTTCCAGCGCGGCCTGTCGTAGTGTCAGTCCGTGTTCATGAGCGTTGCGTTTGATTTCATCTGTCGTGCTGCGGAAACTGTTTTGCCCTAAATCTCCGATGTCCGGGAATGGAGCATCCGGATCGTATTGCGCAAAATCGTGATGCTCAAAGTAGCGGCCTAGATAATCCAGCGCGCTTTCCAGCGTCACCAGTTGCGCGGTTTCCTGGTACTTGCGTTCGGCATCGGCAGACGAGTCGCCGATAATCACGCTGATACCCTGGAAGACGCGGATGTCCTCAGCGTCACGGCCGTGTTCTGCTAACTGGCGCTGGACGTCGAGACGGAATTCGCGTGCCAGTTCCGGGGTTTCCTGACGGGTGTAAATAGCGTCGGCAGCTTCGGCGGCAAAGGCTTTGCCCTGTTCAGATGCTCCGGCCTGAAAGACTACCGGACGGCCTTGCGGCGAGCGTCCGACGTTCAGCGGTCCCTGCACCGAGAAGTATTTACCGTGGTGATTGAGCGTGTGCAGTTTCTGTGGCGCAAAGAACTGGCCGGTGCTTTTGTTGCGCACAAACGCGTCTTCTTCCCACGAGTCCCACAGGCCTTTCACCACGCTGACGTATTCGCTGGCAATGCGGTAACGTTCGTCATGTTCAGGATGTTTATCGCGGGAGAAGTTTTTCGCCGAACCTTCCAGCGGCGAGGTCACGACGTTCCAGCCCGCACGGCCACCGCTCAGATGATCGAGGCTGGCGAACTGGCGTGCGACGGTAAACGGTTCGCTGTAAGAGGTCGATAATGTCGCCACCAGGCCGATTTTTTGAGTCACCAGCGACAACGCTGAAAGCAGGGTAATCGGCTCAAAACGGTTGAGAAAATGCGGAATAGATTTCTCAGTAATATAAAGTCCGTCGGCGACAAATAAGAAATCAAACTTAGCCTGTTCGGCTCGTTGCGCTAATTGCTGGCAGAACTGAATATTAATACTGGCATCAGCGACGGCATCCGGATGACGCCATGCGGACATATTTCCGGACGCACCCTGAATAATGGCACCCAGACGTAACTGTTTTTTCTGACTCATTGATTCATCCTTAAGATTATATTATTCAGACGCCGTTAAGCCAGCGTGCGTAATTCAGCGACAGAGCGAACGAGCAGCGCCTGCTCCTGGGCATCAAAAGCCTGCTGATTGAGAATTTTGCGCAGATACACCAGTTCGACGCCCAGCGGATTGGTCGCCCGATGAAACGGCTCGTAACCGCGTCGCTGATACAATGCGGTCAGCCACGGATGGTTTACCGCCGTCGCCAGATACACCGCCGGTGATTTCAGCGTGTCGCGTAAGAATGTTTCTTCGACGTAGCGGATAATTTCATTGCCAAAACCCTGACCCTTGGCGTGTTCCGCCACTGCAAACCAGTGAACAAACGGCCACGGCGCAAGATGATTTTTCGCAGGCGTCCACAGAAAACGCGTGGTCAGCGTCGCCGTCAGTACGCCGTCTTTTTCCAGCACATACGTGGTTTCATTGCGGATAACATCCCGCACATCCTCAACGCTGGCGCGGGTGATGGTGAAATGAATGCCATGTTCCAGCAGCGGCGCGTAAGCTTTTTGCAAAAGGCTGTGCAGCGCAGCCGCTTCTGATTCCTGAGCAAGGCGGATCACGTGGCTCATCGTGTGTCCTTAAGCCAGCGCAACGCTGGACGTGGCTAACAGTTCGAGGGAACGCAGGCGCGCACGGGGCTGAGAAACCGGCGTATCAATGATAAATTCTTCCACACCGTACCTTGCCTGCAACGCTTCCAGTTGCTGATGAACATCCTCACCGGTGCCGTACAGCACTTCAGACTGACGTTCTTCAATACGATGAGATTTGGCTTTTGACTGACGCAGATACGCCTCAACCTGTTCCTGGCTGCCGACGTTGACGCTTTGCCCGTCGCTGGTGATAACGCGATACCGCTGCGTTTTATCCACCAGCCGTGCGGCCTGTTCGGTGGTGTCAGCGACAATTACCGGCACAGCCAGAAGCGCGCGTTTGCCATGACTGTCGTGCGAATAAGCGGAAAGGGCGCTGGAAATATCGCGCTCGTCGGCATTCAGGTGCGCAGCAAAGACGAAATTCCAGCCGAGACTGGCAGCCAGACGGGCGCTTTGTTCGCTGGCACCTAATAAGAAACGTAAGGCGGACTGCGGCGGCTGTGGGGTAGCAGAAAGCGCATCGGCGTCTTTGCCTCTGACGGGCACTGAAAGCCAGTCGTCGAGCTGACGCAATTGTTCCGCAAAATCGCCCTTACGTGCCGGATCCACCGCGTATTGCAGCGCATGGGTCGAAAGCGGTAATCCGCCCGGCGCTTTGCCAATGCCGATATCCACGCGGCCGGGGGCAAGTGACGCCAGCTGATTAAAATTTTCCGCCACTTTATACGGACTGTAATGTTGCAGCATGACGCCGCCGGAACCCACCCGCAGGTGCTGCGTATGCGCGAGGATCCAGGCGATCACGATTTCCGGCGAAGAGATCGCCAGTTTGTCAGTATTATGATGCTCCGCCAGCCAGAACCGGTGATAGCCCCAGCGTTCTGCATTTCTGGCGAGTTCCAGCGTCCGGCGTAATGCCCCTGCGGCATCTTCATGCTCATCCAGCGGACTTTTTTCCAGCAAACTTAAACGGTATCCCATCGTTTTTCCCTTTATTCGCAACACGTCGTTAACAGGGATTATTAAAGTCAGGAACAAAAGATGTAAAACAACAATAGTTGCTATGGAGTTGCGGGAGATGAGAATGGATGTGGGGGGCGCATCACATGTGCTTTGAGCTCAAGCTCAAGCTCAAGCTCAAGTCAAATTCAAAATCAAGGTCGTGGGCGTCGGC